>JBGAIO010000089.1:10079-11383 GCA_044225415.1 Burkholderiaceae bacterium | reverse complement strand
CATCACGCAGCGTGTCGAGCGTTTCAGGCCGACGCCCGGCGTCGAGGTCCTGCTGATGCCGTCGCGCCGGTGGCTGGCGCTGCCGGGTTCGTGTGGACAACCGCGCGACGGCAACCCGGCTGCCTGCTACGCGACCTTCGACGAACTCAACAACCTGCTCACCTTCTGGCGCGTGCCCTACGACCATCAGTCGGCCGCCGCGAAGATCCGCGCCGCGGGGCTGCCGCAGCGTCTGGCGAGCCGGCTCGAAGGCGGGATCTGAGTTGCTGGGCGCGAAGCTCGCCGCCGGTCAGAGCATCGACGGCTTCGTGCTGGAGGAGCGCCTGCACCGCGGTGGCATGGCCGATCTGTGGCGCGTATCTCGTCCCGACCCGCGTGCAGATCTGTCCGAGCCGCTGCTGATGAAGATCCCCATGCTGCGCGACGACAGCGATCCGACGGCGATCGTCAGCTTCGAGGTCGAGCAGATGATCATGCCGCGCCTGACGGGCCCGCACTTTCCGCGCTTCCATTCGGCCGGCGGCTACGAGACGCAGCCTTACATCGTCATGGAACTGATCGCGGGCGAGTCGCTGCGCGCACGCCTGGAGGCCACGCCGCTGCCCGCCGACGAAGTCGCGTCGCTCGGCACGCGCATCGCATCGGCCGTGCACGAGTTGCATCGGCAGTCGGTGATCCACCTCGACCTGAAGCCGAGCAACGTGATGTTCAGGCCCGATGGCACCGCGGTGCTGATCGACTTCGGCCTCGCGCGCCACGATCACCTGCCTGACCTGCTCGCGGAAGAATTCCGGTTGCCCATGGGCACCGGCCCCTACATCTCGCCCGAGCAGGTGCTGCACCAGCGCAGCGATCCGCGCAGCGACCTGTTCTCCCTCGGCGCGATGCTGTACTACCTGGCCACCGGGGAGCGTCCGTTCGGCAATCCCACCAGCGTGCGCGGCCTGCGCCGGCGGCTGACCGAGCTGCCGCGGCCGCCGCGCGCCATCGTCCCCGCCCTGCCGCCATGGCTGCAGGAAGTGATCCTGCATTGCCTGGAGGTCGATGCCGCACAGCGCTACAGCTCGGCCGCGCAGGTCGCCTTCGACCTGTCGCATCCACACAGCGTGACGCTGACCGAGCGCGCGCAGCGCACCGAGGTCGACGGCTTCACGGGACGGCTCGCGCGCTGGGCACGCAGCGTCGGCAATGCGCCGGTCGCGCACGGCGCTGCCGCGCAGGTGGCGCGCGCGCCGATCGTCATGGCCGCAGTGGACCTGTCGCAGGAATGGGAAGCGCTGGCGGCCGAGCTGCGCAACACGGTG
>JBGAIO010000089.1:0-10050 GCA_044225415.1 Burkholderiaceae bacterium | reverse complement strand
TGTCGGTGCTGAAGACCGCGCGCATCGGCGTGGACCAGACCGTCGACGCAGAGGGCCGCAACCTGCACGTTCGACGGCTGGTGGAGCTGAAGCACTGGGCGCGGCCGCTCGAATTGCCGCCGGAGCGCGTCACGCATCACGTGCTGGAAGCGCCCGACCCGTCGAGCGCGCTGCTCGACTACGCGGCCGTCAATCACGTCGACCATATCGTCATCGGCTCGCGCGGCGCATCCACGCTGCGGCGCTATCTCGGCAGCGTGTCCGCGCGCGTGGTGGCGCAGGCCAGCTGCACGGTGACGGTGGTGAAGGCGCGGCAGCGCGCGGCGCCGCAATGAAAAAGGCCGATGGCGTCGCCGCCACCGGCCTCCAATGCGGGCGCAACGGCGCTCAGTCGTTCGCGTAGATGTCGCGGTCCTTGGTCTCGCGCAGGAACAGCACCCCCACGACCACCGTGATCATCGCCACGACGATCGGGTACCACAGGCCATAGTAGATGTCGCCGGTGGCCGCCACCATCGCGGTCGCCGTCAGCGGCAGCATGCCGCCGAACCAGCCGTTGCCGATGTGATACGGCAACGACATCGACGTGTAGCGGATGCGCGCCGGGAAGAGCTCCACGAGGAAGGCCGCGATGGGTCCGTACACCATGGTGACGTAGATCAGCATGATGAACAGGATCAGCAGCGTCATCGGATAGTTCACCTTGGTCTTGTCGGCCGCGCCCGGATAGCCCGCGGCCTTGAGCGTCTCCGCGATCTTCTTCTCGTCCCAGCCTTCGACCACCACGTCGTTGATGCGCGTGATCACCGGCTTGCCCGCCTGCCCCTGCACCGAGTTGAACGACAGGCCCTGCTTGGTCAGGAAGTCCTTGGTGCGGTCGCAGTCGCTGAACTTGCTCCAGGGGCCGACAAACAGGTGGAAGTTGCAGTTCTCCGCTTCCACGGTGATCGTCGTCTTGGCCTGGAAGGCTTCCAGCGCCGGATTGACGTAGTGCGTCAGCGCCTTGAACAGCGGGAAGTACGTCAGCGCCGCGATCAGGCAGCCCACCAGGATGATCTTCAGGCGACCAATGCGATCCGACAGCCAGCCGAAGAACACGAAGAAGGGCGTGCCCAGCAGCAGCGCGGCACCGATCAGCGTGTAGGTCGTGATGTAGTCGAGCTTCAGCGTGATCTGCAGGAAGAACAGTGCGTAGAACTGGCCCGTGTACCAGACCACGCCCTGGCCCGCCGTGGCGCCGAGCAGCGCCAGGATCACCAGCTTCAGGTTCGGCCAGCGGCCGAAGGACTCGGTGAGCGGCGCCTTCGAACCCTTGCCTTCGGCCTTCATGCGCTTGAACACCGGCGATTCTTCCAGCTTGAGCCGGATGTACACGGAGAAGGCTAGCAGGATGATCGACACCCAGAAGGGCAGACGCCAGCCCCATTCGGCGAAGGTCTTGGCGTCGATGAACGCGCGGCACACACCGATGACCAGCAGCGCCAGGAAGAAGCCCAGCGTCGCCGTGGTCTGGATCCAGCTGGTGTCGAAGCCGCGGCGGTTGTTGGGTGCGTGCTCGGCGACGTAGGTGGCCGCCCCGCCGTACTCGCCGCCCAGCGCCAGGCCCTGCAGCAGCCGCAGCGATACCAGGATGACCGGCGCCGCCCACCCGATGCTTTCGAAGGTGGGCAGCAGGCCGACCGCGAAGGTCGCGAAGCCCATCACGAGGATGGTCACCAGGAAGGTGTACTTGCGCCCGACGAGGTCGCCGATGCGCCCGAACACGAGGGCGCCGAACGGCCGCACCAGGAAGCCCGCCGCATAGGTGGCGAAGGCCGACAGCAGCGCCGCCGTCTCGTTGCCCTTCGGGAAGAACAGCGCCGCGAAGAAGGGCGCAAGCGTCGCATACAGATAGAAGTCGTACCACTCGAACACCGTGCCCAGCGAGGACGCGAAGATCACGCGCTTCTCGTCTCCGGTGAAGTCACGGTGCCCAGCTCCCATGGGCGCTGTGCTGGAGGAACTCATCAGCCGTCTCCTTGACGAAGTTTTGGGCGCCCTCTGCCGGGGCGACCGCCGCAGTGTTCGCGGAGTCGCTTACGCCTCGCTTGCCGAAGCTGAATGAAAACTTACCGGTCCGCGCCAGGCGGCCGGCCGCGCTGGAAGTCGGTCAGGTGCGCACCGGCTGGACAGCGCCGGCACGCCGGTCAGCCTCGTCGAGCCGCGCGCCGCGGACGTCGGCCACGAATATCACGCCGATGACAAATCCGATGGCGCAGACCAGCACCGGGTACCAAAGGCCTGCATAGATATCGCCGCCCGCGGCCGAGACCGCGAACGCGATGATCGGCACGAAGCCGCCGAACCAGCCATTGCCGACGTGGTAGGCGATGGACACCGACGTGTAGCGGATGCGCGTCGGGAAGATCTCCACCAGCGCCGCGGCGACCGGCCCGTAGACCATCGTGACGAAGATGATCAGCACGGTGAGCAGGATGACGATCATCGGCTTTTCGATCTGGCCGGGATCGGCCTTCGTCGGATAGCGGCCGACGCGGAACACGGCCTCCTCCGCTTCGTGGCGGAAGCGCTGCTCCTGCGCGGCCGCATCGGAGGCCCGCGGGTCGAAGGCCTGCACGCTGGTGCGCGGACCCACCTGGATCTGCGCGATGCTGCCGGCGGGCGCGGGCGCGCTGCCGTAGCTGATGCCGGCTCGCACCAGGAAGTCGCGCGCCACGTCGCACGACGTCCTCGGCCCGCTCGAACGCAGCAGTGCCAGCGTGGAACTGCAGTGGGCCGGGTCGGCCAGCACCGTGATGGGCGCGCGGCGCTGCGCCTCGGCGAGCGCAGGGTTGGCGTACTGCGTCAGCTGCTCGAAGATCGGGAAGTAGGTCAGCGCCGCCAGCAGCGTGCCCGTGAGCATCACCTTCTTGCGCCCGATGCGGTCCGACAGCGCGCCGAACAGGATGAAGCACGGCGTGGCGATCAGCAGCGCGATGCCCATCAACAGGCCCGCGGTGGTCGCATCGAGCTTCAGCGTCTGCTGCAGGAACAGCAGCGCGTAGAACTGCCCCGTGTACCAGACGACGGCCTGCGCCGCGACCAGGCCCGTCAGCGCGACCAGGATGAGTCGCAGGTTGGGCCACTGCGTCAGCGCCTCGGCCACGGGCGCCTCCGACCGCCGCCCGCTGCTGCGCAGCCGCTCGAAGACCGGAGATTCACCGATCGACGCGCGCACCCACATCGAGATCACCAGCAGCAGCGCCGACGCGAGGAACGGCAGGCGCCAGCCCCATTCGACGAACGCTTCCTCGCCGACCCAGTGGCGCAGGCCCGTGCTGACCAGCAGCGCGAGCAGCAGCCCCAGCGATGCGGTGGTCTGGATCCAGGACGTGTAGGTGCCGCGCCGATGCGCCGGCGCGTGCTCGGCTACGAAGGTTGCAGCGCCACCGTATTCGCCTCCGAGCGCCAGGCCCTGCAGCAGCCGCAGCGTGATCAGTGCCAGCGGTGCAGCGAGGCCGATGCTCGAATAGCCGGGCAGCAGGCCGACCAGGAACGTCGAACCGCCCATGAGCAGTGTGGTCAGCAGGAACGCACGCTTGCGCCCGGCGCGGTCGCCGACGCGGCCGAACAGGATCGCGCCGATGGGTCGGACAGCGAAGCCCACCGCGAAGCCCAGCAGCGTGAACAGGAACGCGGCGGTGGCATCCAGTCCGCTGAAGAAATGGCGCGCCAGCAAAGGCGCGAGCGTGCCGTACAGGAAGAAGTCGTACCACTCGAACACGGTGCCGAAGGTGGATGCGATCACCACCTTCACACCGGCGCGCGGATTCGGCGGCGCTGCGCCGCGCGCGGCAGACCGCCCGCCCACATCAGCGCCCTGCCTGTTCCCCACGGTGTCTCCCCGACTCTGGTCGGCCCGGCCGACGGATCAGCGCCGTTCTGCGGCGGCCCTGCGCGCAGTGTTGGAGACTTTCCTTACAGGCATCTTGCAGAAGCTGACCGCGTGGTTACGCAGCGGCCCTGCGGATCAGGTCGTGTTGTCGCGCCACGCGCCCGGCGCAAGTTCGCCCGTCGGCGTGGGTGGAGGCGCCTGGGCAAACCCGAGCGCCGCTTCGCGGAAATGCTGCTGCGCCTCTTCGAACTCGCCAGTGGCTTCGGCCAGGCGCGCCAGCGCCACCAGCGTTTCCGGGTCCTTGCGGATGGCCAGGCTCTCGGTCAGGTAGCCGCGCGACTTGCCCCACAGCTGCTCGCGCAGGCACAGCAGTCCGGCCGTGCGCAGCAGCACCGCCCGCACTGAACCGTCGTACGGCACTTCCGCGAGCCATCGTTCCACGTGCGCGAGCTGATCGCGCGCGGGAAAGGAATGCGCGCGCGCATATTCATCGAGCAGCGCTTCGCAGGTCTCGTCCCAGCGCGCGGGCGTGAGCTTCAGCGCGCCTTCGATCACTTCGGCGGCGCGTCCGCCGCGACCCGCGACGTTGAGCAGCTGCGCGCCCACGAGCGCGACGTCAGGCAGCGCGCGGTCGGATGCCGGGATCGCGGCCCATGCCTGCTCGAGCGACGCGGGGTCGTAGCGCTGCGCGCGCAGCAGCGCGCCATAGGCCGCCAGCTTGAACTTGCGCGCCGGCACCGGATGCAGCGCATTGCGCTTCTCGAGCATGCGCAGCGCCTTCAGGGCCTCTTCCCAACGGCCGGCCTGCAGGCTGGCGTTGAGCGCGACGCGCATCACGTGGATGTGGCGCGCGCCCGTGGCCTGCAGCCGCTCGATGGCCGCGAGCGCCGCTTCGTTGTCGCGCTGTTCGCTCAGCATCTCGGCGGTGGTCACCAGCCGCGCCATCTCGACGTCCGCACAGCGTTCGGCCAGCGCGAGCCACTCGTCGCGTCGACCTCGCTCCTGCATGCGATGCGCCGCGCGCGCACCGATCAGCGCGGCAACGCCCGCCGTGCGCGGCGACGACTGCGCGACCCGCGCCGCCTTTTCCGCCCGCGCAAAGCGGCCTTCGAGCAGGCTGCGCGCCGCCTCGACCAGCGCCTGCTGGCCTCCGACCTCCTCGCGCCGCGCGCGGTAGAGGCGGACCTGTTCCGGAAAGTCGGCGACCTTCTGCAGGGCGCGCGCCACGAGATAAACGACCACCAGCGCGCCGGCCAGCAGCAGCAACATCAGGCTCAGCGCGATGTCGACGCGATAAGGCGGAACCAGGATCGCGACGTTGCCGACGTCGAGCTGCAGCAGCAGCGCCACCGCTGCTGCCAGCAATGCGAGCAGCAGTGCCGACGTCAGCCAGCGCATGTGAGCCCGCGCATCAGCGCCCCGGCGTGACGCGGGTGCTGCGCACGGCCGCGACGCTGTCGTTGATCTGGGGCACCTCGACGGTCAGCGCGGTGGCGGCGATCTGCTTCAGCTGCGCGAGCGCACCCGCCGCCGCGGGCTGGCGCGTATCGACGTGCTTCATGATCAGCGCCTGGGCCTCGGCAAGATCGGCGCGGAACAGCCGGTCGTTGCGACCGAGCAGCGCCTGGCGCGCATTCAGCAGCCGCAGGCGGATCTGCTGCCGCACGAGTTGCTGCTGCTGCGGCTGCAGCAGCAGCGCTTCAGGCGCGTCGACGACGCGCAGGCGCACCAGGTCGCGGTACTCGCCGAGTTCATGCCGCAGGCGATCCAGCCATCGGCGCCAGGCCGGCAGCGCCGCGTTCGTCTCGGGCGCCGCGCCCTCCGCGGGCGCCTCTCTCGCGGGCACCGGCAGCTTCGCATCCGACAGCAGCGTCCAGCCGTCGACACCGGCGGCGATCTGATCGATCTTCAGCGCGATGCCGGTGACGTCCACCGACGGCGCGAGCTTCAGTCGTTCGATGTCGCGCGCGATCACCCGGCGCAGCGGAAGGAAGCGCGGACTGTCCGCGCGCGCCAGCCTCGCGTCGGCGGTCTGCAGCGCCGCCAGCGCGGTCGCGACGTTGCCGCTGATCGCCAGCTCCTGCGCCGCCATCGACACGAGTCGTTCCACTTCGACGTTGACCGCCTCGTCCCGGCCGCGCGACAGGTCGGCGTAGAGCTGCTCCATCGCCTCGCGCTGGCCCTGCTCTTCGGCGACGCGCGCTTCCAGCACCGACATGCGTTCACGCGCGGCGCGAGCCTCGGCGTCGGCCCGCGCCGCCATCTCGCTGGTGCGCAGGTTGGCCTGCTCGAGATCGGTCAGCCGGCGCGCCGCATCCTTGCGCAGCACCGAGAGCTGGAAGTACGTCGCCGCCGCCAGCGCCAGTGCCGCGGCAGCGACCAGTGCATACAGCAGCGACAGCGAGTTGCTGCGGCGGGCGGGTGGCGGCATGACGGGGGCGACGGGAGCGGGAACCGGCGCAGGCGACGGCGGTCCGCTGGGTGGGCTGGCGTGAAGCTCGCTGGGCGTCAAGGCAGAGGCCGCTAGGCAAGGTCAAAAGTTGGAAGCCGATGCGGGCAGCGTCTCCCGCATGTCGCGCAGGCACGCTGCCTTACAGCGATTCTAGCTGTGTGATCAGCGTCGCGTCGTCGGCGGAGCGGGTCACGACATGACTGTAGCCGGACGCCAACAGCTGCCCGGCGATGCGCGCGTGCGTGGCCACCGCCGTACCGGCCCGCAGCCACGCCGCCGCACGCGGCTCGCCGCGTACGCTGTGATCGAGCGCGGCGATCGCCTCGCTGCTGGAAAAGACAGTCGCCACCCGTGCTCCGCCGTCGATCGACGCGGCAAGCCAGCGCCGCGCGGAAGCGTCGAGTTCGCAGGCGTTGCGCGAGTACACCGCGAGGGTATCGACCCGGCTGCCGAGCGCCGCGAAGCGCTGCGCCAGCCATTCGCGACCGTGCTGCGCACGCAGGATCAGCACGCGCCGCGCAGAGCGCCCGCGCTGCTGCCACTCCGCCATGAAGGCTTCCGAGCCCGTCTCTTCGCTGGAAGCTGGAGCGATCAGCGGCACCGAGGCAGCAGGGCGCAGCCATTCCCCGACGGCCGCGGCGGTCGCCGCGCCCACCGCGCCGATGGCTGTCGTGGCCGGCCATGGCTGCGCAAGCAGCGCGGCAGTGGCGCGCACCGCGGCAGGGCTGACGAGCAGAGCGAGGTCGAACCCGTCGAGTTCCGCCAGCACGCGGCGCGCATGCGCCGCATCGGGCGCGGCACCGATCTCGAAGGCCGGCCACCACACGGCCTCGTGGCCGGCCTGCTGCAGGCTCGCCCGCAGCCGGCGACCGGCGTCGCCGGGTCGGGTGACGATAATCCGCGGCTTCATGGAATGCGAAGCACGCCGGCGTCGTATGACGCGGACGTGACGACTATTCGATGCCGAGCAGCCGCAGCGCGCCGCGCGCCTTCAGCGCGATGACGGCCTGCGCGCCCAGCGCTTCGGCCTCGGCGACGGCGCCGCTGGCTTCCGTCTCGATGTACTCGCCGCTGCCGGCATTGCCCACCAGTGCGCGCAGCCGCAGGGTGTCGCCCTCGACTTCGGCGTAGGCCGCCAGCGGCACCTGGCAGCTGCCGCCGAGTCCGCGCGACACGGCGCGCTCGGCGGCTGTCGCGGCACGGGTCGCCGCATCGTTCAGAGGCGCGAGCAGCGCCTGGGTCGATGCGTCGTCGCGCAGCGTTTCGATGCCGAGCGCGCCCTGCCCCGGCGCCGGCAGCGAAACTGACGTCGGGATGATCTGCCGGATGCGTTCGGCCATGCCGAGACGCTTCAGTCCCGCCGCGGCCATGACCAATGCATCGAAGTCGCCGCGCTCGAGCTTGGCGAGCCGCGTGTTGACATTGCCGCGCACCGAATGGATCGTCAGGTGCGGGAAGCGTGCGCGCAGCATCAGTTCGCGCCGCAGGCTCGACGTGCCGACGCGCGCGCCGACGGGCAGTTCCTCGAGCGAGCCGAACTTCACCGACACCATGCAGTCGCGCGGGTCCTCGCGCTTCATCACGGCCGCCAGCGCAAACTCCGGCGGCAGTTCCATCGGCACGTCCTTCAGCGAATGCACCGCGAGCTGCGCGCGACCGTCGAGCAGCGCGACTTCGAGTTCCTTGACGAACAGGCCCTTTCCCCCGACCTTCGACAGCGTGCGGTCGAGGATCTCGTCGCCGCGCGTGGTCATGCCCAGCAGCTGCACCGCGCCGGCCGGCAGGCGCGCCGCGAGCAGGTCGCGCACATGCTCGGCCTGCCACATCGCGAGCGGGCTCTGCCGGGTTGCAATGATCACGCGAGTGGCCGCGCCGGGGGAAGAGGTCGGAGTGGAATGTGCGCTCATGCGGGGCGAGGTAGGGTCGTCGGCATCGACCGCGGCGATGCACGAGAAGGGAGCGAGTCAGTCTAGCATTGCGATGGTGCGCTTCTTGCATGTAGCGCACGTCGGAGGTGGGCAATGGGGACCGGAATCGACGAAGCCTTGCGCCAGGACATACGGCTGCTCGGCCAGCTGCTCGGCGACGTGCTGCGTACACACGCCGGCGAAGCGCTGTATGCGGCGGTGGAAGACATCCGCCAGACGGCGCTGCGCTTTCGCCGCGACGCCGATCCGGCCGCGGGCCGCCGGCTCGACACGCTGCTGCGCAAGCTGTCGCGCGACCAGACCATCGACGTCGTGCGCGCGTTCGGCCACTTCTCGCACCTCGCCAACATCGCGGAGGACCGCCATCAGGTGCGCCGCCAGCAGGCGGGCGATGCCGATCGCCCCGGCACGCTGCGCCACGCGATGGCGACGCTGCAGGCGCACGGTGTCGGGGCGCGGCGGCTGGCGTCCCTGCTCGCCGATGCCTGCCTGATGCCGGTGCTGACCGCGCATCCCACCGAGGTCAGGCGCAAGAGCGTGCTCGACGCCGAGCGCGCCGTCGCCGCGCACATCGAACAGCGCGAGACCGCTACGGAGCCCGAACGCGCGGCCATCGACGAGCAGCTGCTCGCCGACATCGCCACGCTTTGGCAGACGCGCATGCTGCGGCCGGCGAAGCTCAGCGTCTACGACGAGATCGCCAACGCGCTCGCCTACTGGGGCACGACCTTCCTGCGCGAGCTGCCGGTGGTGTACGCGGACATCGAGAAGGCCGCGCGCCTGCCCGGCCCGGTGCCGTCCTTCCTCGCGCTGGGCAGCTGGATCGGCGGCGATCGCGACGGCCATCCGCACGTCGGCGCCGACACGATGCGCGCCGCGCTGAAGGCGCAGGCCGAGACCGTGTTCAATCACTACGCGGAGGCCGTGCATGCGCTCGGTGCGAGCCTGTCGATGTCCGAACAATATGCACCGCCGGACCCGGCTCTCGCCGCGCTCGCCGATGCGAGCCCCGACCAGTCGCAGCAGCGCGCCGACGAGCCCTATCGCCGCGCGCTGACCGGCGTCTACGCGCGGCTGATCGCCACCGCGCGGTCGCTCGGGCTGAACCTGCGGACGCGGCCGGCGCTGGCCGACGCGCAGCCCTATGCGGACACCGCCGCGTTCCACGCGGACATCGCCACCGTTTCCGATTCACTGACCCGGCACGGCAACGCGCTGATCGCGCGGCTGCGCGTGGCGCCATTGCTGCGCGCGATCGATGTATTCGGCTTCCACGGTGCCACGCTCGACCTGCGGCAGAGCTCCGACGTACTGGAAAGCGTGGTCGCAGAGCTGCTGGCCAGCGCCGAGGTCTGCACCGATTACTCGAAGCTCTCCGAGGCCGAGCGCGTCAAGCTGCTGTCGCGCGAACTGGCGCACGCGCGGCCGCTGATGTCTGCGCACCTGCGCTACAGCGAGCGCACCGAACGCGAACTCGCGGTGTTCAACGCCGCGCGCGAGCTGCGCGCGGCCTTCGGCCCGCGCGCCATCGAACGGCACATCGTGTCGCATACGGAGACCGTGTCCGACCTGCTCGAAGTGGCGCTGCTGCAGAAGGAGACCGGCCTGCTCGCGGGCGTGGAACAGCGCCACTGCCGGCTGATGGTGGTGCCGCTGTTCGAGACCATCGACGACCTGACGCGCGCGCCCGCGATCATGCGCGAGCTGTGGGTGCACCCCGGCCTGCGCAGCCTGTTGCTCGCGCCTGCGCCGGGGCACGGCAGCCGGCCGCTGCAGGAAGTGATGCTCGGCTACTC
>JBGAIO010000088.1:0-11681 GCA_044225415.1 Burkholderiaceae bacterium | reverse complement strand
AGACGTCGGCGAGCGCAGCGATGCGGCGCGCAAGCTCGTCGCTGTTCTTCTTCTCGCCGCGATTCACGCGGCAGTTTTCCAGCAGCACGATGTCGCCGGGTGCCGTCTGCACGCCGCCGGTCCAGTCCGACTGCAGCCGCACGGGGCGACCGAGCAGCTCGCCGAGGCGCGTGGCGATCGGCGCGAGCGAATCTCCGGCCTTCAGTTCGCCTTCGACGGGACGCCCCAGGTGCGATGTCACCATCACCGCCGCGCCCGCATCGAGTGCCATCTTCAATGCGGGCACCGAGGCGCGGATGCGCGTGTCTTCGCTGATGCGCCCGGCATCGTCGAAGGGAACGTTCAGGTCGGAGCGGATGAAGACGCGCTTGCCGGCGAGCTGGCCGGAGCGCGCGAGTTCTTCGAGAGTGCGGACGTGCATGGAAGGAAGCGTCGATTCGGGACGGGGGTGGTGCAGCGTCCTCGTCAGGCGGCCGTTGTTGAGCGCGGCGACGGGCAACCGTTCGAGACGGAAGCACGCGGCCGCGGTGAGTTGGGCATTATACGAGTCGCCCCGGTAACCATTCCCGCTTGCACCCCACCTCACGCGCTTGCCTCGACTGAACGTCACCGCTGCGGAACGCTGCGCGCTTGCGCTGGCGGCCATCGTGCTGCTGCTGCAGGCGCTGGATGCCGGTGCGCTGCTCGAGTACCGGCGCGCGCTGATCGTCGCCCAGCCGTGGCGGCTGATGAGCGGCCACCTCGTGCACATCAACTGGATGCACGCCGCGATCAACACGCTCGCGCTGGTCATCGTCGCGCGGCTGTTCGCGCCCGAGCTGTCGGCGCTGCGGCAGGTGGCGGTGCTGGTGATCGCAGCGTTCGTCGTCGGAACCGGACTCGCGTGGTTCCATCCCGCGGTGCTGTGGTACCGCGGACTGTCAGGGATCCTGCACGCGCTGTTCTTCGCGGGAGCCACTGCATGGCTGATCGGCAGCCGGCACGCCCGACCGCTGCAGTTGCGAGACTGGATCGTGCCGGCGCTGCTGGTCGCCGGCGGTTGGATCAAGGTCGCGATCGAGCAGCCGGCCGCGGGCACGCTGCCCTACGCCGACTGGCTCGGCGCCGCGGTGGTACCGCAGGCGCACCTGCTCGGCGCGGCCTGCGGATCGCTGCTAGGCGCGGCGTTTGCGCTGCTGCCGCGCGGTCGCGGCACGCAGCAGCAGCAGTGACAGCAGCAGGCCGATGCCGGCCCAGTTCCACGAGCCTCCGCCACCACCGCCGCTGCTGACCGGCGGATTGGCAGCGCTGCCGCCGCCGGTGAGGGTGATCGTCACCGTCTGCGTCGCGCTATTGGCGAGGCCGTCGGTGGCGAAGTACGCGAGCGTGTAGGTGCCGGCGCTGTAGCCGGTGGTGTTCCAGCTGAAGACGCCGCTCGGCGACAGCGCAGTCACCGGCACGTTGGAAGCGCTGCTGGCCGCGTAGGTGATCGCATCGTTGTCGGCATCGGTGGCCGTGACGCTGAAGGTGACGGTTTCACCCACGGTGGCGCTGCGCGCCGCCGGTGCCACCGCCAGCACGGGGGCGCTGTTGACTCGAACGGAGGCCTGGTCGGTGCCGGTCTTGCCCTGGCTGTCGGTGACGGTCAGGCGGAACACCAGCGTCCCGGTCGAAGGCGCATAGAAGTTCGCCGTCACGGTGCTTGCGCCGTTCAGCGTCACCGCCGGGCCCGATACCTGCTCCCACAGATAGCCCGTGATCGTCTTTCCGTTGAACGCCTTGCTGTTGACACCATTGAGGGTGACGAAGCTGCCGGGTATCGCTGTCTGGTCGGCACCCGCTGCAGCAGCAGGCACGACGCTGTTGCCGGTCGCAACCAGGGCCTTGCCGGCGTCCAGCAGCCCGGTGCCGCACATGCCCGCGAAACCGGACGTGTTGCAGGCGCTGCCGGTCGGATACGGCCGTGTGTTGTTCTTCAGCAGTGCTTCTATCTGCACAGGGGTTGCGTCGGGTACCGCCGATTTCAGCAATGCCGCGACACCGGCCACGTGCGGCGAAGCCGCGCTGGTGCCGACAAACCCGGTATAGGCAGGACCGCTGCTGCTGCCCGCCGATGATGTGCTGGTGGGCGTTGTGGCCCCGAACAGAACGCTCGAGAAGATGTAGTAGCCGTCGAAGTTCGCGTTGTCGATCGAAGAGCCATTGCCAAGCTGGAACGGCGTTCCGCCGCCCGGGGCGCTCAGCTTCGTCTGCGTCCCGATGTTCGCGTATTCCGCGTTCTCGCCGTTGATGGCATGAGCGGTGACCGCGATGACGCCGGTGCAGTTGGCCGGCGACACCACATTGACGTCGCCACCATTGCCGGTAGCGGCGACGATGACGGCGCCCTGGCCGATCGCTGCCGTGACCGCCGCCTGCATCGTCGACGAACACGCGCCTTCACCGCCCAGGCTGAGATTGATGACTTTCGCGGGATAGGGATTGGCCGGCACGCCACTGACCGGCAGTCCCGCCGCCCAGCGGATCGCTTCTTCGATGTCGGACAGGTCACCACCGCACTTTCCAAGCGCGCGCACAGGCAGGATCTTCACGTTCCAGCCGATACCGGCAATGCCGACCCCGTTGTTGGCGGTGGCTGCAATAACGCCAGCGACGTGCGAACCGTGCCAACTGCTGTCGGAAGTCTGATAAGGAGCAGTCTCGCCTGGTGCACATTCATCAGGGTATTGCGTCTTCTCTGCCGCGGTGATCCAGTCGCCCGGATCCGATGGGTCGGCATCACGGCCGTTGCCATCGTTGGCTACGAAATTGGCGGGCAGACCCACTGCGCCAGGCGAAACAAAGTCATAGCCCGGCAGGAAGCGCCCGGCAGGCGTGTAGGTCGCGCCGCCCGCCACGCCATTCAGATCCGGATGATTGACGATGCCGCTGTCGATGACCGCAACGACGACCGAGTCCGAACCTGTCGTGTATTCCCACGCCGGCGGCAGGTTGGCGCCGCCCGTCGCAGTCGTGGTGATCGCGGCGGCGGAGTCTGTATAGCTCGACGTCGGCGCGAACAGGTTCCACTGCCACTGCGTGTAACGCGTCTCGGTCGGCACCAGCAGCGCGCGGAAGTGCGTGTTCGGTTCGGCGTACTCCACGTCCGCATCCTGCGCGAGCCGCGCCGCCATCGCGCGCGCCTCCGACAGCGGTATCGCCCGCTCGAGCTGCATCAGGTGCGCGCCGCCGGCCTGCTTGCGCAGCAACTTCATGCCGACGCCGGCCGACTTCGCCATCGACTGCTCGCGGGCAGCGCTCATTTCGCCCGCCAGCGCCGCACTCTTCGGCGAGCGCAGCTTGACGATCAGCTTGTCGACGGTCTGTTCGCGCGTCTTGGACGTTGCGACGAGCCCCTGCAGCTTCGCCTGCTTGGGCGTCAGCACGCCGGTCGAATACGCAATGCCGGCCGGCAGCACCACGAGCGCGGCGATGGCTGCGGCGAGCGAAATCTGTACGGGACGGAACACAGGTCACTCCAGGTCGATGCCGCCAGTGCGGACGTGCATCCGATACTGGCAGGCCGGCTGCACGGCGAGCGCCGGAAAAGCCCGGCGAAAGGGTCGCTGCGCAGTCACTCGCCGCCCGGGCAGATCACTGCCAGGACAGGCGGGCGCGACGAGGTTACTGCAGCGATGATGTCCGGACTGTTGCCGGACCCTCGGCCAAAAGACCTAACGCAGCCGTATAGATGGGATGCCCGTGCCGTGTTGCAGGCACGGGCGTGGTGGCAGCCCGCTACTTCGCCTGCATCAGCGCGACGGTGGTGTCGAGCATGCGGTTCGAAAATCCCCACTCGTTGTCGTACCAGCTCGCCACCTTGACCAGCCGGCCCGCCACCTTGGTCAGCGTCGCATCGAAGATCGACGAACGCGCATCGTGGTTGAAGTCGCTGGAAACCAGCGGTGCAGTGTTGCAGCCCAGCACGCCCTTCAGTTCGCCATCGGCGGCGGCCTTCATGATGCCGTTGACTTCATCGACCGTCGTGTCGCGCGCGGCGATGAACGACAGGTCGACGATCGACACGTTGATCGTCGGTACGCGGATCGCGTAGCCGTCGAGCTTGCCGTTCAGTTCCGGCAGCACCAGCCCGACCGCGGCCGCGGCGCCGGTCTTGGTGGGGATCATGTTCTGCGCGGCGGCGCGCGCGCGGCGCAGGTCCTCGTGGAACACGTCGGTCAGCACCTGGTCGTTGGTGTACGCGTGCACCGTGGTCATCAGGCCGCTGACCAGCCCGATCTTCTCGTGCAGCGGCTTGACCAGCGGCGCGAGGCAGTTGGTGGTGCACGACGCGTTGGAGATCACCGTGAACGACGACTTCAGCACGCCGTGATTGACGCCGTAGACGACGGTCGCGTCGACGTCCTTGCCGCCCGGCGCGGAGATGATGACCTTCTTCGCCCCGCCCTTCAGGTGGGCCGAGGCCTTCTCCTTGCTGGTGAAGAAGCCCGTGCACTCGAGCACCACGTCGACGCCGAGCGCACCCCACGGCAGCTCGGCCGGATTGCGGTTCGCCAGTACCTTGATGCGGTCGCCGTTGACCACCATCGCGTCGCCGTCCACCGCCACGCTGCCCGGAAAGCGGCCGTGCGCGGTGTCGTACTGCGTCAGGTGTGCGTTGGTCTGCGGATCGCCGAGATCGTTGATCGCGACGATCGCCAGGTCATGGCGCTTGCCGCCTTCATAGTGGGCCCGCAGGATGTTGCGGCCGATGCGGCCGTAGCCGTTGATGGCGACCTTGATCGTCACTTGCTCTCCCCTTTTCTTCCGTCGATGACGGCCCGCACCGTGGCCACGAGGTTGTCCACGGTGAAGCCGAAGTGTTTGAACAATGCGCCGGCAGGCGCCGACTCGCCGAATCGGTCGATGCCGATCACCGCACCCGCTTCGCGCACGTACTTCCACCAGAAATCGGTGACCCCGGCCTCGATTGCGACGCGCGGCACACCGGCCGGCAGCACGCCTGATTTGTATTTCGCGTCCTGGCGATCGAAGACCGTCGTCGACGGCATCGACACGACGCGCACCGGCACGCCGTCCGCGGCAAGCGCCTTCTGCGCGGCGACTGCCAGCGGCAGTTCCGAACCGGTGGCGATGATGACGGCGCGGGCCTTCCGACCTCCACCGGGCGCATCGGCAAACACGTACGCGCCGCGGCGGATGTCCGCGGGCGAGCGCTTCGCGTCGTCGGCTTCGTACGCGACGTTCTGCCGCGACAGCAGCAGCGCGGTCGGGCCATCGCGGCGTTCGATGGATGCCGCCCACGCGACCAGCGTTTCCAGCGCGTCGCCCGGACGCCAGACGTCGAGGCGCGGGATCAGCCGCAGGCTCGCCGCATGCTCGACGGCCTGATGCGTCGGCCCGTCCTCGCCCAGCCCGATCGAGTCGTGCGTGAACACGTAGACGACGCGCTGCTTCATCAGCGCGGCCATGCGCACGGCGTTGCGCGCGTAGTCGGAGAAGACCAGGAAGGTACCCACGAACGGCAGGTAGCCGCCGTGCAGCGCGACGCCGTTGGCGACCGCGCACATGCCGAACTCGCGGACGCCGTAGTTGACATGGCGGCCGTCGGGCGCATCGGCCCGCAGCGGCTTCGCCGCACTCCAGCGCGTGAGGTTGCTGCCGGTCAGGTCGGCAGAGCCGCCGAGCATCTCGGGCAGTGCCGGCGCCAGCGCTTCCAGCGCGATCTGCGAGGCCTTGCGTGTCGCAACCGTCTCGCGCTTCGCGGCGGTGGCGGTCAGCGCGGCCTGCAACGCCGCGGCGTAGCCAGCAGGCAGCTCACCGGCGAGGCGTCGCTGCAGCTCGGCCGCTTCCGCGGGGAACGCCTTCGCATAGCCGGCGAACGCGGTGTTCCAGGCCGCCTCGCGCTGCGCGCCGCGCGTGCGCGCGTCCCACGCACGCCGCACGTCGTCGCCGACGACAAACGCCGCGTCGCTCCAGCCGAGGGCCGCACGCGTCGCGGCCACTTCGGCCGCGCCCAATGCCTCGCCGTGGGCCTTTTCGCTGCCGGCACGCCCCGGCGAGCCCTTGCCGATGACGGTGCGCGCGATGATGATCGACGGACGCTTCGTCTCGCGCTTCGCGGCCGCGATCGCCGCGTCCACCGCGGCGACATCGTGGCCATCGACCGGGCCGATGACGTTCCAGCCGTAGGCACCGAAGCGCGCCTTCGTGTCTTCCGTGTACCAGCCGCTCACCTGGCCATCGATCGAGATGCCGTTGTCGTCGTAGAGGACGATGAGCTTGCCGAGCTGCCACGTGCCGGCGAGCGACGCGGCCTCGTGCGAGATGCCTTCCATCAGGCAGCCATCGCCGACGAAGACATACGTGTGGTGATCGATGATCGCGTGGCCGGGCCGGTTGAACTCCGCCGCCAACAGCTTCTCGGCGAGCGCCATGCCCACCGCGTTCGCGAATCCCTGTCCGAGCGGGCCGGTGGTGGTTTCCACGCCCGGCGTCAGGCCGTGCTCGGGATGACCCGGCGTCAGGCTGCCGAGCTGGCGGAAGTTTTCCAGCTCACCCATCGGCAGCGCATAGCCTGTCAGGTGCAGCAGCGCGTACTGCAGCATCGAGCCGTGGCCGTTGGACAGCACGAAGCGATCGCGATTGGCCCACAGCGGATTCGCCGGGTTGTGCGACAGGTGACTGCTGAACAGCGCGACCGCGATGTCGGCCATGCCCATCGGCATGCCCGGGTGTCCGGAGTTCGCCTTCTGCACCGCGTCCATCGCCAGCGCGCGGATCGCGTTGGCCATTTTCGCCTGCGTGGTGTCGGGAGCAGCGGCGTGCGGCGCCGGGTTGTCGTTCATGGTGCGCGTCGCAGAGAAGAGTGGCGATGAGGCGAGGTGCCGCGAGATGCCGGTGAAGGCGTGACGACAGCGAAGACTGTAAATTTTAGCAAACGCGGTCGACTCGCCCTGCGCTGGCGCAAGACCCGGCGCTGCGGACCCTTCGCCGTGAATCAAGTGCCGAGTCGTGCGCAGCTTCGCGTCTGGAACGACGCTTCCAACCGTACGAAGTTCACCCTGTCGCAGTTGGTGGCATCCCCGATTTCGATTACCATTAGCGGCTTTCCAAATTCGATCCGGAACAAGGAAACAACGGGCGCCGTAGTGCCCTGCCGCGGAGCAGTCGAGTCCGCAGCGGGCCCAGGCAACGTGCCGTTAGGCAGCATCCCGCCAAAGCCAGCAGGGGCAGACGTCGCATGACTGACATGCGCCGGCTGCAAGGACCCGCGTGCCGCGCCACAGCGCATGGGTCCCGGATCGTGGGGTTGCGACGCGAGTCGCGCTTCAGGTCGATTAGGGCGGACCTGCTGGGGGACGAAGATGCAAGGCCTTCACCTGACTGGCGATCTGTTCGGCTGCGGCTGCAGTGCGCCTACTCTCACGGATCTGAACACGCTGTCCACGCTGTGCCGCGAGGCCACGCTGGACGCGAAGCTCACGATCGTCGATGAAAAATGGCACGTGTTCCCGGAGTGGAACGGCCAGCCCGGCGGCATCACCGGCACGATCCTGCTCGCCGAATCCCATCTGGCGATCCACACCTGGCCTGAAAGCCGCGGCGTGACGCTCGACGTCTACGTCTGCAACTTCACCGAAGACAACACGGGCAAGGCCGAGCAGCTGTTCGAGGCGCTGACGCTGGCCTTCCGCCCGCAAAAGCAGGTGGTGAACCGCATCACGCGCGGCGACATTTCCGATGTCAGTGCGGACGGCAGTACCGCCGAAGCGCCGCGTTCCGACGCGGCCGCGGTCACGCCGACACAGCAGGCGCAGCTCAGCTTCGACTGGCTGAACGCGCATGCCGGCTACGGCTTCACCGTGAAGGAGAAGCTCGCCGAGATCGACTCGCCGTACCAGCGCATCGAAGTGCTCGACACGCATCAGTTCGGACGCCTGTTCCGGCTCGACGGCCGGTTGATGACCTCCGAAGGCGACGAGTTCTTCTATCACGAGTGCATGACGCATCCGGCGGCGCTCGCGCATCCGAATCCCGAGAGCGTGCTGGTGATCGGCGGCGGCGACGGCGGGTCGTCGGAAGAGCTGTTCAAGCATCCGGGCGTGAAGCGCATCGTGATGGCCGAGCTCGACCCGGCGGTGATCGACATCTCGCGCAAGCACCTCGGCGTGATCCACAAGGGCGCGCTGGACGATCCGCGCCTGGAGATCCGCATCGGCGACGGCTACGAATACGTGCGCAGCACGACCGAGCGCTTCGACATGATCGTGCTCGACCTCACCGATCCGGACACGCCCGCGTTCCATCTGTACAGCGAGGAGTTCTTCCGGATGTGCCAGCGCGCGCTGAAGCCCGGCGGTCTGCTGACGCTGCACCTGGGCTCGCCGGTGTACCAGACGGAGACCGTCCGAAAGAATGCCGAGGCGCTGCGTCGCGTGTTCCGGCACGTCGCGCCGCTGACGCTGTTCATTCCGCTGTACGGTTCGCAATGGTGCCTCGCGGTGGCGAGCGACGCGATCGACCCTCGCCATGTGTCCGCCGAGACCATCGCGCAGCGCATGGCCGATCGTGACATCGACGATCTGCGCTTCTATCACCCGGCCATGCACGCGGCGCTGTTCACGCTGCCGACCTTCGTGCAGCAGCTCGTCGGCGCGCCACCGGCCCCGGCGGCCGCCGGCACGCGCACCGCGCATCTGCGCGCGGCCTGAGCGCCCCGGCGCACGCCAACCCGCAACGGGCAGCCACTGCGGCGGCAACGGCAGGCAGCCGCCGCGATGTCGCCGCGCTTCTTCCTCGACACCGATCTCGCCGCAGGTGCGGGCATCGCGCTGCCGCATGCGATTGCGCACCACGCGCTGCGCGTGCTGCGCCTGCGTGACGGCGCGGCCATCACGCTGTTCAACGGGCGCGGCGGCGAGTACGCGGCGACGCTGCACACCGACGGCGACGCTGCCTCCGCCCGGCTTGTCGCCCACGAGAGGGTCGAGCGCGAGTCGCCACTGAAGCTCACGCTGGTACAGGCGTGGGTGGCCAACGACAAGCTCGACTGGGTCGTCGAGAAAGCCGTAGAGCTCGGCGTCGCGGCCATCGTGCTGGTGCCGGCGCAGCGCAGTATCGTGACGCTCGATGCCGCGCGCCGCGCGAAGCGCGAGCAGCGATTGCGCGACATCGTCGTCGCTGCGTGCTGCCAGTGCGGGCGCAATCGCGTGCCGCCGGTGCACGCCGCCAGATCGCTGGCGGAAGGACTGCAGTCCGCGGTCGCTGACACGGGCCGCGGCGTGCTGCTCGCGCCGGAGGGCACCCTCGCCCTCACCGACGCGGCCGGCAGCGACGCGTCGCTCGCGTTGGCGATCGGACCCGAAGGCGGCTTTGACGCGGACGAGCAGGCGCTTGCGCGTCGCGCGGGCTACGCGACGGTTGCCTTCGGCCGGCGTATCCTCCGAACGGAAACGGCGGGCATCGCTGCACTGGCGGCGCTGCAGGCGCTGCACGGCGACCTGCGCTAGCGGTCGGATCGACATCCAACTTCAGGAGACGACGATGGGCTTGCTCGATGCACTGCTTTCCGGAATGGCCGAACCCTCGCAGGGCCGCAGCGAGGCCGCGGGCGGCGGCGCGGGCGCCGGCTTCAACATTGCTGCGCTGCTGCCGATCCTGATGCAACTGCTCGCGAGCCGCGGCCAGGGCGGTGCGGCGACGGGCGGCGGCGATCCGCTGTCGTCGCTGATCGACCAGTTCCAGCGCGCCGGCATGGGCGGCCAGATGAACTCGTGGATCGGCACTGGCCAGAACCAGGCGATCTCGCCCGACCAGTTGATGGAAGTGTTCGGTCGCGGCCAGCTCGAACAGATGGCGGGCCAGCACGGCATGGATCTTGGCCAGCTGTCGGGCGGCCTGTCGCAGATGCTGCCGCAGTTCATCGACCAGATGACACCCGGCGGCCAGATGCCGTCGCAGGGCGGCATCGACGATGCGCTCGCTCAGCTGTCGCGGATGATGCCGCGGTAGGTCCTCAACGCGACGGGAAATTGGGCCCCGGCCTTCGCCGGGGCGACGGCAGTACGCTGTCATCCCCGCGAAAGCGGGGATCCATTTTTGCGAAGCGACGTCAAGGTGGATCCCCGCTTTCGCGGGGATGACAACATCAACCCGCCCCATCCCGGAAGCTGCACTGCACGTCAAGCGAGATCTTTCGCTTCGCCAACTCGGCGCTTGCCTCCTCGAACACGGCCAGCAGCCCCTTGCGCTCCTTGTCCCCGAAGGCAGAACTCCTCCCCGGAAGTTCCCGCAGCACGATCGTGTAGCCCTTCGCGGGCCGGCTCTCGGGAAGGCTGACCAGCGCATCGAACAGCGCGTCGAGGTTCATGCCGAACCATTCCGGCAATGCCAGCCCGGCCGCCAGCGCGGCCAGCACGTCCTGTCTGCTCCGGCAGCCGCTGCAGTCGACATCGAACCGAATCCGGCCGGCCTGCCGCTTCGTTGGGTCGGTCATTCGCGAATCCGCCTGAACGAGTTGTAGTGATCGGCGGTGTACCAGTACTCACCGCCCGTTGCCGGATTGCCGCTCGAGCCCTGCCCGGCGACGATGCGTCGCGCACCGCGGTCGCGAGAGCCCGGCGTGCGCACGGTGTATTCGGTGTAGTAGCCGCGCGGACGTTTCGGAAGGTGCCCTTCGCGATTGCCGAACACCGCGCCGTCGCGTTCATAGGCGAAGGGGCCACCGCTCCGGATGCGCTGCAACGTGTCGCGCGCCTCGGGCGGCAGTTGCGCGAGCCGCACCTCATCGGGGGCGAGTGCATCGTCGACTGCGTCGCGTGCAGCGACCGGCGGAGTCGCCCGCGCTGCCGGGGCGTGCTGCGCCGTCGGCGCCGGCGGCGGCGCGACGTCCGTCGCCGGGCCGCAGCCCGCCAGCAGCGCGAACGCCGCGAGCGCAGTACGCAGCGCGCCGATCACGGGATCACGCGCCACTGCGCACTACAGCAGCCGCGGCTGCCGCAGCGCATTCGCCTCAAGCACCGTCAGCGCCGTCATGTTGACGATGCGCCGCACGGTGGCCGACGGCGTCAGGATGTTCACCGGCCGCGCCGCACCGAGCAGGATCGGGCCGATGGCGATGTTGTTGCCGGCGGTGGTCTTCAGCAGGTTGTAGGCGATGTTGGCCGAATCGATGTTCGGACACACGATCAGGTTGGCTTCCCGCTTCAGCGTGGAGAACGGCATCATCGACTGGCGCATCGCCGCGTCCAGCGCGACGTCGGCATGCATCTCGCCGTCGACTTCGAGGTCCGGCGCGCGTTCGCGCACCAGCGCCAGCGCCTCGCGCATCTTCACGGCCGACGCGGACTGGCTGGAGCCGAAGCTCGAGTGCGATACGAGCGCCGCGGCCGGATCGAAGCCCAGACGGCGCAGCTGCTCGGCCGCCAGCACGGTGATCTCGGCGACCTGCTCGGCCGTCGGATCGAGGTTCACGTGCGTGTCGACCAGCGCCAGCTGCCGGCCCGGCAGCATCAGCACATTGAGCGCCGCATAGACGCCGCAGCCCGGTCGCCGCCCGATGACCAGGTCGACGTAGTGCAGGTGCAGCCCGTGCGTGCCGAAGGTGCCGCAGATCATGCCGTCGGCGTCGTCTTTCACGATCATCATCGAGCCGATCAGCGTGGTCCGCCGCCGCATCTCGATCTTCGCGTACTGCAGCG
>JBGAIO010000087.1:0-11786 GCA_044225415.1 Burkholderiaceae bacterium | reverse complement strand
CGAGCTCGCCCTGCTGCGCGGCGAGCTCGGCCGCCAGCAGCTGGTACATCAGCGCGCCGGTGATCGGCACTTCCGGGATCGGATCCTCGGCGCTCTTGTCGGCCGGCGTGGACGACGGCGTCGGTGCGGCCTGGGCGAGGGCAGGCACCGGCGCGCACCATAGAATCAGCGCGCTGGCGGATACGGCCAGTGACAGGGCAACGGACGCGCCCCGCCCCGCTCGCACCACGCGGTTCAGGACGGGGGACGCCGATGCAGACGCGGTACAGGAATTCGGGATGAACAGCATGCGAAGCGGCGCGCGCGCGAAGCGCGGGTCGGGAGGGTCGAATCCCGCATTATCAGCCAGCGGGCGATACGGCGTCCGGGCCTCCGCGTGGCGCAGTCGGACCTTCGATTCAGCGGGCAGAGAGCGATTCGATGCCTGAACTGCCGGAGGTCGAGGTCACGCGGCGCGCGCTCGCGCCCTACGTCGAAGGACGGCGTGTCGAAACGGTGGCCGTGCGCGATGCGCGGCTGCGCTGGCCGGTCCCCGCGCATCTGCCGGCCACACTCGCCGGCCGGTCCGCGCGCGCGCTGGCGCGGCGCGGCAAATATCTGCTGTGGGACTTTGATCACGGCACGCTGATTTCGCACCTGGGCATGTCGGGCGCATGGCGCGTGTGGCCGCGCGCGCGCCTGCCCGCGCCAGGGCGGCACGACCATGTCGATGTCGTGCTCGCCCGTCATGTGCTGCGGCTGACCGACCCGCGGCGATTCGGTGCGCTGTTGTGGCACGCGGCCGACGCGGGTCCGGTCGCGGCGCATCCGCTGCTCGCGCACCTTGGCATGGAGCCTTTCGATGCGCGCTTCAACGGTGGCGTGCTGCACGCGGAATCGCGGGGCCGCACGGTGGCGGTCAAGCCGTGGCTGCTGGCCGGCCAGGCCGTCGTCGGGGTCGGCAACATCTACGCGTCCGAAGCGCTGTTCCGCGCGCGCATCGATCCGCGCGCAGCGGCCGGCCGCGTCAGCGCCGTCCGTTACGACCGTCTCGCGCAGGCCGTGCGCGAAGTGCTCACCGAGGCCATCGGCGTGGGCGGCAGCACGCTGCGCGATTTCGTGTCGGCCGCGGGCGACGAGGGCTACTTCATGCGCGACGCCGACGTCTATGGCCGCGAAGGCCAGCCGTGCAAGGCGTGCGGCACGGCGATCCGGCGGCTGCAGCAGGCGCAGCGCTCGACCTGGTACTGCCCGCACTGCCAGCGGCGGTAGCGGAACAGCCCCTCAGCACGCCGATTTGCAGGGGAAGTCGCAGCGTTTTCCCCTCATGGGCCTGCGTTGCGCAGCGAAGACCCTGTGATAGATTGACCTGACCCTGCCTTCCAGCGTGGCCCATGGCCCAGCTTGCTTCCAGTTTCGAGGAATACGGCCAGTGGCGCGACTCGCTGTCCGCGGCGATCGTGCAGCTGCGCCAGTGGCTGGTCGATGCCGACATGCTCGACACCGATGCCGCGCGCCGCGTCGACGTCGCGCTCGACCGGCTGGCCGAGGACAAGCTCGTCATCGCGTTCGTCGCCGAGTTCTCGCGCGGCAAGTCGGAACTGATCAACGCCATCTTCTTCGCCGACTACGGCAAGCGCATCCTGCCCTCGTCGGCCGGACGCACGACGATGTGCCCGACCGAGCTGCTGTACGACGAGACGCTGCCGCCATGCATCCGCGCGCTGCCGATCGAAACACGCGGCCGCATGGGATCGACATCGGACTTCAAGCGCCTGGCCGAGGAATGGAAGGTCTTCCCGCTGGACACGAGTTCGGCGGACGGCATGCTGAACGCGTTCCGCATCGTTGCCGAGACGGTGAAGGTGCCGGTCGAGCAGGCGCGCGCCTACGCGCTGCTCGACATCGACGATCCCGACCAGGCGGTCGCCGTCGACAAGGAAGGCATGGTCGAGATCTCGAAGTGGCGGCATGCGGTGATCAACTTCCCGCATCCGCTGCTGAAGCACGGGCTGGTGATCCTCGACACGCCGGGCCTGAACGCGATTGGCACCGAGCCCGAGCTGACGCTGTCGCTGGTGCCCAATGCGCATGCAGTGCTGTTCGTGCTGGCCGCCGATACCGGCGTCACGAAGAGCGACCTGGACGTGTGGCGGCAGGTGGTCGGCGATGCGGGCCATCGCAACCACATCGCGGTGCTGAACAAGATCGACGGCCTGTGGGACGCGCTGAAGACGCCGGGCGAGATCGAACTCGAAGTGCGGCGCCAGTGCGCCGCGGTCGCGCAGACTCTGGAGCTGGAACCGCTGCGCGTGTTCCCGGTCAGCGCGCAGAAGGGCCTGGTCGCCAAGGTGCAGAGCGACATGGCGCTGCTGGAAGCGAGCCGCCTGCCGCTGCTGGAAGAGGCTCTGATCGACCTGCTGGTGCCTACAAAGCAGCAGATCGTGCGCGACCAGACGGTCACGCAGGTCGAACGCGTGGCGGGCGAGGCGCGCCAGACGCTGACGGCGCGCGAGCGCGGCGTCATCGAGCAGCTCTACGAGCTGCGCGGGCTGCAGGGCAAGAACCAGAGCTCCGTCGAGCGCATGACGCGCCGTGCGCTGGCGGAACAGCGCGAGTTCGAGGAGGTCGTGCGCCGCATCGTCGCGGCGCGCGTCGTGCTGCAGAAGCTGTCGGACAAGCTCTTCGCGCCGCTGCGCGTGGCCACGCTGCGCGAGCAGGTGCTGAAGGCGCGCACCAAGATCAAGAAGTCGCAGCTGTCGCCGTCGATCACGGCGGCGGTGCGCGAGTACTTCGACGCACTGCGCGAGATGCTGCGCGAGGCCAATGCGCGTGCGCTCGAAGTCGAACAGATGGTGATCGGCGTGCAGCGCCGCTTCGCCGAGGAACTCGGCTGGAGCCTGTCGCCGCCGATGGCGTTTTCGCTGGAGGTCTACATCGCGGAACTGGAGCGCGCCGAGCAGGCCTACCGCTCTCAGTTCGGCGCGCTGGCTGTGCTGACGCGCGACCGCTGGACGCTGATGGAGCGCTTCTTCGAGACCGTCGTCGCCAAGTCGCGCGAGGTGTTCTCGGCCGCCGAGCGCGACACCGAGGCGTGGGTGAAGTCGCTGCTGCCGCCCATCGAGCTGCAGGTGCGCGAGCAGCGCTCGCAGCTGAAGAAGCGCGCCGAGTCGATCGCGAAGATCCGCGACGCGCAGGGATCGCTCGACGAACGCATCGGCGAACTCGAGCTCGCCCTCGAGGAAACGCAGGCGCGTCTCGTTGCGCTGCGCCGGCACGCCGACCGCATCATCGAGATCGGCGCGCGCGTGCCGGACGAACTGGCGCAGGTGGCGTTGGCGGCGTAGTCCCGGGCCGGCCGCGGACTGATCCCGGCAGCCCACGGCGTCGCGCTACCCTTGCGCGATGGACTTCGCTACCCGCATCGTCGACTGGCAGCGCGCCTGCGGCCGTCACGACCTGCCCTGGCAGAACACCGGCGATGCCTATCGTGTCTGGCTGTCGGAAGTGATGCTGCAGCAGACGCAGGTCGCCACCGTCATTCCTTACTACCAGCGCTTCCTGGAACGTTTCCCCGATGTGCACGTGCTGGCGGACGCGCCGCTCGACGCGGTGCTGGCGGCGTGGGCGGGGCTGGGCTACTACTCGCGGGCACGTCTGCTGCATCGCTGCGCGCAGGTGGTCGTTGCACAGCACGCTGGACGATTCCCGACGGACGCCGGGCAGCTCGAAGCGCTGCCCGGCATCGGACGCTCGACGGCCGCGGCCATCGCGGTGTTTGCCGGCGGCGGGCGAGCGGCGATCCTCGACGGCAACGTCAAGCGGGTCTACGCGCGGCACTTCGGCATCGCGGGCTATCCGGGCAGCACAGGCCGCGCTGTGGCAGGCGGCGGAGCGCGAGCTGCCGAACGAGGATGTCGCCGCCTACACGCAGGGGCTGATGGACCTCGGCGCCACGCTGTGCACCCGCAGCCGCCCGCGCTGTGCCCGGTGTCCGGTCAGTGCGACCTGTGTCGCGCTGCGCGAGCAGCGCATCGCGGAGTTGCCGGCGCCGCGTCCGCGCCCGCGAGCGTCCGCGTCGCTCCGCGACGCTGGCGCTGCTGCTGGACGACGATGCGGTACTGCTGGAGAGCGCGCGCCGAGCGGCATCTGGGGCGGGCTGCTGAGGCGCACCCGAATTCGACGAGGCCATCGGCGACGACGACCTGCGGCGCGCCCTCGCGCAGCGCTACGGCGTCGAGGGACGCGTGCTGCAGCGCCTGCCGGCGCTGCGCCACGAGTTCACGCACTACAGCTTCGTGATGGAACCACGCGTCATCGAAGTCTCGGGCGTTGCCGTCGCGACGCAGGGGGTCTGGAGAGAGTCGTGCTGCTGGAGGCCGGTGCGGCCGCGCTGCCGGCGCCGCTGCTGCGTCTGCTGCAGTCGCTTGCGCCTTTCGCGCTGCGCGCTACTTGAACACGGCGTGCTGCTTCAGGTACTTGTCGACGATCTCCAGCCGCGCCTGGCCGTCACCGAGTTCCATCAGCTTCTGCTTGGCCTTCAGCGGCACCGGCAGCACAGCCGGTTCGACGACACCCAACTTGCCGAGTCGAGCCTGAAGGGTTCTTCGAACGGCAGCTGCGCCAGCACGTCCTCGTCGTCGTCGGTCTTCTCGCGGCGCGCGCGCAGGTCGGATGATCCGGCGCAGCAGGCGCCGACGCACGGCGCGTGCGTCCAGGCGCGACGTCGGCGTCGTCATCGTGTACGCCCATGTGGCAGGCGGCGGAGCGCGAGCTGCCGAACGAGGATGTCGCCGCCTACACGCAGGGACTGATGGACCTCGGCGCCACGCTGTGCACCCGCAGCCGCCCGCGCTGTGCCCGGTGTCCGGTCAGTGCGACCTGTGTCGCGCTGCGCGAGCAGCGCATTGCGGAGTTGCCGGCGCCGCGTCCGCGCCGCGAGCGTCCGCGTCGCTCCGCGACGCTGGCGCTGCTGCTGGACGACGATGCGGTACTGCTGGAGAGGCGCGCGCCGAGCGGCATCTGGGGCGGGCTGCTGAGTGCACCGGAATTCGACGAGGCCATCGGCGACGACGACCTGCAGCGCGCCCTCGTGCAGCGCTACGGCGTCGAGGGACGCGTGCTGCAGCACCTGCCGGCGCTGCGCCACGAGTTCACGCACTACAGCTTCGTGATGGAACCACGGGTCATCGAAGTCTCGGGCGTTGCCGTCGCGACGCAGGGAGGTCTGGAGAGAGTCGTGCTGCTGGAGGCCGGTGCGGCCGCGCTGCCGGCGCCGCTGCTGCGTCTGCTGCAGTCGCTTGCGCCTTTCGCGCTGCGCGCTACTTGAACACGGCGTGCTGCTTCAGGTACTTGTCGACGATCTCCAGCCGCGCCTGGCCGTCACCGAGTTCCATCAGCTTCTGCTTGGCCTTCAGCGGCACCGGCAGCACTTCGCACAGCCGGTTCGACACCCAGCTTGCCGAGTCGAGCCTGAAGGGTTCTTCGAACGGCAGCTGCGCCAGCACGTCCTCGTCGTCGTCGGTATTCTCGCGGCGCCGCTCGGCGGCCTGCGCGCGCAGGTCGTCGATGATCCGGCGCAGCAGGTCGACGCACGGCGCGTGTTCAGGCGCGACCGGCGTGTCGGCGTCGTCATCGAGCCACTCGACCTCGGCGACCTTCAGCCCATTGCCCTGGTTGGTGGACGACAGCACGCGGAAGCGCTGCGTGCCGACCGCACGGACATGCAGCAGGCCGAGCTGGCGCATGTCCCAGGCGGAGATGACGGCACTGCAGCCGACGTCGGCGATGTGTACGTTGCGGCTGGTCTCGCTGCGGTCCGGACTGGCGTCGGTGATCATGCAGACGCCGAAGGGCTGCTCGTCGCGCATGCAGTCGCGCGCCATGTCCATGTAGCGCGCTTCGAAGATGCGCAGCGGCAGCACGCCGCCGGGAAACAGCACAGCAGCCAGCGGAAACAGCGGCAGACGCATCAGGTCTGGATGCCCTCGAGTGCGCGATGCCGCACCAGCACGCGCCGTTCGTCGCGGAAGCGGCGCGCCAGCTCCTCCACGAAGTACACCGAGCGATGGCGGCCGCCGGTGCAGCCGATCGCGACGGTCAGGTAGTGGCGGTTGTCGGCCACGTAGCTCGGCAGCCACTTGGCGATGAAGCCTGCGATGTCGTCCAGCATCGTGCGCGCGGAGGGCACGGCCTCGAGGAACGCGCGCACCGGTCCGTCGCGCCCGGTCAGCGGGCGCAGCTCCGCCTCGTAGTGCGGATTCGGAAGATTGCGCACGTCGAAGACGAAGTCCGCTGCGACCGGCACGCCCTGCTTGAATGCGAACGATTCGAAGGCGAGCGTCAGCACGGCGGGCGGGATCTCGGCGAACTGGCGCACCCACTGGCGCAGCGTATTGGGCTGCAGTTCGCTGGTGTCGATCACGTGCGCGATCAGCGCCATCGGCGCGAGCATTTCGCGCTCGCGCTCGATCGCTTCGCTGAGCGTGGCTTCCTGATCCTCGGACCGCCCGCGCATCGACAGCGGATGGCGGCGCCGCGTCTCCGAGAAGCGCTGCACCAGCGCCACGCTGGACGCGGTGAGGAACAGCACGCGCACGTCATGGCCGGCGGCGCGCAGGGCTTCGACCATCGCCGGCGCCTCGGTCAGCGAGGTCTCGCTGCGCGAGTCCACGGACAACGCAATGTCGCGATGCCCGCTGGCCTCCAGAAAGGCGCTCACCTCGGGCAGGAAGCGCGACGGCAGGTTGTCGACGCAGTAATACCCCGCATCCTCGAGCAGGCGGATCGCCACCGACTTGCCGGAGCCGGACATGCCCGTGACGAGGATGATGCGCATGAGGACGGAGTTTAGGCGGTTGGGGAAATTGGACGTTGCAGAAAGGGGGTCAGGCCCGGATTGACGCTTACGTCGTCCCGGCGAAGTCCTGGACCCGATTTCCGTCGATCCCAACCTGGATCCCGGCTTTCGCCGGGATGACCCCGCAGAGTGCTGTCATTCCCGCGGAAGCGGGAATCCACCTTTCGGTTGAACACTCAACTCATCGATTGCTGATGTCTCTGCAGGAAGTCCCGCATCGTATCGATGCCGCGCAGTTGCAGGATGGTGTTGCGCACGGCCGCTTCGGTCAGCACGGCGAGGTTGCGGCCGGAGGCGACGGGGATGATGACCTTGCGGATCGGCAGGCCCAGCACGTCCTGGGTCTGGCCTTCGAGCGGCAGGCGTTCCATCGTCTCTGACGCGGCGTAGCGACGCAGTTCGACGATCAGGCGCAGCTTCATCTTCCGCCGCACTGCCGTCTCGCCGAAGATCGAGCGGATGTCGAGCAGGCCCAGGCCGCGCACCTCGAGCAGGTTTGCGAGCAGCGGCGGGCAGCGACCTTCGATGGTGTCGGGCGCAGTGCGCGACAGGTCCACCACGTCGTCGGCGACCAGTCCGTGGCCGCGGCTGATCAGTTCGAGGCCGAGCTCGCTCTTGCCGACGCCGGACTCGCCCGCGACCAGTACGCCCATGCCCAGCACGTCCATCAGCACGCCGTGCATCGTGCAATGCGCGGCCAGCACCTTGGCAAGGTAGATGCGCAGCACCTCGATGATCTCGGCTGCCGGCTGCGGCGACGAGAAGGTGGGAAGTCCCGCCTGCTCGGCGATCTCGATCAGTTCCGCGGGCGGAGCCAGGCCGCCGCCGATGATCATGCCGAGCGGCTTGCCGGCGATCAGTTCGTTCGCGTAGTGCCGGCGGCGCGCCGGCTCCATCAGCATGTAGTAGCGCACCTCGGGCTCGCCGAGCACATGCAGCCGGTTGGGATGGATCAGGTTCAGGTGGCCGACGAGGTCGGCGCTGGCCAGCCCGCTGGTGGCAGGCGAATCGAGCGGCTTGTCGGAAGCCGACTGTCCGGCGATCCAGGCAAGCTTCAGCGTGTCGCGGTTCGCCTCGTACAGCGACTGGAAGGTCGTCATGGGCGCGGGTCGAAGCGGCCTACGCTGCGGGACGCACCGGTTCCCATGTCGTCAGCGCGACATGCACGGCCGCCGCATCGGTGGCGGTCATCAGCGACTCGCGAAAGTCCTTGTCCGACAGCATCTGCGCCAGTTCCGACAGCACTTCGAGATGCTGCTGCGTGGCCTGTTCCGGCACCAGCAGGAAGACCATCAGCGACACGGGCGCGCCATCGGGTGCGTCGAAGGGCACCGGCTCGGCGACCCGGATGAACGCGGCCACCGCTTCCTTCAGGCCCTTGATGCGCCCATGCGGGATGGCCACGCCCTGGCCGAGGCCGGTGGAGCCGAGCCGCTCGCGCGCGAACAGGCTGTCGAAGACCTTTGCGCGTTCGATCGCCTGGTGATTCTCGAAGAGCAGGCCGGCCTGCTCGAAGACGCGCTTCTTGCTCGACGCCGGAAAGTCCAGCACTACGTTGGTGGCGGGCAGCAGCCGCGAAAGCCTGTTCATGCGCTGTAGATGCGGAATGGGCGCGAAAGACGCGAAGGGCGCGGGGAGCGTCAGGGCCGCAGGGTGCCGGCCGGGGGCGGAGGTCGCGAAAGCGTGCCGCCTGAAAAAGAAAGGCGCGGATCATACACCCGCGCCTTTCCGTTTCGCGTCACTGCGACTGCTGGATCTCCTGCTGCCGCTTCAGTGCGTCGACCGAGTGGTCCTTGATGCGGTCCTTGTGCCGCAGCACCTGGCGGTCGAGCTTGTCGATCAGGGTGTCGATGGCGGCGTACATGTCGTCGTCGACGGATTCCACGTGAATGTTGTTGCCACGCATGTGCAGGGTGATCTCGGCGCGCTGGCGCAGCTTTTCGACGGTCAGTTGCACATTGGCGTCGATGACCTGGTCGAAATGGCGTTCGACGCGATTCAGCTTGCCCTCGACATAGTCACGCAGGGCTGGAGTCACCGCGACGTGGTTTCCGTGGATCACGAGATTCATGCAACCTCCTGAAACGAGTTTGTACCTCGGTGCTAGAGCGACTTGCGCATCGCCACCGCCGGTATCCGCATGGCCTCGCGGTACTTCGCGACCGTGCGCCGCGCCACCACGATGCCCTGTTCGCCCAGCAGTTCGGCGAGCTTGCTGTCCGAGAGTGGATTGCGGGTGTCTTCAGCTCCTATCAGTTGCTTGATCAAGGCGCGGATCGCCGTCGAAGACGCCGCGCCGCCGGTTTCCGTGGCCACATGGCTGCCGAAGAAGTGCTTGAGCTCGAACACGCCGAAGGGCGTGGCCATGTACTTGTTGGCGGTGACGCGCGAGATGGTGGACTCGTGCAGGCTCACCGTATCCGCGATCTCGCGCAGCACCAGCGGCCGCATGGCGATCTCGCCATGCGTGAAGAAGGCGTGCTGCCGGTCCACGATCGCCTGCGACACGCGGACGATCGTGTCGAAGCGCTGTTGAATGTTGCGTATCAGCCACCGTGCTTCCTGTACACGCGTCGTCCACTGGCCGCGCTGTGCGGGATCGACGCTGCGATCACCGCGACCTCGCCTGAGTATGTCCGCATAGGCCTGGTTCACCCGCAACCGCGGCATCACCTCACCGTTTAGTACCGCGGTCCAGCGACCCCTGATCCTGCGAACAAACACATCCGGCACGACGTAATCGGCGCGTGTGTCTCCAAAGGCTACACCCGGGCGCGGATTCAGTGTGCGAATCAGCTGATGGGCGACGCGCAACTCATCTTCGGTGCATCCGAGCACGCGTTTCAACCTGAGGAAATCCCTTGCCGCAAGCAAGGGCAAGTGCTCGCTCACGATGCGGCGTGCAAGGGCCGCGCCAGGCAGATGACGGTCGACGCGAACGCGGGCATCCAGTTGCAGGCGCAGGCATTCGGCGGTGTCGCGCGCGCCGACGCCGGGCGGATCGAAGCTCTGCAGCAGGATCAGCGCGCCGCGCAGTTCGTCGGCTTCGACAGCCGCCTCTTCCGGACACAGTGCCTGCAGTTCGTCGAGGGGCTGCTGCAGGTATCCGTTCTCGTCGATCGCCTCGATCAGCAGGTCGACCAGCGCGCGGTCGCGCGGGCCGGCCTTGGTACAAGCGAGTTGCGTGCGCAGGTGTTCGCCCAGCGACGTCGGCGTGTGCGCCCAGTCCAGTGCGCCGGTATCGTCGTCGTCGCTGCGGGCTGGGCCATGGCCCCAGTCCGGCAGCGCATCGGCGGGACTGTCCGATGCCTCCGATGGCGCGGGTTCGGGCTCCGGGCTGGCGGCATCGGCAGGCGCCGGCGCCGGAGGAGCCTCGATGGCGCCGTCGGAGCGCAGATGCAGCGTGCCGGCCAGCGGATCGTCGTCGCGCTCGAGCAGCGGGTTGTCCGCCATCGCCTGCTCGATCTCCTGGTTCAGCTCGAGCGTCGACAGCTGCAGCAGCCGGATCGACTGCTGCAGCTGCGGGGTCAGCGCCAGGTGCTGCGACAGGCGCAGCTGAAGGCTGGGTTTCATCGCTGCGTGTGTGCGGCCGGCAGCTCCGCTACATGCGGAAGTGTTCGCCGAGGTAGACGCGGCGCACGGTCTCGTTGCCGACGATCTCGTCGGGCCGTCCGGCGGCCAGCACCACGCCCTCGTTGATGATGTACGCGTGGTCGCAGATGCCCAGCGTCTCGCGCACGTTGTGGTCGGTGATCAGCACGCCGATGCCGCGCTCCTTCAGGAAGCGCACGATGCGCTGGATCTCCATCACCGCGATCGGATCGACGCCCGCGAAAGGCTCGTCGAGCAGGATGAAACGCGGGCGCGCCGCCAGCGCGCGGGCGATCTCGACGCGGCGCCGCTCGCCGCCCGACAGCGACAGCGCGGTGTTGGTGCGCAGGTGCGCGATCTGCAGGTCGTCGAGCAACTGGTCGAGGCGCTGGTCGATGGCGGCGCGCGCCAGCGGCCGCTGGTCGTCGTCGAGCTGCAGTTCCAGCACGGCGCGGACGTTCTCCTCGACGGTCAGCTTGCGGAACACCGAGGCTTCCTGCGGCAGGTATGACAGGCCCAGCCGTGCGCGCCGGTGGATCGGCAGGTGCGAGATCGATTTGCCGTCGACGAGGATGTCGCCCTCGTCGCGCGGAATCAGGCCGACCACCATGTAGAAGCACGTCGTCTTGCCGGCGCCGTTGGGGCCGAGCAGCCCGACGACCTCGCCGCTTCTCACCGTCAGCGACACGTCCTTCACGACGGTGCGGCTGCCGTAACGCTTCTGCAGGTTGACGACCGACAGCGTGCTGTCGGCGGTGGCGCGCGCGGCGGCCGCGGCCGGTGGCACCGCGTCGGCGGGAGTGACGGCCGAGTCCATCACTGTTCGGGTCTCGGGTTGCCGATCTGCGTGGCGGGCGTCAGCGGCGCGGTCGAACCCGGCACCTTCGGCGCGGCGTTGCGCGGCGCGATCGTGCCGCGCACGCGACCCTCGGGATTGTTCGCGTCGCCCGACGACTTGCCGCCGGTGACGTAGTACTTCGAGTTGCGCTGGTCGTAGGTGATCGAGTCGCCGCGCAGTTCGTCGCGCTGCACGTCGTTCTCGAGCATGCGTACGCGGGCGCGCGTGATGAGCTTCACGGTGTCGGCCTTCTCGTCGTACTAGATGCGCTCGGCAACGGCATCGACGTACTCCTCGAGGCCGGGCGTGGTCGGGTCGCGTCGCTGGCGGAAGGTCGCGAGCTTGCCGGCGCCGGCCTGGATGACGCCGTACTGGTAGCCCTCGGGATCCTTGCGGATCTGCACGCGATCGCCGGTTGCGCGCATGGTTCCCTTGACCAGCACGACGTCGCCGACCAGCACGCACACCTGCTGCAGGTCGTCGCATTCGCCGCTCGCCGCTTCGTAGTTCAGCGGCTTC
>JBGAIO010000086.1:0-13725 GCA_044225415.1 Burkholderiaceae bacterium | reverse complement strand
GACCACTTCGCCGGTGCGCGTGGTGGTCGTGGTCGTGCAGCCGGCGAGCGTCGCGAACGCCAGCGCGCCGGCAACCGCAGCCACCGCCACCGCGGAAGCCCATGCAGGACAGACGAACCGTTGCATGCCTGTCGTCTCCTTCGGGATCAGTGCGCCGACGCAACCGCGACGGGACTGCCGGCCAGCCGTGCGGCGCGCCGGGTGCGGTCCTGCACTTCGCCGGCCAGTTGGCCGCAGGCCGCCGCGATGTCGTCGCCGCGCGTACGGCGCACCGTCGTGACGATGCCCGCATCCGACAGGCGCTGCGCGAAGGCGCGCACGCGTTCCATCGGCGAGCGCGCGAAGTCCGAACCGGGGAACGGATTGAACGGGATCAGGTTGAACTTGCAGGGCACGTCGGCGACGAGATCGACCAGTTCGTCGGCGAGCGCGTCCGAGTCGTTGATGCCGTCGAGCATCACGTACTCGAAGGTAATGAAGTCGCGCGGCGCATGGCGCAGGTAGCGCCGGCAGGCAGCCATCAGGTCGCGCAGCGGATGCTTGCGGTTCAGCGGCACGAGCTGGTCGCGCAGCGCATCGTTGGGCGCGTGCAGCGACACCGCCAGCGCCACCGGGCACTGCGCGGCGAGCTTGTCCATCTGCTTGACCAGACCCGACGTGGACACCGTGACGCGGCGCCGCGACAGCCCGTAGGCATCGTCGTCGAGCATCAGGCGCAGCGCGCGCACCACCGCATCCAGGTTCTGCAGCGGTTCGCCCATGCCCATCAGCACGACGTTGCTGATCACGCGCTCGTGTTCGGCGAGCGGCGTGCCGGACTCTCCCAGCGAGCGGCGCAGCGCGTGTTCGGCCAGCCACAGCTGGCCGACGATCTCGCCGGTGGTCAGGTTCCGGTTGAAACCCTGATGACCGGTCGAGCAGAACACGCAGGCCATCGCGCAGCCGGCCTGCGAAGAGATGCACAGCGTGCCGCGATCTTCCTCGGGAATGAACACGGTCTCGATCGCGTTGCCGGCGCCGACGTCGAGCAGCCACTTGCGCGTGCCGTCGTCGGAAGTGGAGTCGCGCACGATCGCCGGCGCGACGATCTCCGCGCGCTCCGCGAGCGACGCGCGCAGCGATTTCGCGATGTCGGTCATCGCGTCGAAGTCCGCCGCACCACGGCGATGGATCCAGCGGGCGAGCTGGCGCGCGCGGAAGGGCTTCTCACCGATCGACTCGGCGTAGCTCTTCAGCGCGTCGACATCCAGGTCGAGCAGGTTCACCCGTTGCATCGCGTGTTCGGCGGACCCGTTACCGCGAGTACACCGCCATCTGCGGGAAGAAGTACGCGATCTCGACCTTCGCGGTGTCCGGCCCGTCGGAGCCATGCACCGCGTTGGCATCGATGCTCGCCGCGAAGTCCGCACGGATCGTGCCGGCCGCGGCCTTCTTCGGATCGGTGGCGCCCATCAGGTCGCGGTTCTTCGCGATCGCGCCCTCGCCTTCCAGCACCTGGATCATCACCGGGCCCGAGACCATGAAGTCGACCAGATCCTTGAAGAACGGCCGCTCGCGATGCACGGCATAGAAGCCCTCAGCCTCGGCGCGCGACAGTTGGGTCATGCGGGCTGCGATCACCTTCAGCCCGTTGCTTTCGAAGCGCGAATAGATCTTGCCGATGACGTTCTTCGCGACGGCATCGGGCTTGATGATCGACAGGGTACGTTCCACCGCCATGAGGCTACCTTTTCGGTTTTGTTCGGAAATGGCCGGAAAGCCGGAGAGCCTGAAAACTCAAAATGCCTGAAAACCAATAAGAATTAGGCACTTGCGAGTTTCCGCACAGCCTTAAATCTTAGCATGCGCCCCGTGCGTGCGGACAGTTGGAACACGGCCGGCACGGCGGGTTCACGAGGCGGCGGCCACGGGTTCCAGCACCGCGATCGATTCGACGTGCGAGGTGTGCGGGAACATGTTGATCACGCCCGCCGCGGCGAGTTGCCATTGGCCTTCGTGGACCAGCACCGCGCAGTCGCGCGCCAGCGTGGCCGGGTTGCACGACACGTAGACCACGCGGCGCGGTCGGTCGGCACTGGCCGCCAGCACGCGCGCGATGGCCAGCGCGCCCTCGCGCGGCGGATCGATCAGCACCTTGGCGATCGGGCCGTTGGCCCAGGCCTGCTGCCAGTCCTCGGCCGTCCATTCGAAGAGGTTGCGCGCATCGAACGAAGTGCGGGCGGCCAGGCCGTTCAGCGCCGCGGCGGCCCGCGCACGCTCGACCAGCGCGGCACTGCCTTCGAACCCCGTGACGTGCGCTGCGCACGTCGCCAGCGGCAGCGTGAAGTTGCCGAGCCCGCAGAAGAAATCGATGACGCGTTCGTCGGGCTGCGGCGCCAGCAGACGCAGCGCGCGGCTGACCAAGGCCTGGTTGACGCGGTGATTGACCTGCGTGAAGTCGGTGGGCAGGAACGGCAGTTCGACGCCGAACTCCGGCAACCGCAGCGCCAGCGTGGCGGGCTGCGTGTCGTCGAGCGGCACCACGGTCTGCGGGCCGCCCGGCTGCAGCCACAGTTCGACGCCGCGCTGCCGGGCAAATGCGCGCAGCGCCGCGAGGTCGGCCTCGGTCGGCGGCTGCAGCACGCGCAGCACCAGCACGATCTGCAGGGCATCGCGACCGGCAGCGCCGTCGGCGACCGCGAGTTCGATCTGCGGCAGACGCTCGCGCAGCGACAGCGACTCGACCAGCGCGCGCAGCGGCAGCAGCAGCGCGCTGACGGCGGGCGGCAGGACGTGGCATTCGCGCATGTCGGCGACATAGCTCGACGCGCGTTCGTGGAAGCCCACCAGCACGCCGCCCTTCTTCTCGACGTAACGCGCCGTCAGCCGGGCGCGATGGCGGTAGCCCCACGCCGGCCCGGCCAGCGGCCGCAGCATGCGCGCCGGTCGCAGGCGGCCGATGTGCCACAGGCTGTCCTCCAGCACGCGCTGCTTGATCGCCACCTGCGCGCGCGCATCGACGTGCTGCATCGAGCAGCCACCGCAGGCGCCCGGGCCCAGGCCGAAGTGCGGGCAGCGCGGCTGCGTGCGCAACGACGACTCGCGTGCGATCGACACGCCGCGGCCGGTCTCGTAGCTCGGCTTGTTGCGCAGGCGCTCGTAGGTGGCGAGTTCGCCGGGCAGCGCGCCCTCGACGAACACGGCCTTGCCATCGCGGTGGCCGACGCCGCGCCCTTCCTGGTCGAGCGATTCGACGGCGACCTCGAAGTGCTCTCCCGCGCCTTCGGCGCGCACCTTCATCGATCGCGGCGTACGGGCGCGCCATCAGGCGCGCACCCACGCCGCGAGGTACTCGCGCCAGTGCGGCTGAGGCAGCGCCGCCAGCGCGCTGCGCACGCCATCTTCTCGGCGGCACAGCGCGCATCGTCGAACAGCCCGCGCATGTGCTGGAAACGCAGGTACAGCAGGTAGTTGTTGACGACGTCGGTCTCGCAGTAGTTGCGGATCGCGTCGAGGCCGCCGGCCTGGTAGGTCGCCCACACCTGGCTGCCGTCCATGCCGAGCTTGCCGGCGTAGCCACAGAGCTTCGCCATGTCGTCCAGCGGCGCGCTGGCCCGCGGCTGGTACATCGCCAGCAGGTCCATCAGGTCCGTGTGGCGTGTGTGATAGCGGCCGATGTAGTTGTTGAAGCGGAAGTCGCGATCGTCCTCGCCCATGTCCCAGTAGCGTGGCGCACGCACGCGGTTGATCAGCGCGCGGTAGTGCAGCACCGGCAGGTCGAAGCCGCCGCCGTTCCAGCTGACGAGTTGCGGCGTGTAGCGGTCGATGGTGGCGTAGAAGCCCTGGATCAGCCGCGCCTCGTCGTCGCCGGGCGCACCCAGCGCGCGCACGCGAAAGCCCGTGTCGTCGCGGAACGCGCAGGCGATCGCCACCACGCGGTGCAGGTGCAGCGGCAGGAAGTCGTTGCCGGTGCGCTCGCGGCGCTCGTCGAACAGGCGCTGCGCAAGGTCCGCGTCCGACAGTTCAGCCAGTGCCGGACGCAGTCGCCGGATGCCCGCCACGTCGGGCACGGTCTCGATGTCGAACACGAGGATCGGCGTCATGCGGCGCAGTCCGTGCTCAGCGCGCCGGCAGATACTTCAGCGGGTCGGTCGGCTTGCCGTGGCGGCGATCTCGAAGTGCAGCTTCACGCGATCGGCGTCGCTGCGGCCGAACCGGCGATCTTCTGGCCGCGCTTCACGGTCTCGCCCTGCTTCACGAGCACGACGCGGTTGTGCGCGTAGGCCGAAATGAACTCCTCGTTGTGCTTGACGATGACCAGGTTGCCGTAGCCGCGCAGCGCATTGCCGACGTACCCGACGTCGCTGTCGGCGGTGGCGAGCACCGGCTCGCCTTCGGTGCCGGCGATGTCGATGCCCTTGTTGCGCACGTCGTCGAAGGTCTCGATGACCTTGCCCGGCGCCGGCCACAGCCACGCCAGCGCACTGGGCGCGGCGGGCGCGGCCGGTGGCATCGACGCAGCCGGTGCGGCGGGCGCCGGCGCGCTCGCCGCAGGCGGCGGTGCGGCGCGCCGCCGATGGCGATGGGGCGACGGTCGTCGATGGCGCCGTAGCCGAGGGCAGTCCGAGGGCGGCAGCGCGCAGGAGCCGCAGGCTCCGCACCCGGCAGCGGCAGTGCGCGCACCTCGGCCGAGCCCACCGGTGCCACGGCGAGGCCGTCGCCGTGGCCGGCGGCGGCGTCACGCGCAGCGTCTGACCCGGCTGCAATGCGCTCGCGCTGCCCAGGCCATTCCAGCGTGCGAGTTCCGCGGCATCGGTACCGAATGATCCGGCGATGCTGTACAGCGTGTCGCCGCGCTGCACGGTATAGACGCCGTCCTTCGCGACGCGCGTGGCCGGCGCAGGCGCGGTCACCGAGGTCTGCGGCGCCGTTGCGGTGCGCGCGGCGGCCGAGCGATCCGTCACCGGAGCCGGCTTCTGCGATGCGCAGGCCGCCAACGCCACCACCGCGATCGCGGTCAGCGCGCGCGTAGCCATCGCGCGTGGCGATGTGCAATTCGGGTCGGTCGCCTCTCTGGTCATCGCAGCCTTCATCGAAATGTTCTCCTTCGCGCTTCGCTATGCCACGCCACCACGAAGCGGCACGAACCGCACGGCTTCCGCGCTGCGCCGCACGAGCTGGCCGCCCGCATCCTTCTGCGCGACCACCAGCTTCTGCTCGTCGGCGCCCACCGGCGCGACGATCCGGCCGCCCGGTTTCAGCTGCTCGATCCACGCCGGCGGATCGCGTCGCCGGCCGCTGCCGCGACGATGGTCAGGAAGCCGCCTGCGGCACGCCCAGCGAGCCGTCGCCGAACACCAGCCGCAGGTTGGGCAAGCGAAGCGCGCGCAAGTTCTGGCGCGCGCGCCGCAGCGCCCGCACTCGCTCGATGCTGACTGCTTCGTGCGCCAGCGTGGCCAGCACGGCGGCCGCGTAGCCGCAGCCGGTGCCGATCTCCAGCACGCGCGCCTGGCGGAGATCGACCCCTTCGAGCGCGAGTTCGAGCATCCGCGCGACGATGTAGGGCTGCAGATGGTCTGGCCGTTGCCGATCGGCAGCGCGGTGTCCTCGTAGGCACGACTCGCCAGCGCCTCGTCGACGAACAGATGCCGCGGCACCTGTCGCATCGCGTCGAGCACGCGCGCATCAGTCACACCGAGTTCCTTCACGCGCGCGACCATGCGCTCGCGCACCTTCGCCGAGGCGAGTCCCGACTGTTCGCCGATGGCGTCGACGGGCAGCGTCGGCGGGCGGCGCATCATTGACGCGCGTCCGGCGAGTCGAGCCAGTCGCGCACCGCGTCGAGCTGGCCCGCGTGCGTCAGGTCGATCTGCAACGGCGTCACCGACACGTAGCCCGCGGCCGTCGCGTGGAAGTCCGTGCCGGGACCGCCCTCCTTTGCACCGCCGGCCGCGCCGATCCAGTAGATCGGCTCGCCGCGCGGATTGCTGGCGCGCACCACCGGCTCCGATGGATGCCGCTTGCCCAGCCGGGTGGCGACGATGCCCTTCACCTGCTCGCGCGGCAGGTTCGGCAGGTTCACGTTGAGCAGGAAGGGGCCGCGCAGCGGCCGCGCGACATAGCGGCGCACGACTTCCGCGGCCATCGCCGCGGCCGAGTCCAGATGGGCATAGCCCTTGTCGACCAGCGAGAACGCGATCGACGGCACGCCGAACAGGAACCCTTCCATCGCCGCGGCGACGGTGCCCGGTCGTAGTCGTCGCCCATGTTCTGGCCGTTGTTGATGCCCGACACGATCAGGTCGGGGCGCTGCGCGAGCAGCCCGGTCAGCGCGATGTGCACGCAGTCGCTCGGCGTGCCATTGATGTAGGTGACGCCGCCCGGCGCGGCATGCACGGTCAGCGGTCGCGACAGCGTCAGCGAATTGCTGGCGCCGCTGTGGTTCTGCTCGGGCGCGACGATCGTGACTTCGCCGAACGGTTGCATCGCCGCGGCCAGCGCCGCGATGCCGGGTGCGAGATAACCGTCGTCGTTGGAAACGAGAATGCGCATCGATGGATAGAAAATAGCCGGTCACGCAGAGTGCGCGCCGGCTATCTCGATGAATGGTCGGGGCGGCGGGATTCGAATCCCCGCGACCCCTTGCACCCCATGCAAGTGCGCTACCAGGCTGCGCTACGCCCCGAAGCTGTGAAGTATACGGGATGAGAAGGTCGACGTCGGCTGAGTTATCGTCATTGAGCCGTGCGTGTTAGCCAAGATGTCGCGGCCGTGCCGGGTGGTGGGCTGTGCGTGTTCGCGTCGCGGTGCCGTGCTCAATGCGCTCAGCAAGGCCCGGCGGGCACGCTGCAGTTGTCGGCGTTTCGCTGATGGCACTCTGCGCGGGCGGAGGCCTGTCCGTGTGGCCGTACTTCAGCCGCGCCCATGCGGAAACTGCCGATCTTCCGCGCTTCGCCGTTTGCCAGGAGGTGACGCACCCGGCCCACCACCCGGCACGGTCCAGCAGCGAGGTGTGCGAGGGAAAAGGACTCAAGCCCGATCGTAGTTTTGCTCGCTTCGAGTGATGTCACGACCGCGGTATTGGGGCAGCGAGCGAAGCGCGGAAAATTGGCGGGGTTTCCGCGAGGCTGCGGACCAAGCGGCTGAGTTGCTGCCATCCGCCGGGGCGACGGCCGCCAATTTGAGCACTGCAGGCGCCGGGCCGCTTGCCCTGCCGAGCCGGCCCGACAGCACGCCACGCAGACTACGAATCGCAGTGGATCCCTGCTGGCGGGGATGACAAGACAAGCAGCAATTCTGAACGGGAGAGAGTCTCGAGCTTGGTGCTGTGCCAGCGCTTCAGCGCGCCGACAGCAACGCGCGAATCGCAGTCAGTTCTGAACGGAGAGTGTCTGCGTCCAGTTCGGCGTGCGCGCCGTTGCCATTGCTGCGGCCGTTGCCGCGCGCTTCTGCGCGCGCGGGCCGGTCGCCCTCTTCCAGGCGGTTGCGCGCGCCGCTGATGGTGAAGCCCTGTTCGTACAGCAGGTCGCGGATGCGACGGATCAGCAGCACTTCGTGGTGCTGGTAGTAGCGCCGGTTGCCGCGCCGCTTCACCGGACGCAGCTGCGTGAATTCCTGTTCCCAGTAGCGCAGCACGTGCGGCTTCACGCCGCACAGTTCGCTGACTTCACCGATGGTGAAGTAGCGCTTGGCCGGAATCGGCGGCAGCAGCTGCGACGTATCGTGGCGCTGCATCGGATCGCTCGGGCGGACGCGTCAGCGGTTCAGTCGGGGCGCGATCTAGTGCGGCCCGGCGATGCGCGCCACCGCACCCTTGAGCTTCTGGCTCGCATGGAACGTGACCACGCGCCGCGCGGTGATCGCGATCTCCTCGCCGGTCTTGGGATTGCGGCCCGGACGCGTCGGCTTGTCACGCAGCTGGAAATTGCCGAAACCGGAAAGCTTCACCGATTCGCCGCGTTCGAGCGCCTGGCGGATTTCGTCGAAGAAGCCGTCGACCATGTCCTTGGCCTCGCGCTTGTTCAGGCCGAGCCGGTCGAACAGCGCTTCGGCGAGCTCCGCCTTGGTCATCGTCCGCACGCCGCCATCGCGGGCGCGGTGGGTAGCGGCGGCGGAGGGCAGCTCCGGAAACTTGAAGCCGGTGGTCATCTGGCGGTCGTCTCGCATGTCATTTACGCAGCCGCGCGTGGAACCGAGCGCCGAGTTCCTCGACGACGGCACTCACTGCAGCGTCTGCATCGCTGTCGCTGAGCGGCCTTGCAGTATCTTGCAGAACCATGCGGATAGCAAGGCTTTTCTCTTTATTTAACAAGGTGTTAGCGCCCGCTTCCGCGCCAGTGCTTGAAGCCGGTCGGGCACGATACACGTCGAACAGCCGCACCTCCGACAGCGCCGACAACCGGTCATCCCGGCGCGACAGGTCGTCGATCGCGGTTTCGATGGCGGCGTACGGCAGTGCCTCGTCGACCAGGATCGCGATATCGCGCTGGAGTGCCTGGAAGCGGGCCACCGGCTGCGCGACCGGCAGCGGCTGCGCGAGCAGCGGGGCGAGGTCGAGCTGGAACACGATCGCGGCCCGTGGCAGCTCGTAGCGCTGCTGCCACTTCGGATGCAGTTCGCCGATGAAGCCGACGCGCTGTTCGCCCGAAGGGCCGTCAATCAAGATGCGCGCGCTGCGGCCCGGATGCAGCGCCGGATGCGACACCGGTTCGAAGCGCAGGCCAGGCCTTGCAACGAGGCGCTCGACATCGCCCTTCACGTCATGGAAATCGACGTCGCGCGCCGCCACGCCCCACTGCTCGTCGTCGACCGGGCCATAGGCGAGACCCGCCACGCACGCCGGCTGCGCGATGCCCTGCACCTGCAGCGGTCCCTCCTCGACCGTGGCATCGCGTGCGAACACGCGGCCGATCTCGAAGACCCGCACACGGGTCGCCTTGCGATTCAGGTTGTAGCGCAGCGTGGCCACCAGCCCGCCGATGAGTGAACTGCGCATCACCGACATCTGCTCGGCGATGGGATTGAGCACGGCGACGGGCGAGTCGTTGCCGGCGAAGTCCTGCTCCCATTCGCGCGGCACGAAGGCGTAGTTCACGAGTTCCTGGTAACCGAGCCCGGCCAGCACATGGCGCACGGCGTGCGGCGAGCGCAGAGACTCGGAGCGCACCCGCATCCGCGCGGGTGCCATGGGGGCCCGCTCCGGAATGCGGGCGTAACCGTGCAGGCGCGCGACTTCCTCGACTAGGTCTTCTTCGCGCTCCAGGTCGAAGCGCCAGCTCGGCGGCGTGACGATGAACGCGGTCTCCGAGCGGTGGAACGCGAGGCCCAGCCGGGTGAACACCGCGGCCATGTCGTCGGCCGTCAGCGGCACGCCCAGCACGCGTCGGCAGCGCTCGATGCGCATCGTCACCGGCTCGCGTTTCGGCAGCGCGACGATGGTGTCGTCGATCGGCCCCGGCTCGCCGCCGCAGATCGACAGGATCATCTGCGTGATGATCTGCAGGTGGTCGACGGTGGTGGCGTAGTCCACGCCGCGTTCGAAGCGGTGCGCCGCATCGGTGGAGAAGTTGTAGCGGCGCGCGCGGCCGCGGATCGAATCGGGCCACCAGAACGCGGCTTCGACGTAGACGTTGCGCGTGTCGAGCGACACGGCGGTCGCTTCGCCGCCCATGATGCCCGCCATGGCCTCGACGCCGTTGGCATCGGCAATCACGCCGACGGTCTCATCGACCGTCACGGTCTGCTCGTTGAGCAGTTCGACGGTCTCGCCGGCGCGGCCCCAGCGCACGGTCAGTCCGCCGGAGACCTTGTCGAGGTCGAACACATGCGAGGGCCGGCCGAGTTCGAGCATCACGTAGTTCGAGATGTCGACCAGCGCGGAGATCGGCCGCTGGCCACTGCGCTCCAGGCGCTGGCGCATCCAGCCGGGCGTCGGCGCATGCGCGTTCACGCCGCGGATCACACGGCCCGAGAAGCGGCCGCACAGGTCGGGTGCCTCGACGGTGACCGGCAGCCGGTCGTCGATGACCGGCGCGATCTGCGGCACCGGCGGCAACTTCAGCGCGGCCCCGGTCAGTGCCGCCACTTCGCGCGCCACGCCGACCACGCTCAGGCAGTCGGCGCGGTTCGGCGTCAGCTTGATGTCGAGCACGTGGTCGTCGAGCGCCAGCACGTCGCGCACATCGGCGCCGACGATCGCATCCGCGCCCAGCAGCAGAAGCCCACCGTGATCCTCGGACAACCCCAGCTCGCGTGCCGAGCACAGCATGCCCTGCGATTCGACGCCGCGCATCGTCGTGGCGCGGATCGCGAGCCCGCCGGGCAGTTGCGCCCCGGTCAGCGCACACGGCACCTTGATGCCGGGCGCTACATTCGGCGCGCCGCAGACGATGGTCAGCGGAGCCTCGCGGCCCGCGTCCACCGAACAGACCGTGAGCTTGTCCGCGTTCGGATGCCGTTCGACCGCGCGCACGTGGCCGACGACGACGCCCGTGAACGGCGGCGCGACCGGACGGCGCTGCTCGACTTCGAGCCCGCCCATGGTCAGCGTTTCAGCCAGCTCCGCGCCGTCCATCGCCGGATCGGCGATGCTGCGCAACCACTTCTCGGAGATTTCCATGTGTGTCGACCGGGTGCGCTAGTTGAACTGACGCAGGAAGCGCAGGTCGCCTTCGAAGAAGATGCGCAGGTCGTCGATGCCATAGCGCAGCATCGCGAGCCGCTCGAGTCCCGAGCCGAACGCGAAGCCGATATAGCGCTCGGGATCGAGCCCGAAGTTGCGCACCACGGTCGGGTGCACCTGCCCCGACCCGGAGATCTCCAGCCACTTGCCCTTGCCCGCACCGGTGGTGAACATCATGTCGATCTCGGCCGACGGCTCGGTGAACGGGAAGTACGACGGCCGGAAGCGCAGCACCAGGTCGTCGGTCTCGAAGAAGCAGCGCAGGAAATCCGTGTAGACGGCCTTCAGGTCCGCGAAGCTGACGTTCTCGTCGATCCACAGGCCTTCGACCTGGTGGAACATCGGCGAATGCGTCGCGTCGCTGTCGACGCGGTACGTCGGTCCGAGCGCGATCACCTTGATCGGCGGCGTGTGCATGCGCGCGTAGCGCACCTGCATGGGACTCGTATGCGTGCGCAGCAGCAGCGGTTTGCCGAGCCGATCCTGCGCATCCACGTAGAACGTGTCCTGCATCGAGCGCGCGGGATGGTTCTCGGGACTGTTCAGCGCGGTGAAGTTGTACCAGTCGGACTCGATCTCGGGTCCGTCGGCCACGTCGAATCCGATCGAGCCGAAGATCTGCTCGACGCGCTGCCACGTGCGCATCACCGGATGGATGCCGCCGGCGCTGCGCGCACGCCCGGGCAGCGTGACGTCGATCGCTTCCTGCGCCAGCCGCTCGGCCAGCTGCGCATCGGCCAGTTCGCGGCGGCGCGCCTCGAGCAGGCTTTCGATCGCTTCCTTCGCGCGGTTGATGCGCGCGCCAGCCTCGCGCTTTTCCTCCGGCGCGAGCTTCGCCAGCGCCTTCAGCCGCTCGGTGATCGCACCGGACTTGCCGAGGAAGCGCGCCTTTTCGTTTTCCAGCGCGGCCGGCTGGCCCGCAGCGGCAAACGCTCTGCGGGCTTCGTCGACGAGATGTTCGAGTTCCACGGTATTCGTAGTCACTGACTTTGAGACGACGGTCATCGCAACCAAAAAAAACGGAGCCTCAGGCAAGGCTCCGTTTTCGTGCCATCCGCCCGTTCAGCCCGGCGATGGCGTCAGCGCTGCAACCACTCAGGCAGCGAGCGAAGCCTTGACCTTCTCGACCACGGCCGTAAATCCCGGCTTGTCGAGCACGGCCATGTCGGCGAGTACCTTGCGGTCGATGCCGATCTCGGCCTTGGTCAGCCCGTTGATGAATGCGCTGTACGTGATGCCGTGCTCGCGCACGGCGGCGTTGATGCGGGCGATCCACAGCGAGCGGAACACGCGCTTCTTGGTGCGGCGGTCGCGGTAGGCGTACTGGCCCGCCTTCATCACCGCTTCCTTGGCAACGCGGAAGACGTTCTTGCGGCGCCGCGTGAAACCGGCGGCCTGGTCCAGGACCTTCTTGTGACGCGCGCGGGCAGTCACACCACGTTTGACTCGAGGCATGTCGTCCCTCCCTTACGCGTACGGCATCATGCGCCGCACCGAGGCGACATCGGCCTCGTGGATCTGCACGGCACCGCGCAGATGGCGCTTCGACTTGGTGGTCTTCTTGGTGAGGATGTGGCGCTTGAACGCCTGTCCCCGCTTGATCGAGCCGCTCGCGCGGACCTCGAACCGCTTCGCAGCGGCTTTCTTCGTCTTCATCTTCGGCATGACGCCGTCCCTTTCACCTATTGGATGGCTGCAGGCGCCCTGCGGTCGCGGGGACTTGAAGCCTGGAACCACTTGTTGTCGCCTCGCTCCACAGGGGAGCGGGCGGTACTGCAAAACTCGCTGCCTACTTCTTCTTCTTCGGCGTCAGGATCATCACCATCTGCCGGCCTTCGAGCCGCGGCATCGACTCGACGACCGCAAGTCCCACCAGGTCGTCGCGCACGCGCTCCAGCAGCTTGTAGCCGAACTCCTGGTGCGCCATTTCGCGTCCGCGGAAGCGCAGCGTGATCTTGGCCTTGTCGCCTTCTTCAAGGAAGCGGTTCAGGTTGCGCAGCTTGGTCAGGTAGTCGTTCTCGTCCGTCTGCGGGCGGAACTTCACTTCCTTGACCTGTACCTGCTTCTGCTTCAGCTTCGCCTCGTGGGCGCGCTTCTGCTCCTGATACTTGAACTTGCCGTAGTCCATCAGGCGGCACACCGGCGGCACCGCGGTGGGAGCGATCTCCACCAGGTCCACCTGGGCTGCTTCGGCCATCCTGAAGGCGTCGCTCAGATTGACGACCCCCAGGGCCTCTCCTTCGATTCCGACAAGCCGGATCTCGGGCGTGTTGATCTCCCCGTTGATCCGATGTCCACTGTCCTTGGCGATGGTTTGCTTCTCCTGTTCGTTTCTATCAGGCCGTGGTCACGTCACGGCGTTGTGCGACGTCTTCCTCGAGACGACGCACGAAGGCGGACAAAGGCATTACACCCAGGTCCGCCCCGCCGCGGGCACGCACGGCCACCCGCATTTCATTCAGCCCCGCCTGCTTCTCCTTCTCGCCCATCACCAGGATGTACGGAATTTTCTGCAGGCTAAGCTGACGGATTTTATAGGTGATCTTCTCGTTACGCAAATCGGCTTCGACCCTAAATCCTTGTTTTCTCAGCGTTTGCGCAACAGCCTCGGCGTAATCGGCCTGCCCCTCGGAGATATTGGCGATCGCCACCTGCACCGGCGCCAGCCACGGCGGCATGGCCCCGGCCCAGTTCTCGATCAGCATGCCGATGAACCGCTCCATCGAGCCGATGATGGCCCGGTGCAGCATCACCGGCACCTGGCGGCTGTTGTCCTCGGCCACGTACTCGGCGCCCAGCCGGCCGGGCATCTGGAAGTCGACCTGCATCGTGCCGCACTGCCATTCGCGGCCGATGGCGTCCTTCAGCGTGTATTCGATCTTCGGGCCGTAGAAGGCGCCGTCGCCCGGGGAGATCACGAACTCGCAGCCCGAGCGGCGCAGGCTCTCCATCAGCGCATGCTCCGCCTTGTCCCAGCTTTCCTCGCTGCCGATGCGGGCCTCGGGCCGCGTCGCCACCTTGTAGAGGATGTTGTGGAAGCCGAAGTCGGCATACACCCTCTGGAG
>JBGAIO010000085.1:0-12340 GCA_044225415.1 Burkholderiaceae bacterium | reverse complement strand
GCCGCAGCGCGCAGCGCGAAGGCTCCATGAACCTCGTTGCGCTGCTGCTTGCCGCGGGCCGGGGCGCGCGCTACGACCCGTCCGGCAGGGTGCTGAAGCTGCTGGCACCCGCGGCACAGGGGCCGCACATCGGTGCGCCCCTGGCCGTGGCCGCGGCGCGCTCCCTGCGCGACGCGATGCCGGCGATTGCCGAGGTGGTCGCCGTGGTCCGTCCGGCACAGGACGCGTCACGACACGAACTGCACCGCCAGCTGCGCGCCGAAGGGTGCCGGCTGCTGACCTGCACCCGCGCCAATGAAGGCATGGGCGCATCGATCGCCTGCGGGGTCGAAGGCAGCGCGGGCGCCGACGGCTGGCTCGTCGCGCTGGCGGACATGCCGGCCGTCGATGCGCAGACCGTGCGCGCCGTGGCGCAGGCGCTCGAAGGCGGCGCCCTCACCGCCGCGCCCGCGTATCGAGGCGAACGCGGCCACCCGGTCGGATTCTCGGCCGTGCTGCGCGAGGACCTGCTGCGCCTGTCCGGTGACGCGGGTGCGCGCGCGGTGCTGGCATCACATCCGCCGCGTCTGATCGACGTCGACGACGCCGGCGTGCTCTACGACGTGGACACACTGCAGGACCGCGGCCGGCGAAATCCATAGCTTCAGCCGGGACGGACTCCACCGCGACCCATTAAGCTGCGCGACGATGTCTCCCTCGTTCTTCGCACTCATCCGACAGGTCACACTGTCCGACTGGCTCGCCCTGCTGTGGTTCCTCGGCGGCTGGTGGGGTTACGCGATATTCGCGCGGCGGCGCGCAGCGAGCGGGGGTTCGCTGCTGGCGGTGACCAACCGCTATCGGCGCCTGTGGATGATGCAGACCACGGCACGCGAGAACCGCGTCATCGACGGCGTGGTCGTGCAGAACCTGTCGACCAGCCCTTCCTTCTTCGCTTCCACTGCGATCCTGATCATCGGCGGCCTGCTGGCCGCGCTGGGCGCCACCGAAGAAGCGGCGAAGATCGTCGCGGAGATCCCTTTCACCACGCGCACGCCGGCGCTGGTGTTCGACCTGAAGCTGTTCGCGCTGACCTCGGTGTTCGTCTACGCCTTCTTCCGCTTCACGTGGTCGATGCGGCAGTACACCTTCGGCGCGCTGCTGATCGCCTCGGCCCCTCCGCCCGAAGCCTTCGAGGCCGGTGAAGCGTCGCGCGAGGCCTTCGCGAACCGCGCGGGCCGCATCGTCGGACTGGCGGCGGAGACCTTCAACGACGGGCTGCGCGCCTATTACATGGCCTTCGCGGTCGTGCTGTGGTTCATGTCGCCACTCGCCTTCGCCGTCGGCACCGCGGCGATCATCTTCCTGCTGTACCAGCGCGAATTCCACTCCGAAGTGCTGAACGTGCTGCGCGACTGACGCGGCCGATCCCGATTCGACCCATCGATGAGCCTTCACTACGCAATCCGGCCCGCCGATCCCGGCGCGCACCTCTTCCACGTCGTCTGCCGGGTGGAGGAGCCCGACCCGGCGGGCCAGCTCTTCATGCTGCCCGCCTGGATTCCCGGCAGCTACATGATCCGCGAGTTCGCCCGCAACATCGTGCGCATCAGCGCGGTGTCCGCAGGACGCAAGATAGCGCTGACCAAGCTCGACAAGCACACATGGCGCGCGACGCCGGTCAAGGGTCCGCTCGAGGTCGCATGCGAGATCTACGCGTGGGACCTGTCGGTGCGCGCGGCGCACCTGGATCGCAGCCACGGCTTCTACAACGGCACCAGCGTGTTCCTGCTGCCGATCGGGCTGGAGCACGAGCGCTGCACCGTCGACATCCTGCCGCCGGCGGGCAGCGAGTACGCGGACTGGAAGGTCATCACAGGACTCGCGCCGGCGCGCGGCACGTCCCGGCTCGCCTTCGGCAGCTACACGGCGCGCGACTACGACGAACTGATCGACTGCCCGGTGGAGATGGGCCGCTTCGAACTCGGCCGCTTCGACGTGCTGGGCGTGCCGCACGAGATCGCGATCACCGGCAACGTGCCGAAGCTCGACATGAAGCGGCTGACGGCGGACCTGGCGCGCGTGTGCGAAACGCAGATCCGGATGTTCGAGCCGCGCACGCGCAAGGCGCCGTTCGCGCGCTACGCGTTCATGACGATGGCGGTGGGCGACGGCTACGGCGGGCTCGAGCATCGCAACAGCACCGCGCTGATCTGCAAGCGCGACGACCTGCCGAGCATCGGCATGAAGGACACGACCGAGGGCTATCGCGGCTTTCTCGGGCTGGCCAGCCACGAGTATTTCCACAGCTGGAACGTCAAGCGCATCAGGCCCGCGGCGTTCGTGCCCTACGACCTGACGCAGGAGAACCACACGCGGTTGCTGTGGGCCTTCGAGGGATTCACGTCGTACTACGACGACCTGATGCTGGTGCGCGCCGGGCTGCTCACGCCGGCGCAGTACCTGGACACGGTCGCCGGCACGATGACGACGGTCATGCAGCGCGCGATCCGGCTGAAGCAGAGCATCGCCGACAGCTCCTACGACGCGTGGACCAAGTACTACCGGCAGGACGAGAACGCGCCCAACAGCGTGGTGAGCTACTACCAGAAGGGTGCGCTGGTCGGCCTTGCGCTCGATCTCGCGATCCGCGCGCAGACCGATGGAAAGCGCTCGCTCGACGACGTGATGCGGCTGCTGTGGCAACGCTGGCAGCGCGCGGGCGACGACTACATGGGCGTGGGCGAACAGGATTTCACGGCCGCGGCCGAAGAGGCGACCGGCCTCGCGCTCGCGCCGCTGATCGCCGAATGGACCGAAGGCACGCGCGATCCGGACTTCGCGAAGCTGCTGCAGCCCTTCGGCATCGAGTTCAAGGTGCGGCCCGCACTCGATTCGATGGCCTTCGCGCTGCTCGGCATCCGCACCGCAGCGGCGGGCGGCGAATGCCGCGTCACGCACGTCTTCGACGGCACGCCCGCGCAGGCCGCGGGACTGTCGGGCGGTGACGTGCTGGTGGCGCTCGGCGGGCTGCGCATCACCGCAACGAACCTCGATCGCCTGCTCGCGCGCTACTCGCCCGGCGACCGCGTCGAGCTGCTCGCCTTCACGCGCGACGAACTGCGCCGCCACGAACTGAAGCTCGCCGCGACGCCGCCGTCGCTGTACGCGCCGATGGTCGATCCTCGCGCATCGAAAAGCGGGCTGCGGCTGCGGCGTGGGTGGCTCGGGTCATAGCGGCCGCCGGGCCGGATCATGTCGACCGGCTTTACAACACACCAGAAGCGATTGGATTTAAGAAACTTAAATCCTTGTTCTGACTGCATTTCTGTTTTGTGGCATGGACCCTGCTCTGCGTATTGCACGGGTGACCGCTGCAGCACGTAGTCCAGGAGCATCGATGAATCGTCTGAAAGTTCTGTTAGCCGGCCTCGCGGCCGCCACTTCGCTGAGCATTGCGCCGGCGCAGGCAACTGTCGTCGGGGTCATTCCCGGCGGTGGCAGCAACGACTTCATCAACACCTTCCTGGGTGGCGGCATCATCGAAGGCTGGTACAACGCCAATCTGTACCTGACGGGCAATGCCGTGGTCGCGGTCGAGTACTTCGGTGCGGAAGCCGGCTATCGCAACACGTTCACCTACGACGGACACACCTTCTCGCACAACGGCGGCACGACCTTCACCAACAACGGTCCTGCCACGTTCGGCGCTGAAGACGCGATCGGTTTCGTCAATGTCGGCTCCCAGGTCGCTGGCCTGCTGAACTTCCTGTTCACGGTGAACAGCGGCAATCCCGGGCCTGTGAACGGCTCCAACCCCAACGACCTGTCGTCGTCGCTGGCGAATTTCTTCGTCACCTTCGACAACAACTACGCCTTCGACCGCACGGCTGACGGAATCACGTCCGGCGGCGGTCAGTCCGTGTTCGTGTTCCTCGATGACGGTGGCGCCGACAACGACGATAACCACGACGACATGGTGCTGCGGATCAGCGTCCGGCAGGGCACGATCAGCGTTCCCGAGCCCGGCACGCTCGCGGTTCTCGGACTGGGCCTCGCCGGTCTCGGCGCACTGCGTCGTCGCCGCCGGGACTGATATCGCAGACCGTCGGACGCGATGAACAAAAAGGGAGCCGCGGCTCCCTTTTTTGTTCAGTCACCGCCTTCACACCCACGGAATCTCCGTTCGGCCGTGGCTGCGCAGGAACGCGTTGGCCGCGGAAAAATGGCCGCTGCCGACAAAGGGTGTCGCACCCCGGCGCGCGGCCAGCGGTGACGGATGATTCGCACGCAGCACGAGATGCGGCTCTGCGATCGCGCGGCCCAGCCGCTGTGCCTGCAGGCCCCACAGCAGGAACGCCTTCGGACGCTGATCGGCGGCCAGCGCCGCGACGATCGCCTCGCCCAGCGCCTCCCAGCCGGCGCCCGCGTGCGAGCCCGGCGCGCCCGCTTCCACCGTCAGCACCGCGTTGAGCAGCAGCACGCCATGTCGTGCCCATTGCTCCAATGCACCGGGTATCGGCCGGCGCCCGAGATCGCGTTCGACTTCCGCGTAGATGTTGCGCAGGCTCGGCGGCGTCGCGATGCCGGCCGGCACGGAGAACGCGAGACCGGTGGCCTGGCCTGCGCCGTGATACGGATCCTGTCCGAGGATCACTGCGCGCACATCGTCGAAGGCGGTCAGTTCCAGAGCGCGCAGCGGCCGCGCGGGAATCACCGTCGTGCCGTTCGCATGGCGCGTGTCGAGGAACCGTTGCAGCAATCGGCCCGACTCGGACGCGGCGAAACGCTCGACCAGCGCCTGCCAGCCGTGGGCGAGCTGCCCAGCATCCAGCGGCAAGGCCGGCGACACAGGCGTGGCGGGAATTGGCGTAACGTCGTTCGAAGGCACGTCGGGACAGCGACTGCGAGGGAGGTGACAAGCATACTGGCGGTGGGCGAGGAAGCGACATCATGCCGCTGCAACCGGTTCATGCGCGAGCGCGACCCGATGTCGATGGACGCGCCGGCGTTCCCGCTCGCCACCGCGGCAGTCGCGCGGCTGCGCGCAAGGGCCGAAGCGAACGGCAGCAGCGACTTCACGCCGCTGTGGTGCGGACAGAACGCCAGTGGCTGCGCGGAAATCTCCGCCGCCGAACTCACTGCGAGACTGGCTCGAGCACTTCGCTGATGCGGAGATGACGACCAGCGAGCGCCGGGGTCAGCGCGCAGAGCTGCCGAACAGTTCCTGCAGTGCGACGCCCGGATCGGCGGCCCGCATGAAAGCCTCACCCACGAGGAACGCGTGCACGCCGGCGGCGCGCATGCGCTGCACGTCCTGCACGGCGGCGATCCCGCTTTCCGTGACCACGATACGGTCGGACGGGATCCGCCCGAGCAGATCGAGCGTCGTTTCCAGTCGCGTCTCGAAGGTGCGCAGATTGCGGTTGTTGATGCCCAGCAGCGGCGTGCGCAGCTCCAGCGCGCGGGTCAGTTCGTCGGCATCGTGCACTTCGACCAGCACCGCCATGCCAAGCTCGTGCGCGGCAGCTTCGAGTGCGTGCATGCGTGACTGCTCCAGAGCCGCAACGATCAGCAGCACGGCATCCGCGCCCCACGCCCGCGCCTCGGCCACCTGATACTCGTCGACGATGAAGTCCTTGCGCAGCACCGGCAGGCCGCTTGCCTGCCGCGCCATGCCGAGGAATTCGGGCGCCCCCTGGAAGAAGGGCCGGTCGGTCAGCACGCTGAGGCATGCAGCGCCGTGCCGTGCGTAGCTCGCGGCGATGGCGGCCGGATCGAAGTCCGCGCGCAGCACGCCCTTCGACGGCGAGGCCTTCTTGACCTCGGCGATGACGGCCGCGCGCCCAGCGGCAATGGCAGCGCGCAGCGCGCCGGTGAAGTCGCGCACGTCGCCGCGCGCACGGGCCTGCGCGAGCAGTTCGGATTGCGACAGGCGTGCGCGAGCGGCCGCAACTTCCTGTTGCTTGACCGCGAGGATACGTTCCAGGATGTCGCTCAATCGAATGACTCCGCGCTTCGCGCTGCGCTCGCTCTCACGCCGCCAGCTTCTGCGAGGCGGCGACGAAGTCGTCGAGCTTGCGCCGCGCCGCGCCGCTGGCGACCGATTCGCGCGCACGCTCGATGCCTTCGGCGATCGAAGGCACGACGTCGGCCGCATACAGCGCCACCGCCGCGTTGAACACGACGATCTCGCGCGCCGTGCCCGCAACGTTGCCCAGCGCGTCCAGCAGCATCGCTTTCGATTCCTGCGCGTTCGCGACCTTCAGGCTGCGGTTCGACACCATCGCCAGGCCGAAGTCTTCCGGATGGATCTCGTACTCGCGCACGACGCCGTCCTTCAGTTCGCCCACCAGCGTGGCCGCGCCCAGCGACACTTCATCCATGCCGTCCTTGCCGTGCACGATCAGCACGTGTTCCGAACCGAGCTGCTGCAGCACGCGCACCTGGATGCCGACCAGATCCGGATGGAACACGCCCATCACCTGGTTGGGCGCATTCGCCGGGTTGGTCAGCGGGCCGAGGATGTTGAAGATGGTGCGCACGCCGAGTTCCTTGCGCACGGGCGCGGCATGCTTCATCGCGGCGTGATGCGTCGGCGCGAACATGAAGCCGATGCCGGTCTGCTCGATGCATTGCGCGACCGCGTCCGGCGCCAGCCCGACCTTCGCTCCCAGCGCCTCCAGCACGTCGGCGCTGCCCGAGCCGGACGACACGCTGCGACCGCCGTGCTTGGCCACGCGCGCGCCCGCCGCCGCCGCGACGAACATCGCGGCCGTGGAGATGTTGAAGGTGCCCGCGCCGTCGCCGCCGGTGCCGCACAGGTCGACCAGGTGCCTGCGGTCGGCGACGTGCACCGGGGTCGCGAACTCGCGCATGATCTGCGCGGCCGCGGCGATCTCGCCGATGGTCTCCTTCTTCACGCGCAGACCCATGGTCAGCGCGGCAATCTGCACGGGCGTGAGCTCGCCCTTCATCAGCCGCCGCCACAGCGCCAGCATCTCGTCCTGGAAGATCTCGCGGTGCTCGATGCAGCGGACCAGCGCTTCGGTGGGCGATATCGACATGGCAGTGCTCGTGGCTTCCATCAGCGCGACTGTTCGAGAAAGTTGCGAAGCATCGCGTGGCCGTGGTCGGTGGCGATGGACTCGGGGTGGAACTGCACGCCTTCGATCGGCAGGGTCCTGTGGCGCAGCCCCATGATTTCTCCGTCCACCGTCCATGCAGTCACTTCGAGGCAGTCGGGCAGCGACGCGCGCTGCACGGCCAGCGAGTGATAGCGGGTCGCCTCGAAGGGCGACGGCAGGCCGCTGAACACGCCGACGCCCGTATGCGCGATCGGCGAGGTCTTGCCGTGCATCAGCGTCTGCGCGCGCACGACCTTGCCGCCGAAGGCCTGCCCCATCGCCTGGTGGCCGAGGCACACGCCGAGGATCGGCAGCTTGCCGGCAAAGCGATCGAACACGCCGAGCGTCACGCCCGCTTCGTTCGGCGTGCAGGGTCCGGGCGACAGGCAGATGCGCTGAGGGGCAAGGTCCTCGATCTGGTCGAGCGTGATCTCGTCGTTGCGATAGACGCGCACATCCTCGCCCAGCTCGCCGAAGTACTGCACCAGGTTGTAGGTGAAGGAGTCGTAGTTGTCGATCATCAGCAGCATGGTCGGCTCCTCAATCGGCATCGAAGCCATCTTCGACCTGCTCGGCCGCGCGCAGCACCGCGCGCGCCTTGACCTCGGTTTCCTTCCACTCGCTCTCGGCCACCGAGTCCGCGACGATGCCGGCCGCGGCCTGCGCATACAGCACCTTGTCCTTGACGATGCCGGTGCGGATCGTGATGGCGAGGTCCATGTCGCCGGCGAAGGACAGGTAGCCCACCGCACCCCCGTAGATGCCGCGCTTCACCGGCTCCAGCTCGTCGATGATCTCCATCGCGCGCACCTTCGGCGCGCCCGACAGCGTGCCGGCGGGAAAGGTCGCGCGCAGCACGTCGAGGTTGGTCATGCCGGGCTTCAGTTCGCCTTCGACGTGGCTCACCAGGTGCTGTACGTGGGAATACTTTTCAATGACATATTGCTCGGTGACGCGGACGCTTCCTGTGCTGGCGATACGGCCGATGTCGTTGCGCGCCAGGTCGATCAGCATCAGGTGCTCGGCACGTTCCTTCGGATCGGCGGCCAGCTCGACCGCGAGCGCGGCGTCCTGCTCGTCCGTGCTGCCGCGCGGCCGCGTGCCGGCGATGGGGCGGATCGCGACCATGCGCCTGCCGGCGCGGTCCTCGCTGCGCACGAGGATCTCCGGCGACGCGCCGACCACGTGGAAGTCGCCGAAGTCGTAGTAGTACATGTACGGCGACGGGTTCAGCGTGCGCAGCGCGCGATACAGCGACAGCGGCGCATCCGCGTACGGCTTGCTGATGCGCTGGCCGATCTGCACCTGCATCACGTCGCCTGCCGCGATGTACTCCTTTGCGCGCGCAACCGCCTTCAGGTAGTCGCCCTTCGCGAACTCGCGATGTTCTTCGCGGCGCACGCTGGCGCGCGCGTGCGGCGGCTCGATCGGGCGCGCCAGCCGCGTCTTCAGTTCGCGCAGCCGCTGGCGCGCGCGCGCATAGGCCTCGGGCTGACGCGGATCGGCATAGACGATCAGGTAGATACGCCCCGCCAGGTTGTCGATGACCGCGACTTCCTCGGCCAGCAGCAGCTGGATGTCAGGCACGCCCAGATCGTCGGGCTTGGTGCGCGCGAGCTTCTTCTCGATGACGCGCACCGTGTCGTAGCCGAAGTAGCCGGCGAGGCCGCCGGCGAAGCGCGGCAGGCCAGGCTTGGTCGCGACCTTGAACTGCGCGACATAGCGTTCGATCGCGGACAGCGGATCACCGTCGAAGCTCTGCACGATATTGCCGGCCTCGACGATTTCGGTCGTGCAGCCCTCGTCGCGGATGGTCGAGCGCAGCTGCGTGCGCGCCGCCAGCCCGATGAACGAGTAGCGGCCGAAGCGTTCGCCACCGACGACCGATTCCAGCAGGAAGGTGTTGGGCTCGTTGGCGAGCTTCAGGTACAGCGACAGCGGCGTTTCGAGGTCCGCGAAGCGCTCGGCGATCAGCGGGATGCGGTTGTAGCCCTGCGCGGCAAGCGCCTTGAATTCAAGTTCGGTCACGATTCACCTGTGTTCGGCGCGGGCCTCGGTCGAAGCGCGCGGGTCGGTCCTGCGGATGCGCGCCGGGTGTGATTCAGCGAATCAGCGGGCGCGCGCGGCGTGGCGGGTCTAGCGACGCCAGGACCAGACTCCCTGGGCGTGCCAGAACCGGCACCAGGCCTTGCGCCATGCCCCGAGAGAATGTGTATCGCGAACGAAGGTGGTCGTCATGACGGTGCGCTCACGACCGACGGCGCCAGCAACGGCACCGCATCGATGAGCGAGGCCACTATAGCATCGGCCGGCAACTCGGAAACCGGCCTGCCCTCGTTGTAGCCGCCCTCGACCAGCACCGCCGGACAGCCCGCGGCGCGCGCCGCCAGCAGGTCGTTTTCCGAATCGCCCACCATCACCGCTTCGGTGATGTCCACGCCCATCAGGCGGCACGCCTCGAGCAGCGGCGCGGCGTGCGGCTTCCTGTGGGTGGCATCGTCGCCCGATACCACCGCATCGAAGTAAGGGGCCAGGCTCGCGCTCTGCAGCAGAGCCCGCGTGAACTCGCGCGGCTTGTTGGTGACGCACGCGAGCTTGACGCCGCGTGCGCGCAACGCGCCGAGTGCCGTCGTGATGCCGGGATAGATCTGCGCGGCCGCGCCGTTCAGCCGACGGTAGTGCCTGTAGAACGCGTCCTTGCCGCGCGCGAACTGGTCAGCGTCGACACGCCCATCCAGCGAGCCGCTCAGCGCGCGATGCACCAGCACATCCGCGCCCTTGCCCACATAGTCGGCCACGGTCTGCATCGGCAGTTCGGCGCGGCCCATGTCGACGAGCATCGCATTGACGGCCGCGGCGATGTCCGGGACCGTGTCGAGCAGCGTCCCGTCGAGATCGATCAGCGCGGCGCGCGCCGGCTTCGGCAGCGTCGGCACGGTTCAGGCCGGCCGCGCCACTGCGGCCAGTTCGCCGCGCAGTTTCGCGACGATGCCGCGATAGCCGCCATCGGCATCGCGCGCACCGAAGATCGCGCTGCCGGCGACGAAGGTGTCGGCACCGGCCTCGGCGATCGCGCGGATGTTGTCGGCCTTCACGCCCCCGTCGACCTCCACGTGAATCGTGCGGCCGGTGGCCTGCCGATACGCGTCGACGCGCTTGCGCACGGCGCGCAGCTTGACCAGCGTTTCCGGAATGAACGCCTGCCCGCCGAACCCGGGGTTCACCGACATCAGCAGGATGACGTCGACCTTGTCCATCACGTGGTCCAGCCAGGCGAGCGACGTGGCCGGATTGAACACGAGCCCCGCCTTGCAGCCCGAGTCGCGGATCAGGCCGAGCGTGCGGTCGACATGCTCGGACGCTTCCGGATGAAAGGTGACGACGTCGGCGCCGGCCTTGGCGAAATCCGGCACGATGCGATCGACGGGCCTGACCATCAGGTGCACGTCGATCGGCACTTCGACGTGCGGCCGGATCGCTTCGCACACCAGCGGCCCGATCGTGAGGTTCGGGACGTAATGGTTGTCCATCACGTCGAAGTGGATCCAGTCCGCACCGGCCGCGACCACGGCGCGCACTTCGTCACCGAGCCGCGCGAAATCCGCGGACAGGATGCTGGGCGCGATGCGAAAGGAAGTAGCGCTGGTCACAAGGTCACCTCCATGCCGAAACTTCCGCCGGCACCGCTATTCTAAGGGGCTCGATCCCCGCTCCCGCGAGCCATGGCCGCCTACGAGTTCACCGTCAGCGTGCAACCGCAGTACCTCGATGCGCACTCCAGTCCGGAGGAGCACCACTATGTATTCGCCTACACGGTGACCATCCGCAACACGGGCCAGCACGCCGCGCAGCTCATTTCGCGCCACTGGATCATCACGGACGCGAACAACGCCGTAGGCGAAGTGCGCGGCGACGGCGTGATCGGCGAACAGCCGCATCTGGCGCCGGGCGAATCGTTCCAGTACACCAGCGGGTGTCCCCTGCCGACGCCGCTCGGTTCGATGCGCGGCAGCTTTCAGTGCGTGGCCGACGACGGCACGGCTTTCGAAGCGCCGATTGCGGAGTTCGTGCTGGCCATGCCCGCGGCGCTGCATTGAGCGCGCGTGCCCGCGTTCATTCGTGCGGCGGCCGGCGGCGGCGCGGCTTCGAGAACATCGTCCACCAGACGATGAACACCAGCGCGCCGAGCGCCAGTGCCGCTTCCAGCAGGATCAGCCACATGATCGACACCGTGTCATGCAGGCATCTTAGACCGGCTGTGGCGCTGGCCTTCGCGGCCGCGCTGATCGGCGGTTGTGCCACGCGTCCGACGCCGCCCGCGCCTGCGCCGACGCCCGTCCCCGTAACAGTACCGGCACCCGTGCCTGCATCAGCGATCGAGACACGCGCCGCCTATGAACCCGTGCTGTTCGAAATGCTGCCCGCCACGCGCGACGCCGACTGGGCCGCGGCGTGGCCCGCATTCGTGCAGAGCTGCCGCGCCCGCGGACAGCGCGCCGACTGGAAGGCTGTCTGCGCGCAGAGCGGCAGCATCAACGGCAGCGACGGCCGCGCGGTGCGCGCCTTCTTCGCGGCGAACTTCGACGTGTATCGCGTGCTGTCGCAGCGCCACGAAGGCAACAGGCTCGTCGACTCGAGCGATGCCGGCCTGATGACCGGCTACTACGAGCCGCTGCTCAACGGCAGTCGCGAGAAGAGCGCTGCCTTCGTGACGCCGCTGTACCGAGTGCCGCCGGACCTGCTGGTGATCGACCTTGCGACCGTCGCGCCGGAAACGGCGAACCTGCGTCTGCGCGGCAAGCTGCAGGGTCGCAAGGTCGTGCCCTATCCGTCGCGCGGCGAGATCACCGGCAGCGAGCTGCTGGCGGGCCAGGAGCTTGCGTGGGTCGACGATCCCGTCGAAGCGTTCTTCCTGCAGGTGCAAGGGTCGGGCAGGCTGCGCTTCGCCGACGGCAGCCAGGTGCGCGTGGGCTACGGCGACCAGAACGGTCATCCGTATCGATCGATCGGCCGCTGGCTGGTCGACCAGGGCGAACTCACCATCGACCAGGCGTCGATGGCCGGCATCAAGGACTGGATTGCGCGCAATCCCGCCCGCGCGAAGGAGCTGCTCGACCAGAACCCGAGCTTCGTGTTCTTCCGTGAACTGCCGCTGGGTGATCCTGCCGCCGGGCCGGTCGGCGCGCTCGGCGTGCCGCTGACGCCCGGGCGTTCAGTGGCTGCCGATGCTCGCT
>JBGAIO010000084.1:0-13156 GCA_044225415.1 Burkholderiaceae bacterium | reverse complement strand
GCCGGCCAGCGCGATGGGGACAGCCGACGGCAGTCGCGCGGCCACGTCGGCCAGCGCCGGCACCGTGCGCAGCACGTGCAGGAAATCGTCGGTCTCGCCGTGCCCGTTGTCGTGCTCGCCCTCGCTGGCGCCCACGCCGCGGAAGTTGAAGCGCACCGCCAGCCAGCCCAGCGCCGCGAAGCTGCGCGCGATGGTCGCGGCCACCTTGTTGTCCATCGTGCCGCCGTACAGCGGATGCGGATGGCCGATGCAGGCGACGCCGCCCGTGACCGGCCCCGCCGGCCAGTCGAGCATGGCCTCGATGCGTCCGGACGGCCCGTCGAGCAGGTGCCGGTCGCCGCGCGGGTTCATCGAGCAGGTGATGCCTAGATGCGCAGCCGCTCGACCACGCGGCCGTTCACCAGGTGCGAGTCGATGATCTCGTCGATGTCGTCCTTGTCGACGTAGGTGTACCAGACCGCTTCGGGATACACGACCAGGCACGGACCCTCGTCGCAGCGATCGAGACAGCCGGCCTTGTTGATGCGCACCTCGCCCTTGCCGTTGAGGTCCAGCTTCTTGATGCGCGACTTGGCGTGCTTCTGCATCTCTTCCGCGTCGTGATCGCCGCAGCAGCGCGCGCCGTCGTCGCGCTGGTTCAGGCAGAAGAACACATGGTGCTTGTAGTAGCTCATGCGGCCATTATAGGAAGCGGAAGCGTCGTCCGCTGGCCTTGCCGACGTCTTCAGGACGGCGCGCGACGCAGCGCCAGGCCCGCACCGAGCAGCAGCGGCCACAACGCCGATACCCATTCCGCCAGCGCGTTGAAGTTCAGCAGCTTGCCGTGCCGCCATTGCGCAAGCTGCGCCAGGTAGTACGGGTTGTCGGGCGTGACATTGACGGCCACCAGCAGGGCCACCAGCGCCACCGCGGCCATGCGCGCCTGCCACTGCCGCGGGCCGCCGCTGGCCGTGGCGAGCGCGAGCATCCCGAGTGCGCCGCCGCCGATGAATCCGGGCGTCACCCACGCCAGCATGCGCTCGGGTCCGAACTGCACGCCATTGGCGACCGACTTGGCTACCAGCGCCGCAGCGATCAACGTCAGCAGCAGGCGCAGGCGTGGCGCGCGCGGCTGAAGGATGCTGGTCATCGCCAGGCCGACCGCGAGCAGCGCGGCGGCGACGACGAAGGCTTCGGCCAGCGCGAACTCCGCCGGTCCGAAGGTGCCGGTATCGAAGGTCCACCAACTGCCGCCGAGCGCGGTGAGCACCGGCTCCAGCATGCCGCGCAGTTCGCCATTGCCGAACAGCATCTGGCGCGGATAGATCTGTGCGGCCGGCCACGTGGCGATGGCGATCAGCAGCACCGTCGAGTGCGTCTCGAACCAGTGCCGGCGCGACTGGAGCAGCCGGCCGCGGTCGATCAGCGCGGGCGCCAGCAGGACGGCGAGCCCCGCGCCGGCCATCGCGCCGAGCGAGTTCGCCAGCAGGTCGAGGTTCGATGCGATGCGCGTCGGCAGGAAAGTCTGCACGGCTTCGGTGATCGCCGAGAGGCCGGCACCTGCCAGCGTCGCGACCAGAAAGGCCTGCAGTCCGCGCGTGCGTGGATACAGTGCGAACACGATCAGCGCACCGAGCGGCACGTAGGCGAGCGCATTGACCAGCACGTCGAAGGCGGTGATGTACTGCGGCAGCGGTGCGGTCAGGTACGCGAACGCGGCTACGCCGCGGTCTTCCCATCCGGACCAGGGCGTCAGCGCCGCATAGACCACCAGCAACGCGTAGATGATGCAGGCTGTGCGCGCGATCGGCGATGAGCGCGGTGCGAGCGATGGCAGGTGAGAGTTCGGCATCATGCGGAGGACACTGCGGTGCGCAGGCGCGGATGGCGCTGGCGTGGCCCTGGCTGCGGACCTTCGTGCGGCCGCGGGTCGATGCTACCGTGGACACCCGGTGCAGACCATGAATACCACGCCCATGGAACGTGACCACGCGATGCAGCGGCGGGGCACAGGTGGCGCGGCGCTGAACGGCGTCGCGCTGAGCGGGTTCATTGCGCAGGCACTGCCGGACCGTGGAGTCGAGGTCGTCGTCAACCCACAGCTGCCGTCGACCACTGCGCGGTTGCTGGAGCACGCGCGGCACGGCGCGCAGCCCACGCGGCCGATGGTTCTGGCCACCGATCACCAGACCGCCGGTCGCGGCCGGCAGGGCCGCCCTGGCAGGCGCGAGCCGGTGCAGCGCGCTGCTGTTCTCGCTCGCCGTGCCGCTCGCGCACCTGCCGCCTGCGCTGCCGGCCGTGACGCTGGCCGGCGGCGTGGCGCTGGCGCGCACACTGCACGCGCGCGGCGTCGGCGTGCAGCTGAAGTGGCCCAACGACCTGCTGCTCGACGGCCGCAAGCTGGGCGGACTGCTGTTCGAGCTGGCGACCGACGGCGCGGGTCGCGCGACGCTGGTCGCGGGCGTCGGCATCAACGTGTGCCTGTCGGACGAGGAGCGTGCCGCCATCGGTCAACCGGCCGCTGCGCTCACCGACGTCGTCGCTGTCGCCGACGGTCGTGAAGCCTGGATGGCCGCGCTCGCCGCGGCACTGTTGCAGGCGATCGACGCGTACGTCGAACACGGTTTCACGCCCTGGCGCGAACCGTACGACGCCTTGCTGGCCGCACGGGGGCAGCTCGCGGACATCATCGACGGCGGGCGTGCGGTCGCGCACGGAGCCATCGTCGGCGTCGACGACGCCGGACAGCTCGTGCTGCAGGCCGGCGCAGGCCGCCGCGTCGCGGTCAGCGTCGGCGATGTGTCGTTGCGGCTGGCGGCTGGGTTGGCGGCTGATGAGGCCTCGCGATGACGTTGCTGATCGACATCGGCAACACGGCGCTGAAGTGGGCGCTGGCGGAGCGGCATGCGGGCAGCGCACCGATGGCCATGCAGTCGGTGCATACGCGCTCCCATCGCGACGACGACGCGTGGGTCGAAGCGCTGGCCGGTGACTGGTCGACACTGCCGCGGGGAACCCGCGCCATCGGCTGCACGGTGGCAGGCGCCGAACTGCGCGGCCGCGTGGACGCGATCGCCGCGCGTAGCGGACTGCAGGTGCAATGGCTGGCCGCCGCTGCGCGCTACGCAGGCGACTTCGTGCTCCACAACGGTTACCGCGCGCCCGCCCAGCTCGGCACCGACCGCTGGCACGGCATGCTGGGCGCGTGCGAGCGGCGGCCGCGAGCCTCTTTCGTATTGGTCGCCGCCGGCACCGCGACCACGGCCGATTGCGTGGTGTACGACGCGGCGGCGCGCACCGCGCGCTTCGTCGGCGGCTGCATCGCGCCCGGCGCGCGCATGATGCTCGACGCGCTGGCACAGCGCACCGCCGGGCTGCCGCTGGCGCGCGGCCGCGCAGTGGACTTTCCCGATCACACCGACGACGCCATCGCCACCGGCGTGCTTGCGGCGCAGGTGGGTGCGGCGCGCCGCATGGTCGACGCTCTCGCGCAGCGGCTCGGCGCGATGCCGGCCGTCATGGTCAGCGGTGGTGACGCGGAGCGCGTGGCCGCCGGGTTGGGGGCCGCCGGCATCGACGCCGCGATCGAACATAATCTCGTGCTCGCAGGCTTGGCCCTGCGCACCGACGAACGATGAAACTCGTCTTCCTGTTCCTGGTGCTGGTCAACGTGCTGCTGTTCGCGTGGCAGCAGGGGGCGTTCGGCCGCTTCGCCGAGAGCGGACGCGAGCCCGAGCGGTTGTCGCACCAGCTCGAATCGGGCCGCATCCGCATCCTGTCGGAGAAGGACGTGCAGCAGCTCAAGGAGCGTGCTGCGCAGTCGAAAGCGGAGGCGGCCGCCCCTGCGGCGCCACCCGCTGCCTCGGCGCCGGTGCCCGCGGCTGCGACGGTGATCGACCTGTCGGCGCCGCAGGCCTGCGTCGAGTTCGGCGACTTCATCGGCGCCGACGTGCCGCGCGCGGAGGCGGCGCTGTTCCGGCTGGGCATGGGCCCGCGCCAGAGCACGCGGACGGTCGAAGTGCCCGGCTGGACCATGGTCTACCTGCCGCCGTTCAAGACGCGCATCGAGGTCGATCGCGCCGTGGCCGACCTGGGCCGGCGCGGTGTCAAGGACGTGCAGGTGCTGGGCGACGGGCCGCTGCGGCTGGGCGTGAGCCTGGGTTCGTTCAAGGACGCGGAGCTGGCGCGCGCGCACCTGGCGTCGCTGGAGAAGCGCGGCGTGCAGAACGCGCGCCTGTCGGCGACCGCCGTCAGCGCGACGCGATTCCAGTTGCGCGAGCTGACGTGGCGGCCGCGCAGCAGCTCGCCCAGGTTGCGCGCGAATTCCCGTCGCAGTCGGTGCGGCCCTGCACCGGCGGCTGAACCAGGCGCCGCGCGAGATCACGGTTCGACGCGGCGGCCGTCGAATGCGACGCTGACTTCCTTTCGAGCCTGTCGACGGCCGGCGGCGCGCGCCGTCGCATCGACGCAGGCTCGCGCAGCCGGGTCGCCCAGATCGGTCCCGGGAAATGCGCATCGTCCGCGTAGCGCGGATCAGGTGCCAGTGCAGGTGCGGCACCTGGTTGCCCAGGCTGGCGACGTTCATCTTCAGCGGCGCCAGCGTGCGGCGCTGGATCGCCTCTACCGTGCGCGGCGCGCGCAGCATGTGCAGCGCGTCGGCCTCGTCGAGGTCGCTGAGTTCGCGCACGTGCGCATTCCACACCACGCGCAGGAAGCCCGGATAGTCGGGGTCGTCCACCGCGACGACGCGCAGCCGACCGTCATCGGCGAGCACGCGCCCGCCGGGGCCGCTGCACAGCGCGCAGGGGCCGGCGTCGGTCAGACCAGCACCCGCTCGATGCCGCCGGCGTTGGCCTGCGCCACGTACGCCGGCATCCAGTCCTCGCCCAGCAGCCGCCGCGCCATCTCGACGACGATGTAGTCGGCCGACGTGCCGGCGTCGTCGTCGTAGCGCTTCAATCCCTGCAGGCACGACGGACACGAGGTCAGCACCTTGACGTCGCCGGCGTAGCCGTCGGCGCGCAGCACCTCGGCGCCGGCGCGTACCTCGCGTTCCTTGCGGAAGCGCACCTGGGTCGCCACGTCGGGCCGCGAGATCGCGAAGGTGCCCGACTCGCCGCAGCAGCGGTCGGTCTTCGCGATGCGCGTGCCGTCGGCGGTCGTCACCAGCGCGTTGACGGTCTTCAGGGGATCCTGCTGCTTCATCGGCGAGTGGCAGGGGTCGTGGTACATGTAGCGCGTGCCGCTCACGCCTTCGAGCCGCACGCCCTTTTCGAGCAGGTACTCGTGGATGTCGACGATGCGCGAGCCCGGGAAGATCTCCTCGAAGCGATAGCCTTCGAGCTGGTCGTAGCAGGTGCCGCAGCTCACCACGACGGTCTTGATGTCGAGGTAGTTCAGCGTGTTGGCCACGCGGTGGAACAACACCCGGTTGTCGGTGATGATCTTCTCGGCCTTGTCGAACTGGCCGCTGCCGCGCTGCGGATAGCCGCAGCACAGATAGCCCGGCGGCAGCACCGTCTGCACCCCCGCGTGCCACAGCATGGCCTGCGTCGCGAGACCCACCTGCGAGAACAGCCGCTCCGAGCCGCAGCCGGGGAAATAGAAAACGGCTTCGGTCTCGCTGCTGGTCGCCTTCGGGTTGCGGATGATCGGAACATAGCGCGCATCCTCGATGTCGAGCAGTGCGCGCGCCGTGCGCTTGGGCAGGTCGCCCGGCATCTTCTTGTTGATGAAGTGGATGACCTGCTCGGTGACCCGCGGCGGTCCCCCCGTGGTCGCCGGCGGCCGCGCCGTCTGCTTCAGCGCCGCCGGCTTCAGCACGCGGTGGCCGAGGCGCTGTGCGGCATAGCCCCAGCGCAGCATCGCCGTGCGCGCGAGCTTGATGGTCTGCGGGTCCTTGACGTTCAGGAAGAACATCGACGCGGCGCTGCCGGGATTGAACTTCTTCTTGCCCATGCGGCGCAGCAGATGGCGCATCGCCATGCTGACGTCGCCGAAGTCGATGTTGACCGGGCACGGCGTCAGGCATTTGTGGCACACGGTGCAGTGGTCGGCAACGTCGCCGAACTCGTCCCAGTGGCGGATCGACACGCCGCGCCGGGTCTGTTCCTCGTACAGGAAGGCCTCGATCAGCAGCGAGGTCGCCAGCACCTTGTTGCGCGGCGAATAGAGCAGGTTCGAACCCGGCACGTGCGTCGAGCACACGGGCTTGCACTTGCCGCAGCGCAGGCAGTCCTTGATCGCGTCGGAGATCGACTTGATGTCGCTCTGCTGCATGATCAGCGACTCGTGGCCCATCAGGCCGAAGCTCGGCGTGTAGGCGTTGCGCAGGTCGGCGCCGGGCAGCAGCTTCCCCTTGTTGAAGCGGCCCTGCGGATCGATCCGTTCCTTGTAGGCGCGGAACTCCGCCGTCTCGGCCTCGTCGATGAACTCGAGCTTGGTGATGCCGATGCCGTGCTCGCCCGAGATCACGCCGTTCAGGCTGCGCGCGATCTGCATGATGCGCGCCACCGCGGCATTGGCCCGCTGCAGCATCGCGTAGTTGTCGGAGTTGACGGGGATGTTGGTGTGCACATTGCCGTCGCCGGCGTGCATGTGCAGCGCCACGAAGACGCGGCCGCGCAGCACGCGCGCGTGGATCGCGTCGGCCTCGGGCAGCACCGGTGCGAAGGCCGCGCCGGCGAAGATGCGCTTCAGCGGCGTGCGGATCTCGTTCTTCCACGACACGCGGATCGAATGGTCCTGCAGCACGTCGATGATGCGCGTCGCGCGCGTGGACGCGGCGATGTCGTAGCCCAGCGCCGCCAGCTCCGGCTGCGCGTCGGCGAGCGGCCTGTCCAGGTTCGCCAGCAGCCATTGCCAGCGCCGGCGCGCCACGGCGATCAGTTGCTGCGCCTGCTCGACCCGGTCGCCGAGGATCTCGGCGCGCGGCAGCCGGTCGAGTTCCGCGTCCTCGGTCTTGCCGAGCGGGAAGGGCGACGCGAAGTAGTCGTCCAGCGCGTCGAGCAGTTCGAGCTTGTTGCCGATCGACAGCTCGATGTTGATGCGCTCGATCGCGTCGGTGTACTCGCCCATGCGCGGCAGCGGGATCACCACGTCCTCGTTCAGCTTGAACGCGTTGGTGTGCTTGGAGATCGCCGCGGTCTTCGCGCGTTCCTGCCAGAACTTCTTGCCGGCCTCGGGCGTGGCCGCGACGAAGCCTTCGCCACTGCGTGCGTTGGCGATGCGCACGACTTCGGACGCCGCGCGCGCGACCGCCGCCTCGTCGTCGCCGACGATGTCGCCGACCAGCACCATCTTCGGCAGTCCGCCGCGGCGCGACTTGGTCGCATAGTTCACTGCACGCAGGTAGCGGTCGTCGAGGTGTTCGAGGCCCGCCAGCAGCGCGCCGCCCGGATGCTGCGCCATGTAGCCCGTGATTTCGACGATCGACGGCACCGCCTCCTGCGCGCGTCCGAAGAACTCCAGGCACACGGTGCGGATGTGCGGCGGCATGCGATGCACGACCCAGCGCGCCGACGTGATCAGCCCGTCGCAGCCTTCCTTCTGGATGCCCGGCAGCCCACCGAGGAACTTGTCGGTGACGTCCTTGCCGAGTCCCGCCTTGCGGAAACGCGCGCCGGGCAGGGTGATGCGCTCGGTGCGCAGCGTCTTCGCCTTTGCCGCCGGCTGGCGGCCGTCCTTCCACGTCAGCTCGAACACGGCCTCGGCCGCGTCGTGGATCTTGCCGAGGTTGTGGCCGATGCGCTCGACTTCCAGCCAGTCGCCATTGGGGTCGACCATGCGCCACCACGCCAGGTTGTCGAGCGCGGTGCCCCACAGCACGGCCTTCTTGCCGCCGGCGTTCATGGCGATGTTGCCGCCGATGCATGACGACTGGGCCGACGTCGGATCGACCGCGAACACGTAGCCGCCGCGGGCAGCCGCGTCGGAGACACGGTTGGTGACGACGCCGGATTCGGAATACACCGTGGGCACGGGCGCTGCGAGGCCCGGCAGCGTGCGCACCTCGACCTCGCCGACCGCTTCCAGCTTCTCGACGTTGATCACGGCTGCGAGCGGCGTCAGCGGGATCGCGCCACCGGTGTAGCCGGTGCCGCCGCCGCGCGGAATGATGGTGAGGCCGAGCTCGACGCAGGCGCGCACCAGCCCGGGAATCTCGTCTTCGGTATCCGGCTGCAGTACCACGAAGGGATACTCGACGCGCCAGTCGGTGGCGTCGGTGACGTGCGAGACGCGCGCAAAGCCGTCGAAGCGGATGTTGTCTTCGCGGGTGTGACGCGCCAGCGCGCGGCGCGCGGTCTTGCGCAGGTCCCACGTGTTGCGGAATTCCTGCGCGAAGGCCTGCACGGCGGCGCGCGCGGCGTCGAGCAACTGCCCCACCTTTGCGTCACGCACCGCGTCGGCGGGCTCGCGGCGCTTCTCGATCTCGCCGAGCCGGTGATGCAGCGCCTCGATCAGCATCGCGCGGCGCTTCGGATTGTCGAGCAGGTCGTCCTGCAGGTACGGATTGCGGCGCACGACCCAGATGTCGCCGAGCACCTCGTACAGCATGCGCGCGGAGCGGCCGGTGCGTCGTTCGGTGCGCAGCTCGTCGAGCACGCGCCAGGCATCCGCGCCCAGCAGCCGGATCACGATCTCGCGATCGGAGAACGACGTGTAGTTGTAGGGAATCTCGCGCAGGCGCACCGGCGCGTCGAGGACGGCAGGGTCGGCACGCAGCGTGTGGGCTGACGTAGGAGCGTTCATGACAGAAGGGACCGCGAAGTCCGCGATGACGCTTGAGGACGGATTGTAGCTTTTTGCAGTGCAGCGAAAGCTTGTGCCGAGACAAGCTTCGGCAAGGTGTGGGCAAGCGGCTCGCCCATGCACGTCGCCTGTCGCGATTACGCCGGCAGCGGTGCCTCGCTCATCGCCGCGATCTGCTCGCGCAGTTCGAGGATGCGCGCTTCCCAGTAGCGCGGCGTGTCGAACCACGGAAACGCTGCCGGAAATGCCGGGTCGTGCCAGCGGCGCGCGATCCACGCGGCGTAGTGAATGAGACGCAGTGTCCGCAGTGCTTCCACCAGATGCAGTTCGCGGCGGTCGAAGTCGCTGAACTCCTCGTAGCCGGCCAGCAGGTCGGACAGCCGCTGCGTCTGCTCGCCGCGCTCGGCGCCGAGCAGCATCCACAGGTCCTGGACCGCGGGGCCGCCGCGCGCGTCGTCGAAGTCGACGAAGTGCGGTCCGTGGTCGGTCAGGCCGTCGTACCACAGCACGTTGCCCTCGTGCACGTCACCATGCAGACGCAGCGAGCGGACGTCGCCGGCGCGCTCGAAACAGCGCTCGACGCCGTCGAGCGCCTGCTGCGACACGCCGGCATAGACGTTGCGCAGCTCGATCGGCAGCCAGTCGTTGTCGAGCAGCCATGCGCGCGGTTCGCGTCCGAAGCTCTTGATATCGAGCGCGGGCCGATGCGCGAAGGGCTGCGCGCGGCCGACCGCATGGATGCGGCCGAGGAAGCGACCGATCCACTCAAGCACGTCCGGATCGTCGAGCAGCGGCGCGCGGCCGCCGCGGCGCGGGAAGACTGCGAAGCGGAAGCCGTCGAACACGTTGAGCGTGCTGCCGCCTAGTGAGAGCGGCGGCACGGCGGTGATCTCGGCAGCCGCCAGTTCGGCGACGAACACGTGTTCCTCGAGGATCTGCGCATCGCTCCAGCGCCCTGGGCGATAGAACTTCGCGACCACGAAGCCCGCGCGACCGTCGTCGGCTTCGACGCCGACCTGGAACACCCGGTTCTCGTAGCTGTTCAACGCCAGCAGTGAACCGGTCGTGAAGAGTCCGACGCTGTCCAGTGCGTTCAGGCAGACGTCGGGCGTCAGCCCGGCGTAGGGCTGTGTGCGGAGGTCGGCGGCATCGCCATCGCTGTCTGCGTTCATCGACGCAATGGTAGGGCAGTGCGTGGTACCTTCACCGGACAACACGACGATCGTCGGGGGAGGGCCAGGCGCGATGCCTGCACAGGAATACCTGCGCCGGATACTGACCGCGCGCGTCTACGACGTGGCGATCGAATCGCCGCTGGAAGACGCCCCGCGACTGTCGGCGCGCATCGGCCACCGCGTGCTGCTCAAGCGCGAGGACCTGCAGCCGGTGAAGAGCTTCAAGCTGCGCGGCGCGTACAACCGCATGGCGCGGCTGCCGGCGGGCGAGCTCAAGCGCGGCGTGATCGCGGCCTCGGCCGGCAACCACGCGCAGGGCGTGGCGCTGGCCGCGCAGCAGCTCGGCTGCCGCGCCGTCATCGTGATGCCGGTCACGACGCCGCAGGTCAAGGTCGAGGCGGTGCTGGCGCGCGACGCCGAGGTGGAACTGCACGGCGACTCGTATTCCGACGCCTATGCGCACGCGCGTGCGCTGCAGGCGAAGCGCCGCCTGACTTTCGTGCATCCCTTCGACGATCCCGACGTCATCGCGGGGCAGGGCACGATCGCGATGGAGATCCTGCGCCAGCACCATCCCTCCGACCACGGACCGCTGCATGCGGTGTTCGTGCCGATCGGCGGCGGCGGACTGGCCGCAGGCATCGCGGCCTACGTCAAGGCGCTCGCGCCCGAGGTGCAGGTGATCGGAGTGCAGACGCACGATTCCGATGCGATGGCACGTTCGGTCGCGGCGAAGCGGCGCGTGCAACTGGCGGACGTGGGCCTGTTTTCCGACGGCACGGCCGTGCGCCAGGTCGGCGAGGAGACCTTCAGGCTGTGCCGCAAGTACGTCGACGCGATCGTCAGCGTCGACACCGACGCGATCTGCGCCGCCATCAAGGATGTGTTCGCCGACACGCGCTCGATCCTCGAGCCGGCCGGCGCGCTGTCGGTGGCCGGACTGAAGGCATGGGCCGCGCGTCATGCACCGGACGCGAAGTCGAAGGGATTGACGCTGGTGGCCGTGGCGAGCGGCGCCAACATGAACTTCGACCGGTTGCGCTTCGTCGCGGAGCGCACCGAAGTCGGCGAGGCGCGCGAGGCGCTGTTCGCGGTGACCATTCCGGAAGAGCGGGGCAGCTTCCGCCGCTTCTGCGAACTGGTCGGCAACCGCAACGTTACCGAGTTCAACTACCGCATCAGCGATGCGCGGCAGGCGCAGGTGTTCGTCGGCATCGCGACGTCGAATGCGGGGGACAACGAGAAGCTCGCGCGCTCCTTCAATCGCCACGGCTATGCCACCGTCGACCTGACCCACGACGAGCTGTCCGCCGAACACGTGCGCTACATGGTCGGCGGCAAGAGCGCGCTCGCGGTCGGCGAACGCGTGCTGCGCTTCGAGTTTCCCGAGCGACCGGGTGCCCTGATGCGCTTCCTGACCAGCATGCGGCCCGGCTGGAACATCTCGATGTTCCACTACCGCAACCAGGGCGCGGACTACTCGCGCGTGCTGGTGGGCCTGCAGGTGCCGGATGGTGAGCTCGCTGCGTTCCGGAAGTTCCTGCAGGAGCTCGGCTACCGGCATTGGGATGAGACGGCCAATCCGGCGTACCGGCTGTTCCTCGCCTGACGACACAACGGAGACCCGCATGCTGCGACCCCTGCTCGGTGCCAGTCGCTATCTCGTCATCGCGGCGGTGATCGGCTCGCTGGCGGCGTCGCTGGCGCTGTTCGTCTACGGCTTCATCGAGACCGGCGTGGTCATCGTCGATGCGGTCCAGGCGGCCGAGGTCAGCAGCAAGGGCGCGAAGGCGCTGGCGCTGCATTTCATCGAGATCGTCGACCTGTTCCTGCTCGGCACCGTGCTGCTGATGATCGCCCTCGGGCTGTACGAACTGTTCATCGACGCGAACCTGGATCTGCCCGAATGGCTGCAGATCCGCACCTTCGACGACCTGAAGCTGAAGCTGGTCGGCGTGGTGATCGTGGTGCTCGCGGTGCTGTTCCTCGGGCAGGTGGTGGCGTGGAACGGCGAGCGGGAGTTGCTGGGTCTCGGTGTTGCAATCGCCGTGGTCGTCGCCGCGCTGTCGTACTTCCTGTCGGTGTCGAAGGGCAAGTCGTGAAGGCCTGGACAACGTGCTGCAGGTGAACGTGCAGACAGGAGATCAAAATGGATCCCCGCGAAAGCGGGGATCCACCTTTGTCGTTTGTCGGATTTTCCGCAGCCGGAGCCCGGATTGCGCCGTGTCCAGTCCCGGTCCCCGCAGCCGATGATTGCTCCGCAGGTTCGGCGCCGCCGGACCACAACGACGGCGGGGGCCGCATGCAGGCAATGGAGCGCGACGCGCTGGCGCTGAGCGTCACCGAGACGACGATGCAGGACTGGGAGGCGGCGACGACTGCGCTGCATGCCGGAGCCGCGCGCGCTTGTCCTTCGGTGCAGGGCGCGCTGGCGCCGCATCCGCGGCCGCCGCGCCCCGAGATCCTGCCCGCCCGCTCGCTGCAGCAACGTCCATTGCGCGTGGTGAGCGCCGCGCCCGGTCCGCGCGGTGCGCTGTGGAGCGGGTGGTGGCGATGACCGCTGCGCTGCCGATCGCCTGAATCGGCCGCCGTGACGCGCCGTCCCGGCGGCGAATCAGTTCCGCAGCGTGTTCTTGTACACCTTGCCGTCCTTCATGATCACCACGAAATTCCGTTGCGGATCTTCCAGCAGCCGGATGTTCTCCACCGGATTGCCATCGACCAGTAGCAGGTCGGCGAACGCGCCTTCCTCGACGACACCGAGCTTGCCCGGGTAGGGATTGCGCTTGCCCGACAGGGCGAGCAGCTGCGCGTTCGTGCCGGTCGCCATCGCCAGCGTTTCAGCGGGCGTGTACCAGCGCGCCACTCGCGCCAGCAGTGCCGTCTGCCGCTCGGCCAGTGCGGGCGAGAACAGGATGTCGGTGCCGAAGGCGACCTTCAGCCGGTACTTGCGCGCCAGCTTGTAGGCAGTGTCGGTGCCGGTGAGGATCCGCTGTGCCTTCTCCCACTCGAACGAGCCCCGCGGAAATGCGGCCGCGATCTCTTCGGGAAACGGCTGGATGCTGAGCCAGACGCCCTTGTCGGCGAGCAGCTTCGCCGTGGCCTCGTCCATCAGGTGGCCGTGCTCGACGCACAGCACGCCCGCGGCCACTGCCAGGCGGATCGTCTCGGGTGTGTACGCGTGCACCGTGACGAACGTTCCCCATTGGCTCGCTGCTTCGACGGCTGCGCGCAGCTCGGCCTCCGTGAAG
>JBGAIO010000083.1:0-12768 GCA_044225415.1 Burkholderiaceae bacterium | reverse complement strand
CTCGCCCGCTTCATAGCATTCCTCCGTCCGTCGAGCCGCCGACTGTTGCGCGATGAGCGCGCCCATCGGCCCGACGCTGTCGCAACCGAATCGAGACGAGCAATGAAAGCCAGATCAACCATCGCCCTGGCGGGCGTCCTGCTGCTGGCACTGGCCGTGGCGGCCGGCCCTGCGCGCGCCGTGCAGCCGGTCACCGGTCCGCACGCGACTGCCGCGGTCAGCTGCAAGGACTGCCATGGACAGGACAACCCGGACTCACGCGCGCCGATGAGCAACTGCTTCGCCTGCCACGAAAGCTATGAAGCCGTCGCCAAGCGCACGGAGAGCATGCATCACAACCCCCACAAGTCCCACCTGGGCAACGTGCGCTGCGACAACTGCCACAAGCCGCACGGCAACGACATCATGTACTGCAACGAATGCCACGCATTCACGGACATGAAGATGAAGCGCCCATAGCGCCACCACCGGAGAACACCATGAGACAACCCCCATCAGAAACCTCACGCCGGATTTTCCTGAAGAGCTCGGCCGCCTCTGCAGGCGCCGGTGCCGTCGCGGCGCTGCTGCCCTCGCTGGCCAGCGCCACGTCGCTGCCCGTGCCCACGCGCTGGGATCTCACCGGCTATGACCTGGTCGTCGCCGGCGGCGGCGCAGCCGGCTGCGTGGCCGCCCTTGAAGCGGCCGAAGCCGGCCTCAAGGTGCTGCTGCTCGAAGGGTCGCCGTCGCTGGGCGGCTCGTCGGCGCTGTCCAGCGGCTGGATCCGCGCGCACAGCACGCACTGGCACAAGCAGCGCGGGATCACCGACAGCGCCGATGCCTATACCAAGGATGGACTGGACTACGGCGCCGGCACGCGCAATCCCGCCAAGATGAAAGTCATCGCCGAGACGGTCCCGGAGTTCGTCGACCGGCTGATCGCCGCCGGCGTGAAGATCGTCGACGAGGAAGATCGCGTGAACGGCGGCCCGACGCTGCGGCAGGCCAAGCCACAGGGCGGCGGCGCCGCCAACATGAAGGTGCTGGCCGCCGAGGTGGCGAAGAACCCCAACATCACGGTCAAGACCGAGGCGCCGCTGCGCGACATCTTCAAGACCGGCGCGCCGGAAGTCCTGGTCGGCGTGCTGGCAGAGATCGACGGGCGCAAGACCAACATCAGGGTGCCGGCGCTGATCATCGCCACAGGCGGCTACAGCCGCGACCAGAAGTTCATGGCGACCTACGCGCCGGACTGGAAGGACGCGCGGCGCATGACCGGCCTGGGCTGCGACGGTTCCGGCATGTACATCGCCTCGGCCAACGGCGCCGGCGTGGCCAACCTGCACATCTCGATGGTGATGGCCAACCTGGAGTACACGAAGCGGCTGTACTACTCCTCGGCCACGTATGCCGCCGGCTCCATCCTGGTCAACGGCGAAGGCAAGCGCTTCGTCAACGAAATGCAGCTGTACGGCGGCGCCAGCAAGGAACTGCTGAAGCAGCCGGAGCAGGTCGCCTACCAGATCACCTGCGAAGGCCTGCATCCGCTGGTCGACAAGATGAAAGCCGACGGCGTCGCCCTGAAGGGCGAGACGATCGAGGAACTGGCGAAGAACCTGAAGGTCAGCCCGGACAACCTGCGCGCGGAGATCGATGAGCACAACCGGCACACGCGCGACAGGACGCCTGACCGCTTTGGCCGCTCCGGCTTCACGAAGGAACTGAAGGCGCCGTTCTATGCGATCCGCAGCTGGCCGGTGATGATCGAGACGGGTGGCGGCTTCCTGATCAACGAGAAGTCGGAAGTCGTCGACTTCTACAACCGCCCTGTGGTGAAGGGGCTGTACGGCGCCGGCGCGGCCGCGTTCGGCGAGCACTTCGGCGTCGGCTACCGCTCCGGCGACGCCATGGCCTACGCGGGAGCCACCGGCATCGTCGCCGGCCGCCAGGCCACGAAGTACGTCAAGGCCGCGTAGCTCGCCGCGCTGCTGCTGCTGCGCGCGGGATCGCCGTGGCGGACCGCGCGCAACCGGCCCTGTAGGCGGACGGGCTGGCACCGAAGGCCGACTTGAAGCGGCGGCTGAAGTGCGCGAGGTTTCCGAAGCCCGCCTCCATGGCCACGCGCGCGAGCGACCAGTCAGCGAGAGCCGGGCTTTCCAGCAGCGCCCGCGCGTGCTGCAGCCGCTGTTGCCAGATGCAGTCACCCACACTCTCGCCGGTGGCGCGGAACAGTCGTTGCAGATGCGCAGCCGAGACCCGCGCATGCCGTGCCACCGATCCGACATCAAGCGCGCCGTCCTGAAAATTGTCTTCGATGTAACGCCGCGCAACGGCCAGCGCCGGCGCGCCGCCCTCGGCAGACAGCGGTTCGCCCTGGCTACCCAGGCTGCGCACCGCTCCTTGCAGCAGTTCCAGCATCGCCCGCACCAGCCGCTCGCCAGTCGCCGTGTCCACCTGGTCGACCACGGGCACCAGTTGGGCGACGAAGTCCCGGACCAGCCGGCCGAGCGGAGAATGACCGCGGATCACGCTGGCCACGTACGGTCCTGCTGCCGCAGAAAACTCGGGCAGCATGTCCTTCGGCACGTTGATGACAAAAGTCTGGAACTCCGCATCGAACTGCCAGCGAAAGGGCTTGCTGGTTTCGAAGACGCTGAGATCCCCGGCAGCCAGCCTCACTTCGCGGCCGTCCTGCCGCAGGCAACCAGTGCCGCGGACCTGCAGGTCGAACTGCAGGAAGTCACCGCCCGCCGTGGCGCCGCCGAGGCCGGCACTCACGTGTGCAGCGCTGCTGATGCGGGACAGCTCCACATCGGCCACGCGATGCGTGCTCACCTGCCCGTAGAACGGGCGGCCGCTGATGCACGAGCACTGCCGCACATCCAGCGGCAGCTTGAGCACGTCACCCAGTACGTCCAGGTAGCTGTCGAACCGGCGGCTCGCGGGATGATGGTCGGTGTGGAAGGCAAAGCGCATGCGAAGTCCTGCGCAGCCCGTGCGCCTGCAACAGACTAGCGCTCAACCGCGCCCGACACTCGGCGAAGGACGACGGCGCTTGATCGCAGACAACCTAGTGCGGCGTATCCGGCAGCACCTCGCCGCCGCTTACCGGGCGGCCAGCCAGGCGTCCGCGGCACTCGCCGGCACGTGGCCGCGCCATCGGTCGGCGGACTCGAGCACCAGCTGCGCCAGCGAATGACTTTCCTGCATGGTCTGCCGCTGCCAGCGCGCATCGTTGCCTTCGGCGCGGATCCAGCGTTCGATCTCGTCCAGCGCATCCACTGATCCCAGTTCGCGCGCGTAGGGGCGGCAGGCTTCCAGCGTGCGCAGCACCGCCATGTGCAGCGGCATGGCCTCGCCGCTGATGCTGTCGAGCAGCTGGCCCTCCAGTCCGAAGCGGCAGGCCTGGAAGCGGTTGTAGTTGTAGGCGAGGTAGATTTCCTCGCTGACGTCCTCGTTGCGATCGAGCAGCATGCGGCAGATCGCCTGCACGTAGGCGGCCAGGGCGGCGGCACGTTCCACCGTCAGAGGCGTGTCGAACACGCGCACCTCGATGGTTCCGTACTCGGGCTTCGGCCGGATGTCCCAGTAGAAATCCTTCATGCTCTCGACCACGCCCAGCCGCCGCAGCTTGCCGAAGAACTGTTCGAAGGCGCCCCAGTCGGTGACGAACGGCGCACGTCCCGACAGGGGAAAGGCATAGATGCTGTTCAGTCGCGAGCAATCGAACGACGTGTCGACACCCTGGAAGCCGGGCTGCTGCGCAAGTGCGATAGACGCAGGATGTAGTTGTAAACCGGTACAGCAGCCGCAGCGCCTGCGTACCGTTCGCGGCCGATATGCACGTACTGGCCGAACGCCGTGAACAACGCCAGATAGCACAGCCCCGCGACGTGGCGGAAGCGCGGCCGGTCATAGATCTGGCGGTCGTACGCCCAGCGCTGAGACGGATGCACCGCCGCCCACGACTTCGATGTCGAGCCTGTCGGCGGCCGCCGCAGCGCGTCGCGGATCGCTACGAAGCTCGGCACGCAGCGGAGTGTAGGCTGTATGCACTGAGGTGCTGACTTCCAGCATGCTCTCGGTGATCTCCGGCTTGATATCGCCAGGAAACGGTTTGCGCGTGACGAGCGCGATCAGGTCGGATGCAGCGCGCGTCAGGTCGCCGTTGCGCCGGTCGATCAGCTGAAGTTCGAGCTCGACGCCAATCGTCAGCAACGGCGATTTCTTGAAGTCCAGGATGCTTTCGTTCATCGGTCCGCCTGCGGGCTGGTCTCGTCGCGGTCTCGATGGTGGCCCCGCTCATGGCTCCGTCCTCGCCTCGCCACTGGCGCGCAGCCCAGTAGACCATGTCAGGGCGCCGACGATCTGGAAGATGATGACGCTGGCCAGGAGTACAGTTTCCGGCCTGCGCGCCGAGTTGCGGATCGATCAGCGTCACCTGCTGCGTCAGCATCATTGCGATGGCAGACATCGGCGGCAGTCCCAGGCCAACGAGCAACCCTTTGCGCCAGACGATGCCGGTCAGCGGCACCCAGCGCCCAGCGCGTCTGCATGCGGTGCGCGCCAGCGCCAGTGCGAGCGCCGGCAGACCGGCGTTGAGCAGGGCGCCGAAGTCGACCGTGGCGGCCGACAACGCGAAGAAGAGCATCAGCGCCAGCGCCGACACCAGGCCGATGTCGCTGCTCGCCAAACGGCGCTCGCGGTCGAACGCGCGCGCAAAGGCCCCGCAGGCCAGCGAGCCGAGCAGCGGCGACAGCCGCAGTGCGATGGCGCTGGCGAACACCAGCGACACCAGCGCGAGCATCAGCATCAGCTGCGCGGCGCGATCGCGCCCCACAAAGCCGGCCACCAGCAGCACAGTCGCGCGCCCCACCGCGGCGAGCAGCAGCGATCCCAGGATCAGGTAGACGGGATGCAGCAGGTAGTCGTCGAGGATGCCGCGCGACTCGACCCTCGCCCACGCGAGCAGCAGCGTCGACAGCACGACCGCGTAGATGGAATTCAATGCGGTCATCAGCAGCACGCGCTCGGTCACCTGCCCCTGCGCGCGCAGTTCGCGCGTCACGGCCAGCACGACGGCCGGCGACGTCGACATGCTGATGGTGGCGATCAGCGCGGACGCCAGCATCGCGCAACGTCGAGCCAGCGCAGGACCGCAAAACACCGCGAAGGTCAGCCCGCTTTCGAGCGCGCTCGCTCCGAGCAAAGCAAGGTGCGTCGCAGCCAGCCGAACGAGACGCGCTGACCCAGGTCGAAGGCAATGATCGCCGCCGTGAACTCCAGCGAGAACTGCAGTGTCGCGGTCCGGGCAGCGGCTCATGTTCAGTGCCCGCAACAGATAGCCGCCAGCACCGAAGCACGCGCCCGCAGCGGATAGCCGAGCAGCCGCGGTGCGTTCAGCCAACGCGCGGCCACCTCGCCGAACGCCGCGGCGAGCAAGGCGAGCGCGGCCACCGCAACGGCAGATGGAAACGCAGGAGGCAGTCGGGTAGGAAACTCCAGGTCCATCGGAGTCGATTTGGTGCTCCGGCATTGAGTTGCGGGGATTCGGAACTCGATCATGCGCTGAGGCGGACGCGAGACGTGAGGCGGGCAGGAAGCCACGCAACCTGGGCGCATCAACCTTGCCGACCATAGCGCAGGCATCCGGGTTATACCGGATAGCCTCGATAGACCGAGCGACAAATGCCCAGCGACAATGCGTCGCGGGCAACGCAAGCGCGCACCCCGAACTGCTCGCACACAACGAATGTCGTCGTCCATGTTCCGCGCCGGAAAGCGCGGCCGCTTGCTAGAACGGAATGTCTTCGTCCATGTCGGCGATGTTGGTCTCGGCGGCCTGCGCAAGGGCGCGCTCCTCCGGAGCGGGCCGGCACGCGCGGAACTCGTCACCGCCGTCCATGTCCGGCTCCCCCGCCCATGCCTTCGCGCGAGCCGAGCAATTGCATGTTCTCGGCAACGACCTCGGTCGTGTACTTGTCGTTGCCGTCCTTGTCCTGCCATTTGCGCGTGCGCAGCCGGCCTTCGACATAAACGGGACGTCCCTTGCGCAGGTACTCGCCGGCGATCTCGGCCAGCCGGCCGAAGAACGAGACGCGGTGCCACTCGGTTTCTTCCTGCTGCTCGCCGGAAGCGACTTGTAACGGCGCGTGGTTGCGATCGAAACGTTGGTGATCGCCGCCGTCGGCCGTGTATAGCGGGTCTCGGGATCGCGCCCGAGATTGCCGAGCCAGACGCAGTACGACGTCACCATGGCGAGTCCTGTCGCGACAATGTTTGTCGTTATAGTAACAAGTTCGCCTTCGCAATCCGCGCACCTTCGCTGCCCTTGCAGCCGCGGCGCGGGGCTTGACAGAGCGACACACGACATTGCCCCCGATCGCCCGCCGAATCCGACGCAGATCGCACGATGGATGAAATCCGCATCCGCGGCGCACGCACGCACAACCTGAAGAGCATCGACCTGACGCTGCCGCGCGAGCGTCTGGTCGTGATCACGGGACTGTCGGGCTCGGGCAAGTCGTCGCTGGCCTTCGACACGCTGTATGCCGAAGGCCAGCGGCGCTACGTCGAATCGCTGTCCGCGTACGCGCGGCAGTTCCTGCAGTTGATGGAAAAGCCCGACGTCGACCTGATCGAAGGCCTGTCGCCGGCCATCGCCATCGAGCAGCGCGCCACGTCGCACAACCCGCGGTCCACGGTCGGCACCGTCACCGAGATCCACGACTACCTGCGCCTGCTGTATGCGCGCGTCGGCACGCCATACTGCCCCGAGCACAAGGTGCCGCTGCAGTCGCAGAGCGTGTCGCAGATGGTCGACGCGACGCTGGCGCTGCCCGAGGACACGAAGGTGCAGGTACTGGCGCCGGTGGTGCGCGAGCGCAAGGGCGAGTTCGCGGATTTCTTCGACGACATGCAGACGCAGGGCTTCGTGCGCTTCCGCATCGACGGCGCGATCGTCGAGGCGGACAGCCTGCCGCCGCTCGAGAAGAATGCACGCCACGACATCGACGTCGTGGTCGACCGGCTGAAGGTGCGCACCGACGCCAAGCAGCGGCTGGCGGAGTCCTTCGAGACGGCGCTGCGGCTCGCCGACGGGCGAGCGCTGCTGCTCGACACGGACAATGGCCAGGAGCATGCCTTCTGCAGCCGCTACGCGTGTCCGCACTGCGACTACACGCTCGCGGAACTCGAGCCGCGGCTGTTCTCGTTCAACAATCCGCTCGGCGCGTGCGAGGCCTGCGACGGGCTGGGCACCGTCGAGTTCTTCGACGAGACGCGCGTCGTCGCGCATCCGGAACTGGCGCTCGCGAGCGGCGCGATCAAGGGCTGGGACACCCGCAACGCCTACTACCACCAGATGCTGGTCGCGGTGGCCCAGCACTACGGCTTCGACCTGAACCAGCCCTACGACCAGTTGCCCGAGGCCGCACGCCGGGTCATCCTGCACGGCTCGGGCGCCGACGAGATTCCGTTCTCCTACGCCAACGACAAGGGCCGCAGGATCGTGCGGCGGCATGTGTTCGAGGGCGTGATCCCCAGCCTGGAGCGGCGGCTGAAGGAAACCGACTCGCCGGTGGTGCGCGAGGAGCTGACCAAGCTGCGCAGCCAGCGCGCGTGTCCGGTGTGCAGTGGTTCGCGGCTGCGGCGCGAGGCGCGCAACGTGTTCATCGGCGACGGCGATGGTTCGGACGAATCGATGCGCCGCGGCATCTGGCAGATCTCCGCGGCACCGCTCGCCGAGGCGCTGCAGTACTTCGAGGACGTGAGCTTCAGCGGCGCGAAGAAGGAGATCGCCGCGAAGATCGTCAAGGAGATCGGTTCGCGGCTGCATTTCCTGGTCAACGTCGGACTCGACTACCTGTCGCTCGACCGCTCCGCCGACACCCTGTCGGGCGGCGAATCGCAGCGCATCCGTCTCGCATCACAGATCGGATCGGGGCTGACGGGCGTGATGTACGTGCTCGACGAGCCGTCGATCGGGCTGCACCAGCGCGACAACGACCGGCTGATCGGCACGCTGAAGCACCTGCGCGATCTGGGCAACAGCGTCATCGTCGTCGAGCACGACGAAGACGCGATCCGCGCGGCCGACTTCATCGTCGACATGGGCCCGGGCGCCGGCGCGCACGGTGGTGAGGTGGTCGCGAGCGGCACGCTCGCCGACATCGAGGCGGGGCGCCGGCAGATCGAGGTGCCCGCAGATCGCACGCCCCCTTTCACGCACTGGCTGAAGCTCACGGGCGCCAGCGGCAACAACCTGAAGGACGTCACGCTGGAACTGCCGATCGGCCTGCTGAGCTGCGTGACCGGCGTATCGGGCTCGGGCAAGTCGACGCTGATCAACGACACGCTGTACGCCGCGGTCGCACGGCACCTGTACGGCTCGTCGGCCGAAGCCGCCCCGTACACGACGCTGGAAGGTCTCGAGCACATCGACAAGGTCATCAGCGTCGACCAGAGCCCGATCGGCCGCACGCCGCGCAGCAACCCGGCGACCTACACGGGGCTGTTCACGCCGATCCGCGAACTGTTCGCCGAGACGCCGACCGCGCGCGAGCGTGGCTACGAGGCGGGCCGCTTCTCCTTCAACGTCAAGGGCGGCCGCTGCGAGACCTGTCAGGGCGACGGCGTCATCAAGGTCGAGATGCACTTCCTGCCGGATCTCTACGTTCCCTGCGACGTGTGCCACGGCAAGCGCTACAACCGCGAGACGCTGGAAGTGCACTACAAGGGCCGCAGCATCGCCGACGTGCTCGACCTGACGGTGGCCGACGCCTTCGAGTTCTTCAACGCGGTGCCGAGCATCGCGCGCAAGCTGCAGACGCTGCTCGACGTGGGGCTGGGCTACGTGCGCCTGGGCCAGAGCGCGACCACGTTGTCGGGCGGCGAGGCGCAACGCGTGAAGCTGTCGCTGGAGCTGTCCAAGCGCGACACGGGCCGCACGCTCTACATCCTGGACGAACCGACCACGGGCCTGCACTTTCACGACATCGCGCTGCTGCTGACCGTACTGCACCAGTTGCGCAACGCCGGCAACACGGTGGTCGTCATCGAGCACAACCTGGACGTCATCAAGACCGCCGACTGGGTCGTCGACCTCGGCCCCGAAGGCGGCGACGGCGGTGGCCGCATCATCGCCACCGGCCCGCCCGAGAAGATCGCGGCAACGCCGGAGAGCCACACCGGCGAATACCTCGCGCCTGCGCTGGCGCGGCAGACCACCCGCAAGGCCGCGTAGTCCCGCTTCGTCGCCCCGGCGCAGGCCGGGGCCCAATTTGAGCTGTCATCCCCGCGAAACCGGTGCGCGGGCGCGCTGTCATCCCCGCGAAAGCGGGGATCCATTTTTCGTGGCAGTCGGGGATGCATCGCGGCCGCGGCGTGTGGCGGGCCGGCGCTCGGCAAGGGCAAGCGGCCCACCACCCGGCACGGCCGCGACACCTCGGGCAGTCGCCGTCGCACTACCGACTCAGCAACCTCTCCTCCGCCAGCTCCAGCGCCTCCGTCCCACCTCGCATCACGACGACATCGCCGGGCTGCAGCACCAACTGCACATCAGGCTCGTCCTTGCGCACTCCGCCGCGGCGCACAGCAGTGACGGTCACGCCGAGATCAGCCAAAGCCAGTTCAGCGAGTGAGCAGTTCACCGCGGCCGAACCGGAATCGAGCATCACCGAGTGCAGCCTTTCAGCGGCCTCCTCTTCAATCGTCTCCTCGACATCGCTGCTGCCGTGGAAGTGGCCACGCAGCAGGCGGTAGCGCTGCTCGCGGGTCGAGCGCACGCGGCGCACGACGCGTGATACCGGCACACCGAGCAGCACCAGCGCCTGCGACCCGAGCATCAGGCTGCCCTCCAGCACCTCGGGCACGACCTCGGTGGCGCCGGCCTTCATCAGGCGATCGAGATCGACTTCGTCCTGCGTGCGCACGATGACGGGCAGCCCGGCCTTCAGCTCCTGCACGTTGTGCAGCACCTTCAGCGCCGACGGCGTATCGGCATAGGTGATGGCGAGCGCCGCGGCGCGCCGTATGCCGGCGGAAACCAGCGTCTCCCGGCGCGCGGCATCGCCGTAGACGACGGAGTCGCCGGCGGCCGCGGCCTTGCGCACCAGGTCGGGATCGAGGTCGAGCGCGACGTAGCCGATCTTCTCCTGTTCGAGCATCTTCGCCAGGTGCTGGCCGCTTCGACCGAAGCCGCAGATGACCACGTGCTTCTCCGTGGCGATCGCGCGCTGTGCGATCTGCGCGATCTCCAGCGATCTTTGCATCCACTCGCTCGACGCCAGGCGCACGACGATGCGATCCGAGTAGTGCACCAGCAGCGGCGCGGCCAGCATCGACAGCAGCATCGCCGCCAGCACGACCTGCATCACACGATCGTCCATCAGCTGCACGCGCCCGGCCTGCGCCAGCAGCACGAAGCCGAACTCGCCGGCCGTGGCCAGCGCGAGCCCGGTGCGCAATGAAGTGCCGGTGCCTGCGCCGAAGACGCGCGTCAGAAAATAGATGAGCCCGAGCTTGAACGCGACCGGCAGCAGCAGCGCGAGCGATACCCAGCCGGGATGCGCGATGATGACTTCCGGATTCAGCAGCATGCCGGTGGTCACGAAGAACAGGCCGAGCAGCACGTCGCGGAAAGGCTTGATGTCCTCCTCGACCTGGTGGCGGAATTCGGTCTCGGCGATCAGCATGCCGGCAATGAAGGCGCCCAGCGCGAGCGACAGCCCGGCCATCTCGGTCATCCACGCCAGCCCCAGTGTCACCAGCAGCACGTTCAGCGTGAACAGTTCGTGCGACTTGCGCATCGCCACCAGCCGCAGCCACCAGCGCATCAGCCGCTGGCCGCCGGCCAGCAGCAGCGTGAGCAGCGCGGCCGCCTTCAGCAGTGCGATGCCGAGCGTGCGACCGAGCTCGCCCGGATCGGCAGCCAGCGCGGGGATCACGACCAGCAGCGGCACCACCGCCAGGTCCTGGAACAGCAGCACGCCGACGATGCGGCGGCCGTGCTCGGTGTCGAGCTGCATCCGCTCCGACAGCAGCTTCATGATGATCGCGGTCGACGACATCGCCAGCGCCGCGCCGAGGGCGAACGCGCCTCCGAGGCCCACGCCGAAGTAGCGGCCAGCCGCGAGGGCCGACAGCAGCACGAGGGAGATGGTCAGCACCACCTGCGCCGCGCCAAGTCCGAACACGATGCGGCGCATCGACTTCAGCCGCGCCAGCGAGAACTCGAGTCCGATCGAGAACATCAGGAACACCACGCCGAACTCGGCGAGGTAGCGCGTCTGCGCACTGTCGGGCACCTGCCCCAGCATGTGCGGACCGATCAGGATGCCGACCACCAGGTACGCCAGCAGCGGCGGCAGCGACAGCAGGCGGAAGGCGACGACGCCGAGGACGACCGCGGCCAGCAGCACCAGCGTGATCTCGAGGCCGGAGGTCATCGGGTCGACACGCGCATCGCTGGGCTGTTGGGGTTGTTCTGGTGCGTTGACGAGCGGCGCGAAGGCCTTAAGCAAGGCCCATGCCAGCGAGGGTTGGCCGTGTATGATCGCCGAGGCTTTCGCGACTGCCGACAGCAGCCGGCCCGACCGTCACTCGACCCTCGCCCGTCATTCTCACACGCCCCATTCAGCGTAACCGATCCCACGCCGCAACGACGCAGCGATGACGCTCACATCGATTCCCGCCGGGGCCAGTGCCGATGCGCTTGCGCTCGCGCGCGAGGTCATCGCTATCGAAGCGCAGGCGGTGGCCGCGCTGGCGCCGCGCGTCGACGGGACATTCGCGCGCGCGGTGGGCCTGCTGCTCGCCTGTCACGGCCGCGTCGTGGTCACGGGCATCGGCAAGAGCGGGCACATCGGCCGCAAGCTGGCCTCCACCCTGGCGTCCACCGGCACGCCGTCGCATTTCGTGCACGCGGCCGAGGCCGCGCACGGCGACCTGGGCATGATCACGCGCGACGACGTGCTGATCGCGCTGTCGTATTCGGGCGAAGGCAACGAGCTGCTGACCATCGTGCCGCCGGCCAAGCGCGCCGGCACGCCGCTGATCGCGATGACCGGCAACGCCGCGTCGTCGCTGGCACGGCTGGCCGATATCCATCTGGACGTGCGCGTCGAGAAGGAGGCCTGTCCGCTGAACCTGGCGCCGACGTCGTCGTCCACCGCGATGCTGGCGCTGGGTGACGCGCTGGCCATCGCGTGCCTGAGCGAGCGCGGCTTTGGGCGCGAGGATTTCGCGCGCTCGCATCCGGGCGGCGCGCTCGGCCGGCAGTTGTTGACCCGCGTGCGCGACGTGATGCGCACGGGTGACGCGATCCCGCGCGTGCCGACCGGCGTCTCGGTCATGGACGCGGTGCAGGAGATCACGCGCAAGCAGCTCGGCATGACGGCCGTCGTCGATCCGGACGGTGCGCTCGCCGGCATCTTCACGGACGGCGACCTGCGCCGTCTGATCGAGCGCGACGGCGACGTGCGCGCGCTGGCCGTCGCGGACGTGATGACGCGTTCGCCGCTCACGATCGGCGCCGACGCGCTGGCTGTGGAGGCGGCGCGGCTGATGGACAGCGAGCGGCGCAGCCAGCTGCTGGTGATCGACGAGGCGCGGCGCATTGTCGGCGCACTGAACAATCTCGACCTGATGAACGCGAAGGTCATCTGATGATGTCCGCCGCCGAGACGACTTCGCCCGCGCTGACGGCTGAGCAGCGCGCGGCGCGCGTCCGCCTGCTCGCGCTCGACGTCGATGGCGTGCTGACGGACGGGCGGCTGCACTACGGGCCGC
>JBGAIO010000082.1:0-15664 GCA_044225415.1 Burkholderiaceae bacterium | reverse complement strand
ATGCGCGTGCCATCTACGGTGAGGTCTTGGAGGCGGGGCTAGCAGAGCGACTCAAATCCTATCTCGAGGTCTTCAAAGCGTCGGATACCGTCAAGTACCCGCCGGGGAAGGACGAAGCTTGGTTCGACCTGCGCAACGCGGGCAACCATGTTTTGGTGACCACTCTGGAGGGACTAGGGTCAGTACTGACCGATTTGGATGCCGCAGTAGGAAGATGCATCCCGGGAGTGAGGAAGATCGCCGAAGTACGGTTCGATCCCGAGAAGCATGAGGCGGTCATCAGCCGCCTTGAAATTGAGACTTAGGATGAGGGCTAACAAGTCTTTCGACACGGACACTCAGCGGCATTGCACTGCGAAACGTGTGACGGAGCACACGTCTCCCAGCGCAATGCCACTGTATGCCAAACAACTCCGAAGTTAAGCCCCAATCTCCGCTACCTAAGAGGTCCTACGTGACCCAGGCACTTGTCCTCATCGATCTGCAGAACGACTACTTCCCGGGTGGCCGCATGGAACTCGGAGGCGCCGAAGCCGCAGTCGCCAACGCAGCGGCCCTGCTCGGTGTCTTTCGAGACAAGGGGCTTCCCGTCATCCACATCCAGCACGTCTCCAAACGTCCCGGTGCGAGCTTCTTTCTTCCCGACACGCCGGGCGTCGAGATCCACGCTGCCGTGCGTCCCGTCGAGACCGAGGCGGTCCTCGTCAAGCACTTTCCCAATAGCTTCAGAGAGACGAAGCTGGAGGACGGATTGCGCCAGGCAGGTGCGTCACGCGTGGTCTTCGCCGGCATGATGACGCACATGTGTGTCGACACGACCGTCAGAGCGGCGGCCGATCTCGGATTCGAGTGCGTACTGGCGCACGATGCCTGTGCCACCCGGAACCTGCAGTTCGGTACCCGAGAGGTGGCAGCGGCGGACGTTCAGGCGGCCTATCTTGCTGCTCTCAGCGGGGCCTTTGCGAAGGCGAAGTCCGCGAGCGAAATCAATTCGGAGGTTTGAGCATGTTCGATCACATCGGTTTCGGCGTCACCGACTACGCGGCAAGCAGGAGCAGGGCGTTCTTCCTCGCGGCGTTGAAACCTCTCGGTGTAGGGGTCGTCATGGAAGGGCCGTACGGGGTCGGCATCGGCCCCGAAGGCAAGCCGTCCCTGTGGCTCTACCAGACGGACCAGAAGCCCGCGCCGATCCATCTGGCGTTCACCGCGCCCAGTCGCAGCAAGGTCGACGAGTTCTATCGCGCGGCCATCGCGGCCGGGGGCAAGGACAACGGCGCGCCGGGCCTGCGTCCGCACTACCACGCCAGCTACTACGGCGCCTTCGTCATCGGACCGGACGGGCACAACGTCGAAGCGGTGTGCCATCGTCCGGAGGCTTGACGGTTCGCTCAGCCGGAGCGCTTCCGGCTGCGCTTGCGGGCGGTCTTGCGCGCGCTTGCAGCGGCCTTCTTCGCGACCTTCTGCGTGGACACGAGGCCGCGCGGCGTCGATCCGGTCGCGGCGCGGCAGCGGACGCCGGTTCCTCTTCGCCCGACTGACCGGTGATCAGCGCGCGGATCGCGCAGCGCTTCGGCGGCCTGCACCGCATGCCGATCACGCGCCGGCGCCAGTGCCTGCAGCATGCGCGCCAGCGTGTCGAGCTGCGTGGTCACGGAGTCGATCTGGCGCGCCGTCGCCTGCGCGGCGCGCGCGGCCTGAGCGTAGAGGTTGGCGATGTGCTCGACCTCGCTGCGTACCTGGACGGGGTCGCCGAACAGCGCCGCGCCGGCGAGCGCGCGCACCAGCCGCGCTTCGGCGAAGGTCGCCGCGTCGAAGAAGCCGCGGCTGCGCGCGTAGCGTTCACGCGCGCCGCGGTCTCGATCTCCGCCAGCCGCGTATCGAGATCCTCGGGCGTCTGACCGAGCACCGTCGCCAGCGACAGCCAGTTGAGCACCGGATAGGGATCGAAGCGGGCACGCTGCAGGTTCAGCGTGTGCGCGGCCTCGTAGTGCCGCGCGCTCTGTTCCAGTGCGAGACGGATCTCTCCTCGCGATCGCTGCGGATCTGCGCGAGATTCTTGTAGCAGCCGGCCAGCAGCGCGAGCCGTTCGGACGTGTTGCCGAGATGGCCGAGCGTTGTCAGCCGGCTGATCGCCATTTCGATGCGCTCGGCGCCGCGCGCGCGCTGCTCGTCGCCAGCGCCCTTGGCGGCGGCCAGCCGCACGCCGAGCCGCGACTCGAAGTTCGCGAGCTGCTCCACCGCCGCCAGCGTGGTCGCGCTGTCGGTCTCTTCGCTGGCGAGCGCTGCCGACAGGTGCTGCGCCGCCTGCTCAAGCCGGCGAGTTCGCCGTAGGTCAGTCCCAGTTCGACCTGCACCTCGCTGCGCGCCAGCCACTCGGCGGGGCAGTCCTGCAGCAACTCGCCGATGCGCTGCGCGGTGCTCGCCTGGTATTCGGCGACTTCGCCGCTGCGCTCGCCGCGCGCGATCTCGCGCGCCACCTGGCGGCTGTCGCGCAGCAGGTCGATGAACTCCGCCGCGGCCACGTAGTCGCGCAGGCTGCCGGCGCGCGAGCTCGCGCTCGCGCCGGTGTCAACGGAGGAACGGATCTGCCGTAGGCCTGCGGCCGCGCCCACGTGTTGCAGTCGGGGAACTGCTGCCAGCAGCGGTGCCGCGCCTCCTGCAGCGCGCGGCCGAAGCTCTGGCCTTCCAGCATCTGCTCGTAGAACACACGCGAACTCGAGCGCCGCGTCGTCGCACGCGGCTGACCCGCGCGACGACCGCGCGGACGCTCCATCTCGATCAGTTCGCGCGAGATGCTCGCCGCCAACCGGTTGTACGGCGTCGTCGGCGTGGAACGCGGCGCTTCGCCACCGGCCTGGCCCCGACTGACCGAGATGGCAGCAGTTCAGGAACACGAGCTCCAGCACCGCCGGGGATCTTCGTCTTGATCTCGACCGCGGTCAGGTAGACGCCGTTGTCGAGCACCATGCCGCTGCGCGCGTTGCCATCCAGCCCCGGCGCCTCGTAGTAGCCGTGCCCCGCGAGGTGGATCAGGCGGTACGGCTGCTCGTACAGACCGGCCAGCACGTCGAGCGCGCCGAGCGACTCGTCGCGATACGTCGGCTCGAAGCGCCGGCCCAGCAGCTGCGCCACCAGCCACGCTTCCTCACGCGCGCCGGGCAGCTGCTCGAAGGGCGCTGCGACCACCGGGTCGCCGACGATGTACGCAGTGCGCGCCGTCGTCGCGCGGATGTGCGGACGGAAGGTCGCGGTCTTCAGCTGCCGGATCAGGCCGAGCCGCGTGGCAAGCGGCTCCTTGCCGTCGGTCATCAGCTCCCACGGATACGCGGCCGTCTCGCCGTCGACGACGAACACCACGCGCGACAGCTGCGACAGCCCGTCCTTCAGGTCGTTGGGCACGATCAGTTCGAACAGCGCCCGCGCCTCCTCGATGCGGAAGCGCGTGTCGCCCACCGACGCCGAGATCAGCCGCTCGACGAGCTCGGGTTGCCGCTGCTGCTGCATCACTTCGGCGCGCGCGCGATCCGACAGCGACACGAAGCGCAGTTCGCGATGCGGCGCGGACAGTCGCATCGCCGAGCGCGCCAGCTGCGCAGCCACAACTCCGCGTCGCTCGCCGCGGCTTCTGTCACCGCGGCGTGCAGTCGGCTGGCGAGCGCCTTCGGCAGCCGCGCCGCCACCTGCGCCGCGGCGCGGGCCGTCGTGACCGGCGGCTCGACGACGCTGATCTCCCAGCGGCGCCACGGTTCGCGGCCCTGCATCGCGGTGAGCCGCGTGCGGCCGTTGCGTCCCGGTGTCAGCAGCGCCGCCGCCTCGATGCGCGTATCCAGTTCCACCGACAGCGGCACCGCGAGCTGCTTCAGCGCGCGCGCCGCGGCGATGGCGGCGTCGGCGTAGAGCTCGATGATCTCGACGTCGCCGACGCCGCGTGCGCCCGGCACGCGGCTGGCGAGTTCGCGGTTGGCCTGCGCGACGCCGCGCAGCAACGCGGCGACCGAGTCGTCGATCGAAATGTTCGACGTCGAATTCGTGCCGATCAGCAGCAGCGACAGGCCGACGACGTCGTTGTTCGTGCCGGCCTCCGCAGAGTCCGCGAGCTGCAGCACGTAGGCTAGCGTCGCGCTGCGGACCAGGTTGGCGAGCTGCGCGGCGGTGAGCTCGCCCCAGCGGCCGAGGCTGATGACCACCGCGCCGGTGGGCATGCGCAGCGCGCGCTGCAGCGCGTTGGGCTGGCGCAGCACCACGGCCGCGTTGCGGCCCTGTCCGGGATACACGCCCAGGTTATAGCGCGTGGAGAGCGCGCCATCGAGCAGCTGGTCGATGCGCGCCTCGGCGCCGACGATGGTGTCGCCCTCGTAGTGGCCGACGAGGATGGGGTACTTCGCGTAGCGCAGGTCGCCGTGCACGACGCTGGCGCGGAAGCCCGCGGTACTGCGCGCGCGGTAACGCTGCGCGCGATGCTTGCCGGTGAGGCCCATCAGGCCGGCGGTCAGTTCGGCCTCGGTGGGATAGAGCGCGCGCTGCGGCAGCGTGCGCACCGCCGGTGTCGCGCCGGCAACGGCTCCGCGGGCACCGCCGGGCGGCGTCACCGGCAGGCGTGCCGTCGTGCCGGACTTGCAGCAGTTCGAGCAGCGCGGGAAACGCCGCGGCTTCCGCGGGCAGGTCGCCGTGCGTGGCGTCCATGTACCAGGTCAGCACGCCCGGCAGCCGGCCCGACTCCCAGGTCACGCGACCGTCGCCGTCGGGCGTGACCGACAGCACGATCTGGCCTTCGACGACTTCGGCGCCGATCACCGTCTGCGGCGCGTTGCCGGCGACGTACAGCACGCGCTCGGCATGCGGGATCTGTTCGGGTAAGCCCGACAGCACGCTGCGCGCGCGGGTGAGCAGCGCCGGATCGGGCCGCGCGCCCTGGCCGGCGCCGGCGCGGATCGCGTCCCACGTGTTGCGCTTGAACCAGCGGCCTTCTTCCGCCAGCGGCAGCAGCGTCAGCACGCCGGGGAAGTCCTGCACGATGTCGATCACGCCGCCGAGGCCGCGCGTCAGATCCAGCATCGCCAGCTGCTGCACCGTGCTGTCGGTGCCGAGCAGCGCATCGACCATCGAATGCGAGCCGCGGTTCGGCGTGCCGAGCATCAGGAAGCGCCCGCCGTCGCGCGCGCAGATGCGGTCCCACAGCTGCGGATGGTCGGCGATCATCTTGCGCACGACCAGCCCGCCCATGCTGTGCGCGACCAGCCGCACCGGCTGGTCCGGGAAGCGGTCGAGCGCGTCGCCGACCTCGGCCGCGAGCAGTTTGGCCGACAGCGTGATGTCGCGCCGCCAGTCGTAGGCGAAGGGATGCACGATGTGCGTGTCCGCCAGGTACTCGCACAGCGCGCGATAGAACTGGCCGATCAGGCCGATCGGCCGGACCGCGTCGCTCGCCACGTCGTGCAGGTCGCCGAGCCCGCCGGCCGCCAGCCGCAGGTAGTGCAGCCACACGCGATCGTCGTCGTGCGCGAGCTGCGAGCCCATCACGCCCGGCAGCACGAACACGGCCGGCTGCGCGGCGCCGGCGCGCTTCTGCAGCGCACGCTGCATCGGCACGGGCGCGACGATGTCTTCTTCCAGCGGCCGGAACTCCGGCGGCAGCGCGGTGCCGGCCGCCGTCAGCCAGCGCTGCATCGCGCCGCGCGTGCGCTCGTTGCGGAAGTAGTTGAAGTGCGTGACGTCGCCGCCCTGGTCGAACACGTAGTAGGCGGCGTCGCGCACCGCGCCCTCGAACATCGAGTCGGTGTTGACGACCAGGTCGTTGTCGCGGTTCTCGTAGATGAACTGGTCGGTGACGAAGGCGCCCAGCCGCTGCAGCCAGTGGCCGCCCTCGATGTCGCCGGCCACCACCCCGAGCTCGCCGCGTGCGTCGCGCTGCGTGTTCAGCAGCTGCACCAGCGGCGAGGTCGGCGTCATCGCCTCGATGCCCGGCAGCATCGCCGGGTCCCAGCGGTTCTTCGCCGTCTGCAGCGTGATGCGCTTGACCACTTCGTACAGCGGCGAGCCCGCCAGCCCCGGGATCAGCCCGACCAGGTTGGTCAGCACCGACAGGAACTGGTCGGTGTTGTCGGACGCGAGCAGCGTGCCGCGCGCCGGGCACGCGCAGCGCAGCACGCGTTCGATCTTCAGGGACTTCGTCTTCAGCAGCTTTGCATAGGCCTGCAGATGCTGACGGTCGAGCGCGTCGGCCTCGGCGTACGCCTTGTCGCGGCGGATGTAGCGCTCGATCGATTCGGCGGCGAGCGCCGGCAGGCACAGCAGGTCGCCGACCATGCCGCCGCGCGAATGCGTGACCAGCGACACGCGCGCGCCGGCGGGCAGGGCGTCCAGCAGGCGGATCGCGTTCTGTACCGGACTCGCGCTCATCGTGCGGTGCTCGAAGCCGTAGATGCGCGTGCCGAACGTGGACTGCAGCGCGCGCCAGTCGGTGGCCGCGGCGGGGTCGAGCAGCGCGCTGAAACTGCCTTCGGTGGTCGAGGCGGTGCCGTGGATGAACACCAGGATCGGCTGCGAGGCGTCGATGTCCGCGGCCTGCAGCGCCGGCGGGGGCGGGACGCCCTCGGCGCGCGTCGCGCGCACCACGTCGCCGAAGCGGTACAGGCCTTCGCCGACCGGCAGCCGCCGCTCGATCAGCCACAGGATGAACTTGGTGGTCAGCCACGCGCCGGCCTTGATCGCCGGGCTCAGCCCGGCGTCGCGCGCGAACTCGCGCCAGCGCGCCGGGTCGGCCTGCTCCGCATCAATGCCGTCGTCACGCAGGCGCAGGATGCGCAGTGCGCTCGCCACCCAGTCGCGCACGCCGCGCTCGGTGACGCTGGCGCGTGGCAGGGTGTCGATGCGCAGCGCACCGCCGCGCACGGTCTCCGGCCGCAGCACGGCCGCGTCATGGCGGTAGCGCTCGACCGAGGTCCACAGCGTGAAGCCGCCCTCGACCTCGATCTCGAGCAGGTCGTCGTCGGCCGCCGTGACGCGCTTCGGTTCCGCGCTGCGCGCCCGCGCCGCGGTCGACAGGGTGTAGGCATCGACCGTCTCGACCGCCTGCAGCAGGTCCGTGCTCGGCCCCTGCGCACCGCCGCCTGCGCCGCGCGAGCGATCCTTGGCGTGCACGTCCGGCTGGCCCGGAATCACGAGCTCGATGGCCATCGGGGTCCCCACCCTCAACGTCGGGCCAGCATGCTAGCCCCGACGTGGCCGTCTGCGTAGCGAAGATTCGACAAGCGACGACCTGGCCGGATCGCCGACCCGGCGGGTACGACTTTGCAGCTGAAGGACGCTCAGTCGCCCTTGATGCCGGCCTCGCGGATCGCCTTGCCCCAGCGGTCCAGCTCCGCCTTCTGGAAATCCGCGAACTGCGCGGCATTCATCGGGAGGAAGCGTGCGCCTTCGCTTTCCAGGCGGCGGGCCATCTCCGGCGTGCGCATGATCCGCTGTACCTCGGCATTGAGCCGATCCACGATGTCCTTTGGCGTTCCCGCCGGTGCGAACAGGCCGATCCAGTTGCTGACCTCGAAGCCGGGCAGGCCGGACTCGGCGACGGTCGGCACGTCGGGCAGTGACGCGGCACGGGTGCTTCCGATCACGGCAATGGCGCGCAGCTTGCCCGCCTTCACATGCGGCACGACGGTGGGCATGGTCGCGAAGGCCATCGTCACCTGGCCTCCCAGCAGATCCGTGATGGCGGGCACGTTGCCTTTGTAGGGCACGTGGATGATGTCCACCTTCGCCGCCGATTTGAACATTTCGCCGGCCAGGTGACTGGTCGTACCCAGGCCACCGGAGGCATAGCTGAGCTTGCCGGGCTGGCCCTTGGCGAGCGCGATGATCTGGGCGACGGTGGTGGCCTTTACATCGGGATGCACCACCAGCAGGCCTTCGGCGTCGAGCACGTGCGCGATGGGCACGAAGTCCTTGACGGGATCGAAGGGCATGGACTTCAGCAAGTGCACGTTGACCGCATGCGTACCGATGTTGCCCATGACCAGCGTATAGCCGTCGGGGGCTGACTTGGCCACCAGCTCGGCGCCGATGTTTCCGCCGGCGCCCGTGCGGTTTTCGATGACGACGGGTTGCCCCCAGGCTTCGGTCAACCCCTGGCCGATTGCGCGCCCGAACGTATCGGCGATGCCGCCCACCGCAAAGGGCACAATGATCCTGATCGGTCGGTTCGGATAGGACGGGCCCTGCGCCCATGCCGGTACGGCGAGCGCGAAGCAGAGGAGGGCGAACCAGCGCAGCAAGGTCCGGTACATGGGTGGTCTCCTGATCGTGTTCTTGTGGTTTGCATCACGCGTCTTCGACATCGTCGATGGCAGCCAACTGCTCGAGGCGGCGTATCGCCGGGCGTTCGTACAGACGGCCTTCGAAGAACAGCGGTCGCGTCGGATCGACGTTGAACGCAGCGACGATGTGCCGCGCGCGGTCGCGCTCGCTGCGCGTCGGCGTGAAGGTGCGGTGGATGGCCGCGATCTGCGCAGCGCTCTTGGCCGCCTTGCCCGTCATGCCCAGCGCTTTCGCGCGCCGGCAGGCGTCCGCCAGGCCTTCGATGTCGTCGATATGCGGATACGGCGAGTCGTGGCAGCCGATTCCCGCCAGGGCCGCCGCGTGCACGACGCGTGAACGTGCGTACAGCAACGGCTCCCATGCCATGTCGCAGCCCAGCGCGGCGGACAGATCGAAGCCCCCGAAGTAGAGCGCCTTCAGGCGTGGGCTGGACAGAGCGATCGATGCGGCCGCTTCCAGCCCCATCGCGGTCTCGATGATCGCGTAGATGTCCGGTGTTGCAGCGGCTCGTTCGAGCACGGCCGCACACTCGAGGATCTCGTCATCGGATTCCACTTTCGGCAGGAGCAGCGCGGTCAATGCGCCCTGTCTCGCGGCGAAAGTCTCCAGATCCGCCCGGCCTTCGGGCGTGGTCAGGGGATTGATGCGTGCCATCGGAGCCGGCGAGGCGCCGAGGATTCCGAATGACTCAGCGTCCAGCGCCTGCCGCAGCGCGCGGCGGCCCTCGTCCTTGCGATCCGGCGGCACTGCGTCTTCCAGGTCGATGCACAGCAGGTCGGCGCCGCTCGCCAACGCGCGCGGCAGCGAATCCAGCGCCAGCGCGCCGATGAACAGGGTGGATCGCCGTCGGCCAGGTCTGGTCATCTCGATTGACGCCGGTCAGGCCGCCGCCTTGAGCATGTTGTCGTAGTTGACGCGCTGGTGAGCCTCGACCGGATCGGCACCGGCGCGGATCTCCGCGATGACGCGCTCTTCGGTGGCCTTCACCTTCTGCGCGAAGGCAACGACTTCCTGGATGCGTTCGGCAGGGATCACGACGGTGCCGTTGTCATCGGCCAGGATGTAGTCGCCCGGCCGCACGCGCACGCCGGCGAGGCGTATCTCGATTCCGTAGCCGGCGCACGCCGAACGTCCGCGCACCGACTGCTGCACGATGCCTCGGCAATACACCGGCATGCCGTAGCCCTTGTATTCGTCGACGTCGCGCACCACCGCGTCCGACACGCAGCCCACCAGGCCGTGGTGCTTGGCCGTGGCGCCGGCCACGCCACCGAAGCTGTTGACGTGAGGATTGTCCGAGCCGTCCACCACCAGCACCGACCCCGCACCGCCCTTGACGATGGCGCGCAGCGTGCCCAGCACGATCGACTCCTCCGCCTGGCCGTGGGGCACGACTTTCAGCGTCGCCGCAGGGCCGGCGATCTTCGCGCACGGATACACCGGCAGGATGCCCTGCGGGGCGCCTTCGATGCCGAGGCGGTCCAGCGCGTCGGACACGTTGGGCGTGGACACGCCCAGCAACTGGCTGATGATGCGCGAATCGGTTTGCACGGCGCGTCTCCGTTGTGGTGACTTCGGCCGGATGCTAGAGTCGGCCATCGCTCAAGACCAGTTAAAAGATCTTGAGTATCAATCAAGCATTGATTGAGTGTCCGATGGACGAATCCGGTACCGGCAACCACCCGTCACGCCTGCTCGACCTGGATGCGCTGCGCGCCTACGTGGCGATGGCCGAGCTGGGCGGGCTGGCGCGAGCAGGCGAGCGCATCGGCCGCACGCAGGCGGCCATCAGCCTGCAGATGAAGCGGCTCGAGCAACGTGCCGGTCAGGCGCTGTTCAGGCGGCGCGGGCGGCGCCTGGTCATGACGGAAGCAGGCGAACTGCTGCTGGGCTATGCACGCCGGATGCTGGCGCTGAACGACGAGGCTTTGCAGGCGATGCAGGGCGCGGACGTGTCGGGTCAGGTGCACTTCGGCTGTTCGCAGGATTTCGGCGAAGCTTGGCTGCCGCCGGTGCTGGCGCAATTCCGTCGCGGCATTCCGTCGATGTCGCTGGAGGTACGCATCGACGGCGGCACGCGCTCGGTACAGGCGGTGGAGGCCGGCGAGCTCGATCTGGCCCTTGCACTGGGACTGGGCGAACGTGGCCGTTGCGTGCGTGTCGGCCATCTGCCGCTGGTCTGGATAGCGCATCGCGATTTCGCATGGGATCGCTCGACACCGCTGCCGCTGACGGTGTTCACGGCGCCATGCCGCTTCCGCGACAAGGCGGTGGCAGCGCTGGACGCGGCGAGCATTCCGTGGGCCGTGTCGCTGACCAGCCCGAGCCTCTATGGCGTGTGGACCGCTGTGCAGGCGGGCCTGGGCGTAACGATCCGGACGCCGGAAGGTCTGCGGCCGGAACTCGAGATCGTCAATGACCGGTTCGGCCTTCCCGACCTGGGGCTGGTCGACGTCTCGCTTTACCTGAAGCCGGGACCGCAATCGGCCGCGGTCCGAACCTTCACGCAACTGCTGACCGATCGGCTCAGCGAGCGCATCGCGGAGCTCAAGGCGGGCCGCGCGGCGGCGGCATCGGCGCAGCGGCGTGTCCGCGCACCACGGCGCACCGCGGTTCGCGCGAATCAGGCGGCGGTTTCGTGAGAGGACGGCTCGGCTTCGACCGATGCGATGGCTGCGTCGGCCGGAGAGCTTGCGGTGGCTGTTGCCGACGCGTTCGCCGTCGCTGACCGCACCTTGGCGCGCGGCTTAGGCGGCGCGACGTAGCGCTTGTCCAGCACGTGCCCGATGGCCAGGAGCGGGTGACGCAGGATCATCTTCGGCCCCGAATGGCGCATGACCTCGCGGACTTCCTCGCGCTGCTTCGGTCCGTAGCAATGGATCTGGCATTTGGCGCAGACCGGCTTTTCCTCGCCGTACGGGCACACCGCCAGCCGCTTGGCCGCGTAGGCCATCAGGTCGCGACAGGCCGGGCATAGTCCGCCGTCGGGTTGCGCGCCGTGCTTGTCGCGGCACCAGATCGCCTGCATCGCTTCGAGCGTGCGCTGCTCGCGCATCAGTCGTGGCGTGGTGGGTCGGTCGCGGCTGACGCGGATCGGGATCGTGCGGGGGGAGGGCGCTTCAGCCATGCGGCATTGTCCGGGCAGGTGGGGGCGGCCGGGGCTGAGCGGGATCAAGGGGGAAGGCGGGTCGAGGGAAAGTCCGGAGGGCGGGGTAGAAGGTCAATCCCCGCTTTCGCGGAGATGACAACCGGTTCGTCGCCCGGCGCAGGCCGGGGCCCAATTTGCAGCGCAACGTCAACTTAGCCCCGGCCTGCGCCGGGGCGACACGCCACGTGCTGTCATCCCCGCGAAAGCGGGGATCCATCTTTCTTCTGCTCGAGTTCCCCGCCGATTTCGAGGCATTCTTCGAAGCGCCGCCTCCTATAATCCGCCCCGTTTTCCACCCCGCCTGCATCTGCGGAACCGGACCGCATCGACGCAGTGCCCGCCGCGGCTCCGCCCATGGCTCTTCCTCGCTGGCTTCGACGTCGGCGCCGCGGCAGCGGCGACGGGCTGACGTTCGGCCCGAGCAAGGGCGCGATGCGCAATCCCGAGCGCGAGGTGCACTACTTCCGCGTGCGCGTGCTGGTGGCCATGGGCCTGGTGCTCACCTGCTTCACCCTGCTGATCGCGCGCTTCTCGTGGCTGCAGGTCGTCAGGCACGACGCCTATCTCGCGCAGGCGGAGATCAACCGCATCGCCACGCTGCCGGTCGCGCCCAACCGCGGGCTGATCCGCGACCGGCAGGGCCGCATCATCGCGCGCAACTATTCGGCCTACACGCTCGAGATCACGCCCACCAAGGTCGCCGACCTGGACGCGACCATCGACGAACTCGCGAAGGTGGTCGACGTGCAGCCGCGCGACCGGCGCCGCTTCCGCAAGCTGATGGAAGACACCAAGCGCTTCGACTCCGTGCCGATCCGCACGCGCCTCAGCGACGAGGAAGTCGCACGCTTCTCCGCGCAGCGCTATCGCTTCCCCGGCGTGGAGCTGCGCGCGCGGCTGTTCCGCGACTATCCGATGGGCACGCTCGGCGCGCACATGCTCGGCTACATCGGCCGCATCTCGCAGCGCGACCTCGAGCGCATCGAGAAGCTCGGCGATCCCGCGGCCTACGTCGGCACCGAGCACATCGGCAAGCTGGGCATCGAGCAGAGCTACGAGGGCGAGCTGCACGGCACCACCGGCAACGAGCGCGTCGAGATCACCGCCGGCGGGCGCGCGGTGCGCACGCTGGAGCGCACGCCGTCGCTGCCCGGCAACAACCTGACGCTGTCGGTCGACATCGAACTGCAGCGCGTGGTCGAACAGGCCTTCGGCGACCGGCGCGGCGCGCTGATCGCCATCGAGCCGGCCACCGGCGACGTGCTGGCCTTCGTGTCGATGCCGAACTTCGATCCGAACCTCTTCGTCGACGGCATCGACCCGAAGAGCTGGGATGAACTGAACAACGACCCGGACAAGCCGCTGCTCAACCGCGCGCTGCGCGGCACGTATCCGATCGGCTCGACCTACAAGCCCTTCCTCGCGCTGGCCGCGCTGGAAACCGGCAAGCGCCGCGCCGACCAGGTGATCAACGACACCGGCACCTTCAACTTCGGCAACCGCGTGTTCCGCGATTCCAACAAGGTGCCGCTGGGCGCGGTGGACATGCACAAGTCCATCGTCAAGTCGAGCGACATCTACTACTACCAGGTGGCCAACGACCTGGGCGTGGACGTGATCCACGACTTCATGAAGCCGTGGGGCTTCGGCCAGGTCACCGGCATCGACGTCGAGGGCGAGCAGACCGGCATCCTGCCGTCTTCCGCGTGGAAAGAGCGGCGCTTCAAGCAGAAGTGGTATCCGGGCGAGACCATCTCCATCGGCATCGGGCAGGGTTACAACGCCTTCACGCTGCTGCAGCTGGCGCACGCGACGGCCACGCTCGCCAACGGCGGCGTGGTGATGAAGCCGCACCTGGTGAAGGAAGTCGAGGACACGCGCACCGGCGTGAAGAAGCTGACCGTGCCCACGGAAAGCTATCGCATCCCGCTGAAGCCCGAGCACCTGAAGGTGGTGCGCGACGCGATGGTCGACGTCAACATCAGCGGCACCGGCCGTGCGGCCTTCGCGGGCGTGCCCTACAAGGTCGGCGGCAAGACCGGCACGGCGCAGGTGGTCGGCATCAAGCAGGGCGAGAAGTACAACGAGGCGAAGGTCGCCGAGCGGCATCGCGACCATTCGCTGTTCATCGCCTTCGCGCCGGCGGACGAGCCGAAGATCGCGATCGCGGTGCTGGTGGAGAACGGCGGCTTCGGCGCGCGCGCGGCCGCGCCGATCGCACGCGCGGCCATCGACTACTACCTGCTCGGCAAGAAGCCCGCCGGCCCCGTGCCCACCGACGACAGCGTGGACGAGGAAGAGCAGCCGCGCGAGCGCAATCCGCAGCGCGTCGCGGCGGCCGTGCCGGCGCTCGCCGGTCCGCCGAGAGTGATGCGATGAACGAAGCAACGCTGGGCACGCGCGCCGGCCGGCTGGTGCGCCCCTACATCGCCGTGCTCGATCCGGCGCTGCTCGCGCTGGTGGGCTGCCTCGCGGTGATCGGCATGACGACGCTCTACTCGGCCGGTGCCGACTTTCCGTGGCGGGTGACGGACCAGCTGCGCAACCTGGCCGTGGCGCTGGGCGTGATGTTCGTCGTCGCCAACGTGCCGCCGCAGCTGCTGATGCGGCTGGCGGTGCCGATCTACATGGTGGGCCTCGGGCTGCTGGTGGCCACCGAAGTCGCAGGCGTGACCGTCAAGGGCGCGACCCGCTGGCTCGACATCGGCGTGGGCCGCATCCAGCCAGCGGAGATCATGAAGCTCGGCCTGCCGATGATGCTGGCGTGGTACTTCCACAAACGCGAAGGCGCGCTGCGCAGCCTCGACTTCCTGGTGGCCGCCGTGCTGGTGGTGATGCCGGTGGCGCTGATCGCGAAGCAGCCGGACCTCGGCACCGCGCTGCTGGTGCTGGCGGCGGGCTCGTTCGTCATCTTCTTCGCGGGCCTGCCGTGGAAGTGGCTGGCCGCGATGATCGTCGCCGGACTGGCCGCGCTGCCGCTGGCGTGGACGATGCTGCACGACTACCAGCGCGAGCGCGTGATGACGCTGATCGATCCGTCGACCGATCCGCTGGGCAAGGGCTTCCACACGCTGCAGGCGATGATCGCCATCGGCTCGGGCGGCGTGTTCGGCAAGGGCTGGATGCAGGGCACGCAGACGCACCTGGAATTCATTCCGGAGCGCACCAGCGACTTCATCTTCGCCGTGTACTCGGAGGAGTTCGGACTGGTCGGCAACGTCGTGCTGGTGCTGCTGTTCTTCGCGCTGATCTGGCGCGCGATGAGCATCGCGATCAGCGCGCCGACGCTGTTCGCGCGGCTGCTCGCCGCGGCGCTGGCGCTGATCGTGTTCACCTATGCCTTCGTCAACATGGGCATGGTGAGCGGCATCCTGCCGGTGGTGGGCGTGCCGCTGCCTTTCATCTCCTACGGCGGGACCGCGCTGGTCACGCTCGGCATGGCGTGCGGCATGCTGATGTCGATCGGCGGGCAGCGCAAGCTGGTGCAGAGCTGATGCGGGATCGCGCGCCGCGGCTGGTCACGGCTGCGTGCGCTGCGGTGCTGGCAATGATGCTGGCGGCGTGCAGTTCCGCGCCGCCGCCGAAGCGCTCGGTGTTCTACCAGGACGACGGCCCGCCCGATCGCGTGCCCGCGGACGTCGCGGCGATCCCCGATGCCGTACCGAAAGTCGAGCCGCCGCATCGCGGATCGGCGAAGCCCTACGTCGCGCTCGGCCGCAGCTACACGCCGCTGACCGGCGACCCGCCGTTCCGCGAGCGCGGGGTCGCCTCGTGGTACGGCAAGCAGTTCCATGGCAACCGCACGGCCAGCGGCGAGATCTACGACATGTTCGCGATGACGGCCGCACACCCGACGCTGCCGCTGCCGAGCTACGTGCGCGTCACGAGCCTGCGCAGCGGGCGCAGCGTGATCGTGCGCGTGAATGACCGCGGGCCATTCCACGACGGCCGCATCATCGACCTGTCATACGCCGCGGCGACGAAGCTCGGTGTCGCGGCGGGCGGCACAGGCGAAGTGGAGCTCGAGCGCATCACGATGACGCAGATCGCCGCGGGCACGTGGCAGCGCGGGGATGCGCCGGTACAGACGGCGTCGGCGGCGCCCGCCGCGACCACGGCGCCGCCGTCGAACCCGACCACCACGGTATCGACCGCTATCGTCGCGCCGGTGGTTGCGCCGGCGTCAAGCGTCGTCACTGCACC
>JBGAIO010000081.1:9347-12695 GCA_044225415.1 Burkholderiaceae bacterium | reverse complement strand
GACTTCAAGCGGCTCGGCGTGCTCGGCGACTGGTCGCAGCCGTACCTGACGATGAATTTCAGGACCGAGGCCAACGAGATCCGCGCACTGGCGAAGATCATGGCGCGCGGCTTCGTGTTCCGTGGCCTGAAGCCTGTGAACTGGTGCTTCGACTGCGGCTCGGCGCTGGCCGAAGCGGAAGTCGAATACCAGGACAAGGTCGATCTCGCCGTCGACGTCGCCTTCGCGTTGCGCGACGACGAGCGTGCGCGCCTGGCCGCGGCCTTCGGCCTGCCAAACCTGCCGGACAAGCCGGCGGCGGCCGTCATCTGGACGACGACGCCCTGGACGATTCCCGCGAACCAGGCGCTGAACCTGCATCCGGAGTTCAGCTACGACCTGGTCGACGCCGGCGACCGCCTGCTGGTGCTGGCGAGCGAACGCCGTGACGCGTGCCTCGCGTCATGGGGTCTGACCGGCACCGTCCTCGCCACCACCGTTGGCGCGAAGCTCGGCCTGATCCGTTTCCGCCACCCGTTCTACGACCGCGACGCGCCGGTATATCTCGGCGACTACGTGACGCTCGACACCGGCACCGGCATCGTGCACTCGTCGCCCGCCTACGGCGTCGAAGACTTCGTGTCGTGCAAAGCGCACGGCATGACCGACGACGAGATCCTCAATCCCGTGCAGGGCGACGGCGTGTACGCAGCGTCGCTGCCGCTGTTCGGCGGCCTGAAGATCTGGGACGCGAACCCGAAGATCGTCGACGTGATCCGCGAACACGGCGCGCTGCTGAAGGTGGAGAAGTTCACGCACAGCTACATGCATTGCTGGCGGCACCGCACGCCGGTGATCTACCGCGCCACGTCGCAGTGGTTCGCCGGCATGGACACCGTGCCCAAGGAAGGCGGCTGCACATTGCGGGAACTGGCGCTGGAAGGCATCGAGGCCACGCGCTTCTATCCGTCGTGGGGCAAGGCGCGCCTGACCGGCATGATCGCCAACCGCCCCGACTGGACGCTGTCGCGCCAGCGCCAGTGGGGCACGCCGATGGCCTTCTTCGTGCACAAGGCCACCGGCGAACTGCATCCGCGCACGCTGGAACTGCTGGAAGAAGTCGCGAAGCGCGTCGAAGTCGCCGGCATCGAGGCGTGGCAGGACCTGGATCCGCGCGACCTGCTCGGCGACGATGCCGCGCACTACGTGAAGAACAAGGACACGCTCGACGTGTGGTTCGATTCCGGGACCACGCACGACACCGTGCTGCGCGGCTCGCACGCCGACAAGCTCGCCTTTCCGGCCGACATGTACCTGGAGGGATCGGACCAGCACCGCGGCTGGTTCCACTCGTCGCTGCTCACGTCCTGCATGATCAACGGCGTGCCGCCCTACCGGTCGCTGCTGACACACGGCTTCGTGGTCGACGGCCAGGGTCGCAAGATGAGCAAGTCGCTCGGCAACGTCATCGCGCCGCAGAAGGTGGCCGATACGCTGGGCGCGGAAATCATCCGGCTGTGGGTGGCGAGCTCGGACTACTCCGGCGAGCTGACCCTGTCCGACGAGATCCTGAAGCGCGTGGTCGAAAGCTACCGCCGGGTGCGCAACACGCTGCGCTTCCTGCTCGCCAACACCAGCGACTTCGACCCGGCCACCGATGCGCTGCCGGTCGGCGAATGGCTCGAGATCGACCGCTATGCGCTGGCCCTGATGCGCGCGGTCAGCGCGCAGACGCAGGCGGACTACGAGCGCTGCGAGTACCACCCGATCGTCGCGCGCCTGCAGGGCTTTGCCTCCGAAGACCTCGGCGCGTTCTACCTCGACATCCTGAAGGACCGGCTGTACACGACGCCGCCGAACTCGCATGCGCGCCGTTCCGCGCAGTCGGCGCTGCATCGGATCACCGACGCGCTGCTGCGGCTGATGGCGCCCGTCCTGTCGTTCACGGCGGAAGAGGCGTGGAAGGTGTTTCGTCGTCGCAACGACGGGACGATCTTTACCGAGACCTACGCGCAACTGCCCGAAGTACCGGATGAAGCCGCGCTGGTGGAGCGCTGGACGGCGTTGCGCGCGGTGCGCGCCGACGTGCAGAAGCGGCTCGAGGAACTGCGCGAAGCCGGCGCGATCGGCTCCTCGCTGCAGGCCGAGATCGAGATCCGTGCGCACGGTCCGAAGGCCGGCCTGCTGGCTTCGCTCGGCGACGACCTGCGCTTCGTGATGATCACGTCGCAGGCACGCGTCACGCCGGTAGCCGATGCCGCCGACGAAGCGATCGTTGTCACGCCGTCGGCTGCCCCCAAGTGCGAGCGCTGCTGGCACTGGCGCAGCGACGTCGGGGCCGACCCTGGGCATCCGACGCTGTGCGGGCGCTGCGTGTCGAACCTCTTCGGCGCCGGCGAGCCGCGCAGTCACGCATGACCGACGCCACCGCCATCACGGCGCCGGCGCCGCTGACACGGCGCCTGCTGCCCTGGCTGGTCATCGCCGCGGTGGTGATCGTGCTCGACCAGGCCACCAAGCAGTGGGTCGAGCACGTCTTCGACTACGGCGACGTGCGCCCGGTCACGAGCTTCTTCAACCTCGTGCTCACCTACAACAAGGGCGCGGCCTTCTCGTTCCTCGCATCGGCATCGGGCTGGCAGTCGACCTTCCTGATGGTGGTCGCGGTCGCGGCGTCGCTGTTCATCGTGTACCTGCTCGCCCGTCACGGCCATCAGCGCTGGTTCAGCCTCGCGCTGGCCCTGATCCTGGGCGGCGCGCTCGGCAACCTGATCGATCGCGCGGCCTACGGCCACGTGGTCGATTTCCTCGACTTCCACTGGGGCGGCTGGCACTGGCCGGCCTTCAACCTGGCCGACTCGGCCATCGTCGGCGGCGCGGCGCTGCTGATCTTCGACGAACTCGCGCGCATGCGTCGGGCAAAATAGCGTGATGGAAACCGGGTTGCAGTCCGCTGCCGCTCCCGCCGATCTCGCCGACCGCCGCATCGTCGTCGGCGTGACCGGCGGCGTGGCCGCGTACAAGACCTGCGAGCTGGTGCGGCGTCTGCAGGACGAAGGCGCGACGGTGCAGGTGGTGATGACGCGCGCCGCCCAGCAGTTCGTCAGCGCGACCACCTTCCAGGCCCTGAGCGGCCGGCCCGTGTACACCGACCTGTGGCACGCGAGCGGCGAGGCACAGGTCGCCAACGCGATGCCGCACATCGAACTGACGCGCGGTGCCGATGCGGTCGTGGTCGCGCCGGCCAGCGCTCATTTCATCGCGCAGGCCGCCCACGGGCTCGCCGACGATCTGCTGTCGACACTGGTACTGGCGCGCGATCGCGCGCGCACCGCGCTGCTGGTCGCGCCGGCGATGAACGTCGAGATG
>JBGAIO010000081.1:0-9314 GCA_044225415.1 Burkholderiaceae bacterium | reverse complement strand
CGCCGTCGTGCTCGGACCCGCGGCCGGCGTGCAGGCCTGCGGCGAGACCGGCCTCGGCCGCATGCTCGAACCCGCCGACCTGCTCGCGGACATCGTCGCGCACTTCCAGCCGAAACTGTTGAAGGGCAAGCGCGTTGTCGTCACGGCCGGGCCGACCTTCGAGGCCATCGACCCGGTGCGAGGCATCACCAACCTGTCTTCGGGCAAGACCGGCTTCGCCATCGCGCGTGCCGCCGCCGAGGCCGGCGCCGACGTCGTGCTGGTCTCGGGCCCGACGATGCTCGCCACGCCGCGCCGCGTGCGCCGGGTCGACGTGGTGAGCGCACAGCAGATGCACGACGCCGTGCACGCGGCGCTGCCCGCCGACGTGTTCATCGGCGTGGCGGCGGTCGCCGACTGGCGCGTCGCCAATGCCAGCCCGCGCAAGCTCAAGCGCGCAGAAGGCACCGCGCCCGCGCTGCAGTTCGCGCCCAACCCCGACATCCTCGCCAGCGTGGCCGCGCTGCCGCGCGCGCCGTTCTGCGTGGGCTTCGCCGCGGAAAGCGACGACGTGCTGGCCAACGCGCGCAGCAAGCTCGCGGCGAAGAAGCTGCCGCTGGTGGTCGCCAATCGCGCGCAGGACGCGCTCGGTGCGGACGCCAGCGAATTGCACCTGGTCGATGCGCAGGGCGAGACCGCGCTGCCGCGCGCCGACAAGCGCACGCAGGCGCGGCGATTGATCGCGGAGATTGCGCAACGACTGCGCTGAGCACATCACGATGAACAGCCAGGAACCCCGCAACGGCGACTTCGTCGCCTACATCGAGCAACTCGAGCGCGAGTCGGCGGCACGGCTGCGCGCCGGCGGCGGGGCGCAGATCGTCGAGTTGCCGAATACACCGATCAACGTGCGCCCGTCATCCGCCGGCACGGCATCGTCGGCGCGGACATCATCGTCCGTACGCAGCCCTGCCGCTGAATCCGATGGCCCGGTGCTGAACCGCCCGCAGGCGGAGGATCTCGTTGATCGACTGAAGGACGTCGCGCGCAATGCACCGCGCGAGAATCGCGCCTCCGCGGGTCCTGCGGTCGCGCTGGTCGGCGGCGGCCTGATGATCGTGCATGCGCTGGTGGGCAACGGCGGCATCGTCGCGCTGATCATCGGCATCGGGCTCGTCGTGTGGGGCTTCCGCCGCCTGCGATCGCTGACCTCGGGCAGCACGGCCGACCGGCTGCGCAAGCACGCGGAATACAAGCAGCGCGTCGCGCAGACCTTCGGCAAGCTGCCGCCGCGGTAACGCACCCGGCGCGGCGTCGCGTGCCACGCCGCGGCTTCCATCCCTTCGGAAACCACGCCTTGAAGATCGACGTCCGCATCCTCGACGAGCGCCTGCGCGAACAGCTGCCGGGCTATGCCAGCGCAGGCGCGGCCGGCCTCGACCTGCGCGCCTGCGTGGCCGCGCCGCTCGTGATCGAGCCCGGCAGCACTCACCTCGTGCCCACCGGCATCGCCATCCACATCGGCGACCCCGGCTATGCGGCGCTGATCCTGCCACGCTCCGGCCTCGGCCATAAGCACGGCATCGTGCTCGGCAACCTGGTGGGCCTGATCGACTCCGACTACCAGGGCGAACTGATGGTGTCGACCTGGAACCGCGGCACGACGCCCTTCACTCTGAATCCGCTCGAACGGCTGGCGCAGCTGGTGGTCGTGCCGGTGGTGCAGGCGCAGTTCAATGTGGTCGACGATTTTCCTGCGTCGTCGCGTGGTACGGGCGGGTTTGGCAGTACCGGGAGGCACTGAGCGCCTGCTACGCGCCGTTGCGCCGACCGAACGACCGGCGCCCATCCGCCGGGACGGCGGCCTATCTCGCGTGGCTTTGCTGCGGGCCACCGGCCGGTATCGCGGAAGGCGAAACCGGCGGCACATCATCGATGAACTCCAGCGGGCCGACCGTCACCACGCCCAGCGCCTGCCGCATGCCCGAAACCGTCGAGTCGTGCGTCAGCGCCGTCATTCGCCGGGCAAGGAACTCCGCCGGGATCGATTGCGCAAAGTTGCCGGCCGTCGACTCGGGATCGTTGTACTTCAGCGATTCACGGCGATTGACCTCCGACAGAAGCTCCATGGTCTTCGCGTCGTAGCGGCGGATGCGCGCGTAGTAGTAGACGGCAATGTATTGCCTTGCGCGATGCTCTTCGCCCTTCGGCGTGTAGACCCGCTCCTTCATGACGCCGCCAGCCTCGGGATCGACGATACGCTCCGCCATGGCTCCCGACCCACCGGTGCTCGGCCCGCCACCCGATGCGCCCAGAATGAGCCGCTCGCTCTTCAATGGATGCACATACACGCCGACGCCGTGCAGCCGCGACGCCATTCCGTCGGACTCCGTGGCCGCGTACGCCGGCGTGACGACGATGATTTCATCCCAGGTCGACCGTTCCGGCATCGATTTCGCCGTAAGCAGTACTGCCTGCAGCGCGCGCTGGTCGCGCTGCGCCGGATCTGCATCGGCCATCCCACGCGGCTCCAGCGCGTAATACCGCCGCACGCTGCGCGGCTGAACCGCTGCGATGGCCTCGTCCATGCTCTTCAGCACGACGGTGTTCAGCATGTGGTCCGTCATCTGCAGCGTGGAGCGTACGTACGGCGCGAAGCGAGTCTGGGTCTCGCGCACGTTCTGCACATAGGTCAGCCTGTCTCCGAGAGCCGAGAACAGCGCGTAGACGCGAGGCCGGGAACCTTCGATGGACAGACTTGGCTCGCCACCCACCGAATCGTTCTGATCTGCGTTCGAGATGGGGGCAAAGGCGCAGACAGCGCACAAGAAAAGCCGGCTGAAGCAGCGCAGGCTTCTTGCGACACTTTGCGACACAGGCATCACTTGCCCCTGGACTGAAACGTCCGACAAAGTTGCACTAACTCGGTGGTGGAAGGGCACCTCCTCGAGACGCCCTTCTTCCGTTGGAGTCTTAGCTTGCTACGGGATGACAGGCCGACCAACATACGGCGTAATCCACTAGCAGACAGCCCACGCACATCTACTCAAGCAACGAAGTGATTGCCGGTGTGCCACGACGGTTTCTAAAAGTATTCTTCCAAAGAATTTTGATCCCTGTCAATTCCAACTTTTCTTGAGATTCTTATTCATCTTGTAACGAGAGCCTTGAATGAGGTACTTCGCCGAGTGCCCAAGCATCAGGCGACGGCTTGAACCGAACAGCCACGCGTTGTGGTCGCCGGGAATCGACGTCGTCACTCTGTCATCCCAGCGAAGGCCGGGATCCGATCTTTGGGCACCTTCAACTCCCGTGCCAGCGTTTGCAGGGACCACATATCACGAGTGGAAAGTTGGAACGCTGAGTAGGAATCGAACATGGCCCTTGCTTCCGGCATACGCGCAGCCACACGACAAACATGAACGAACCCGCACCCTCGCTGCGGCCGGTCCCGCTCCCGCAACGCTGCCTTGCCGAGGCCGCGCGGCTCGCGCTGAAGCTCGCCGGCTGGCGCGTGCTCTTCAACGGCTTCCCCGCCGCGAAGGGCATCGCCATCGTCTACCCGCACACGTCCAACTGGGACGTGGTGTGGGGCATGCTCGCGCGCTGGGTGATTGCTCAGCCGGTGAGCTTCGTCGGGAAGGAGTCGCTGTTCAAGGGCCTCACCGGCGCCACCGTCGGCCGCTTCCTGCGCGCCTTCGGCGGCCGGCCCATCGTGCGCTCGCGCTCGACCGGTGCCGTGCAGGAACTCGCCGACCTGATGGACAGCGAGCCGTGGTTCTGGCTTGCCATCGCGCCCGAAGGCACGCGTCGTTTCCGGCCGTACTGGCGCTCGGGCTTCTATCACCTGGCGCTCGCACGCGACCTGCCGGTCGTGCTCGCCAGCATCGACTACGGACGTCGCGAAGTGGCGGTCGATCGTGTGCTGCGCATGAGCGGAGACGTCGAGAAAGACTTGGCGGCGATCCGGGCGTATTACGCGGACAAGCGTGGTCGACACCCGGAGAACCAAGGGTTGATTGCCTTCAGGGAGCGTGATGCGGCCGAGAAAACTGGATCCCCGCTTTCGCGGGGATGACAGCAGACTGCGCGAGGCCATCGGCAGTGCGAGCTGTCATCCCCGCAAAAGCGGAGATCCATTTTGGCGTTGAAAATTGGGCCCCGGCCTGCGCCGGGGCGACGGCAAGGTCAGACGCTAGGCCAGCATGTCGGCCCAGATCGTCTGCGCCCACCCGCTGGCAAACGCGCCCTCCAGCGCCCACGACGCGCGGTCCTGCGACGAGATGCCGCCGGAGCCGGCGACCGCTTCCATCGTCTTCTTCTCCGGCACCCAGCGATGCACGCTGCACACATGCACGGCGTTTTTGTCGTCGATGAAGCTGTAGCAGGTGTTGGCCATCATCGGCGGCGTCACGGGACGGCCGTTGAGCAGTTCGACGATCGCCGCGGCGGCCGCCTTGCCGTGCTGGTTGGCCATGTGTCCGGACTTGGGCATCGCCGGCGCCGACAGCGTCGCATCGCCCAGCACGTGCACCCCCGGCACCTTGATCGACTCCAGCGTCGTCCAGTCGACCTCGCACCAGCGCGCGTTGGCGGTGATCAGCCCGGCGTCGCGCGCGATGTCGCCGGCACGCTGCGGCGGGATCAGGTTGACCACGTCGCCACGCACCTTGTCGCCGACCTCGGTGACCAGCGTGCCGGTCTTCACGTCGATCTCCGTGACGTTGCTGCCGACGCGATAGTCGACGATGCCCTTGTAGTCTTCGCCGAACACGCGCGAGAACAGCGGCTTCTTCGACACGTAGTCCGGGTTGCCGTCCAGGATCACGAGCTTGCTCTTCGGCTTGGCGGCCTTCAGGTACCACGCGATCTGGCAGGCGCGCTCGTACGGCCCCGGCGGGCAGCGATACGGCGCGACCGGGATCGACATCAGCACGACGCCGCCGTCCTTCATGTCGACGAGCTGCCTGCGCAGCGCCACCGTCTGCGGCCCGGCCTTCCATGCATGCAGGTAGGTATTCGCAGCGGACGCGCTCCAGCCCTGCACTCGGTCGTACATGAACTCCACGCCGGGCGACACGATCAGCCGGTCGTAGGTCAGTGTCGTGCCCGAGGCGAGCCGCACCTCCTTCTTCGCGGCATCGACCGCGGTGGCGGTATCGCGGACGCGTTTCACGCCGTGCCTGTCCAGGCCGGCGTAGCTCACGGTGATGTCGGCCAGCGTGCGCGAGCCGCCGAGCACCAGGTTGGAGATCGGGCACGACACGAAGGCTTCGTTCGGATCGACCAGCGTGACGTCGATCGTGCCGCCGGACCACAGGCGCAGATATTTCGCGGCAGTGGCGCCGCCGTAGCCGGCGCCGATGACGACGACCTTGCCGGTCGACTTCGTGTCGGTGGTGGCGCAGGCAGCGAGCAGCGGCGCACTGGAGGCGAGCGCGGCCGCCTTCAGCAGATCACGGCGGGAGAGAAATTGGGTCCCGGCCTTCGCCGGGACGACGGGGCTGAGTTCGTTCATCGTCGTCTCCCTAGCGTGCCGGCGTCTGTTTCGAGAAGAAATCGGCGACGAGTTCGATCTGCGCGTCGGTGTAGCCCTTGGCGAGCTGGTGCATGATCGTCGCGGGGCGCTTGCCGTCGCGGAACGCCTTGAACTGCTCGACGATGGTCGCTTTCGGCATGCCCGCCAGGCTGGGCATCGCGCCCTTCGCCACGCCGGAGGTGCCATGGCAGTTGGCGCAATTGGATGCGAGATAGGCGGCGTTGGACGGCAGCGCCACGGCGGGTGCCGCTGCCGGTGGCGGTGTCTGCGCGAGGACCGCGCCGCCGGCGATGGCCAGCACGAAGCCGGCCGCCAGCATTCTGGTTGTCATGTCTCCCCTCCCAAAAACAAAAAAAGGCCCGCAATGAATGCGGGCCTCATTTGAAGACGGTTGCCTGCGGGCGTCAACCCGGGTTGCCTCGGGTCGAACGCATGCTCATGTAAGCGATTCGTCTATGCGTCGTTCCGAACGCATCACTCCGACAGCACCGGCTCGCCCTGCTCGCGACGCGGCGCGTCGCCGCTGTCCGACGGCGGGAAGTCCAGCTTGACGTTGCCGGCGTCGTCGACGTCCACCTCGACGCGCCCGCCATTGACCAGCTTGCCGAACAGCAGCTCGTCGGCCAGCGCCTTGCGGATCGTGTCCTGGATCAGCCGGGCCATCGGCCGTGCGCCCATCACCGGATCGAAGCCCTTCTTCGCCAGGTGCGCACGCAGCGCGTCGGTGAACAGGATGTCGACCTTCTTCTCGTGCAACTGGTCTTCCAGCTGCATCAGGAACTTGTCGACCACGCGCAGGATGACCTGCGAATCCAGCGCCTTGAAGGAGATGGTCGCGTCCAGCCGGTTGCGGAACTCGGGCGTGAACATGCGCTTGATGTCGGCCATCTCGTCGCCGGCCTCGCGCGCGTTGGCGAAACCGATCGTGCCCTTCTGCAGCGTCTCGGCGCCCGCGTTGGTGGTCATCACGATGATCACGTTGCGGAAGTCGGCCTTGCGGCCGTTGTTGTCCGTCAGCGTGCCGTGGTCCATCACCTGCAGCAGGATGTTGAAGATGTCCGGGTGCGCCTTCTCGATCTCGTCGAGCAGCAGCACCGCGTGCGGCTTCTTGCTGATCGCCTCGGTCAGCAGGCCGCCCTGGTCGAAACCGACGTATCCCGGCGGCGCGCCGATCAGCCGGCTCACCGCGTGGCGCTCCATGTACTCCGACATGTCGAAGCGGATCAGCTCGATGCCCATGGTGAAGGCGAGCTGCTTGGCGACTTCGGTCTTGCCGACCCCGGTCGGACCCGAGAACAGGAACGAGCCGATCGGCTTGTCGGGCTTGCCGAGGCCCGAACGCGCCATCTTGATGGCGGCGGCCAATGCCTCGATGGCCGGATCCTGGCCGAACACCACGTTCTTCAGGTTGCGGTCGAGGTTCTTCAGCTGCGCGCGGTCGTCGGTGGACACGGTCTGCGGCGGGATGCGCGCGATCTTGGCGATGATCTCCTCGACCTCGTTCTTGCCGATGGTCTTCTTCTGCCGCGACTTGGGCAGGATGCGCTGCGCGGCGCCGGCCTCGTCGATGACGTCGATCGCCTTGTCGGGCAGGTGGCGGTCGTTGATGAACTTGGCCGACAGCTCGGCAGCCGCGGTGATCGCGCCCGACGAGTACTTGACGCCGTGGTGCTCCTCGAAGCGCGACTTCAGCCCCTTCAGGATCTCGATGGTCTGCGCCACGGTCGGCTCGATCACGTCGATCTTCTGGAAGCGGCGCGACAGCGCATGGTCCTTCTCGAAGATGCCGCGGTATTCGTTGTAGGTGGTCGCTCCGATGCACTTCAGCGCGCCGCTGGCCAGTGCCGGCTTCAGCAGGTTGGATGCGTCCAGCGTGCCGCCGGACGCGGAACCTGCGCCGATCAGCGTATGGATCTCGTCGATGAACAGCACGGCGTTGGAGTTGGCCTTCAACTGCTTCAGCACGGCCTTCAGCCGCTGCTCGAAGTCGCCGCGGTACTTGGTGCCCGCCAGCAGCGCGCCCATGTCCAGCGAATAGACGTTGGACTTTTCCAGGATCTCCGGTACGTCGCCCTTGACGATGCGCCAGGCCAGGCCCTCGGCGATGGCGGTCTTGCCCACGCCGGCCTCGCCCACCAGCAGCGGGTTGTTCTTGCGGCGGCGGCACAGCACCTGGATCACGCGCTCGACTTCCAGCTCGCGGCCGATCAGCGGATCGATCTTGCCTTCCTTGGCCAGCGCGTTGAGATTCTGCGTGTACTGCTCCAGCGGCGACGGCTGGTCCTTGCCCTCGCCCTCGCCTTCCTGCTCGGCGGCGGGCTTGGCCTTCTCTTCGCCGGCCTGGCCCGACTTCGTGATGCCATGCGAAATGAAGTTGACGACGTCCAGCCGGGTCACGCCCTGCTGGTGCAGGTAGTACACCGCGTGCGAATCCTTCTCGCCGAAGATGGCCACCAGCACGTTGGCGCCGGTCACTTCCTTCTTGCCGTTGCTGGTGGACTGCACATGCATGATGGCGCGCTGGATCACGCGCTGGAAGCCGAGCGTGGGCTGCGTGTCGGCCTCCGAATTGGGCGGCAGGATCGGCGTGTTGTCGGCGATGAAGTTCTGCAGGTTCTTTCGCAGGTCTTCGATGTTGCAGGCGCAGGCACGGAGGACTTCAGCCGCCGAAGGGTTGTCCAGCAGCGCGAGCAGCAGATGCTCGACCGTGATGAATTCATGTCGCGCCTGCCGGGCCTCCACGAAGGCCATGTGCAGACTGACTTCGAGTTCCTGGGCGATCATGCTTCCTCCATCACGCACTGCAGCGGATGCTGATGCTGGCGTGAATAACTGCCGACCTGCTCGACCTTCGTCGCGGCGATGTCCCGGGGATACACCCCACAGACGCCGCGCCCTTCGTGATGCACCTTCAGCATGATCTGGGTTGCCTGTTCTCTCCCTTTGCCGAAGAACTTCTGCAGGACGCCGACCACGAATTCCATCGGTGTGTAGTCGTCGTTCAGCAGGACCACCTGGTACATGGGCGGCGGCTTGACGCGAGAAGCCTGCTTCTCGACGACGGCGCCTTCATCAATCCGCTCGCTCATTGATCTGCATTCTGGCTGCCATTCTATGCATACCGGTCACGCTTTTCCGGATACAAAAAGCGTACCAATCATACGGTAAATCCCTCTGCACTCAGGTGCTTGCGACACCGTGCAACAACGGCGCAACAGCACGCAATGTCCGTGTCTAGGACGCCCCCGGCGCCCGGCGGTTCCGACACGCTCGACGCTGCCGATCCATCTCGGCGGCGCTCGAAGCTGTAGATGGAGCCGTTCCGCTGCGCCGCAAGACGCTGCAGCATGTGGATTCAACGGACGCGACCGCCTGAACGACTACCTCGGGCAATCCCTTGACCGCCGGGACTTTTGCTCGAACAATCCACCGCCAAGCCGGTGTGCGCAGGCACATGGGGCGAAAGGCGCACCACAAACCAACGATAGTGCGCTGGTTCGGGGCAGCACGGCGCAGGCCGGGACGCCGCTCCACTTACGTGGGAAGGACGAGGGATGGCAACTGGTACGGTCAAGTGGTTCAACGACGCCAAAGGGTATGGCTTCATCACGCCGGACGATGGGGGCGAGGATCTGTTCGCACACTTCTCGGCCATTCAGATGAACGGCTTCAAGACCCTGAAGGAAGGTCAGAAGGTGCAGTTCGAGGTGGTGCAGGGTCCGAAGGGCAAGCAGGCGTCGAACATCACGGGCGGCTGACCAGCGTCACCTGGAAGAAAAGGCCTCGCTTCGGCGAG
>JBGAIO010000080.1:0-12756 GCA_044225415.1 Burkholderiaceae bacterium | reverse complement strand
GAGATCCGCGCGCGTCTGGACAACACGTCGGGGCAGCTTCGTCCGGGGATGTTCGTGCGCGTGCGGGTCATCGTCGGCGAGCGCGCCGATGCGCTGATGGTGCCCGAGGAGGCGATCGTGCCGCAGGGCGAGGAGTTCTACGTCTACAAGGTGGTCGACAACGCCGCGCGGCGCGTGCCGGTGAAGATCGGCGTGCGCCGCGACGCAATGGTGGAAGTGGTGAGCGGCCTCGCGGTGGGCGATCAGGTCGTGACGGCCGGCATGCGGCTGGCACGCGACGGCCAGCCGGTCACGGTGCTCGCGCCGCGCGCGCCGGGCGTGGATGCGCCGGGGCCGGGCGCCGCGAAGAAGGCCGGCGCCTCCTGATGCACGCGCCGATCGGACCATCGCGATGAGCCTCTTCGAGTTGTGCATCCGCCGCCCGGTGCTGTCGACCGTGCTGTCCTTGCTGGTGCTGGTCATCGGCCTGATCTCGTACTCGCGGCTTGCGGTGCGCGAGTATCCGAAGATCGACGAGCCGGTGGTCAGCGTGCAGACCACCTACACCGGCGCGTCGGCCGAAGTGGTCGAGTCGCAGATCACCAAGGTGCTGGAGGATTCGCTGGCCGGCATCGAGGGCGTGGAACTGCTCACCTCGTTCAGCCGGCAGGAGCGCAGCAACATCAACGTGCGCTTCCGGCTGACGCGCGATCCCGACGCCGCCGCCGCGGAAGTCCGCGACAAGGTGGCGCGCGTGCGCGCGCGGCTGCCCGACAACATCGACGAGCCGGTCATCTCGAAGGTAGAGGCCGACTCCTTCCCGGTCATCTGGATGGCGGTCACGTCGGGCGAACGCTCTGCGCTGGACGTGTCCGACTACCTGAACCGCTACGTGAAGCCGCGGCTGTCGGTGCTGCCGGGTGCGGCCGACGTGTGGATCTTCGGCGAACGCAAGACGTCGATGCGCATCAACGTGGACCGCGACCGGCTGGCCGCCTATGCGCTGACGGTGGGCGACGTGGAGACTGCGCTGCGGCGCCAGAACATCGAGCTGCCGTCCGGCCGCATCGAGTCCGCGAAGCGCGAGTTCTCGATCGTCGCCACCACCGACGTCAGCACGCGCCAGCAGTTCGAGGACCTGATCGTCGCCGTGTCGCGCGGCTATCCGGTGCGGCTGCGCGACGTCGCCGAGGTGGTGGTCGGCGCAGCCGACGAGCGCGTCGTCGCGCGCTTCGGCGGACGGCCGTCGATCAACATGGGCGTGGTCAAGCAGGCGACCGGCAATCCGCTCGAACTGTCGCGCGCGCTGCAGCAGGAGATTGCGAAGATCAACGAGACGCTGCCGTCGGGCATGAAGATCAGCGTCGCCTACGACTCCTCGGTGTTCATCGACCGGTCGATCCAGTCGGTGTTCCGCACCATTGCCGAGGCCGTGATCCTCGTCGTGCTGGTGATCTTCTTCTTCCTGCGCAACTTCCGCGCGACGCTGATTCCGCTGGTGACGATCCCGCTGGCGCTGGTGGGCGCCTTCGCGCTGATGTACGCCTTCGGCTTCACCATCAACACGCTGACGTTGCTCGCGATGGTGCTGGCCATCGGCCTGGTGGTGGACGACGCCATCGTCGTGCTGGAGAACATCTATCGCAACATCGAAGAGGGCATGGACCGCGTCAGCGCGGCCATCAAGGGCATCAAGGAGATCGGCTTCGCCGTCGTGGCGATGACGCTGACGCTGACGGCGGTGTTCGCGCCGCTCGCTTTCGCCACCGGGCGCACGGGGCGCCTGTTCATCGAGTTCGCGCTGACGCTGGCCGGCGCGGTGCTGGTGTCGGGTTTCGTTGCGCTGACGCTGTCGCCGATGATGTGCTCGAAGCTGCTCAAGCACGAGACGAAGCACGGTCGCCTGTTCACGGCGATCGAGAATTTTCTCGATCGGCTCACCAGCGGCTACGCACGCGCGCTGGCATGGCTGCTGCAGCGCCGCTGGATCGTGGTCATCGGCTGGTTCGTGGTGGCGGGACTGGCAGGGCTCTTCTTCTCGCTGCTGCGCTCGGAGCTCGCGCCCACCGAGGACCGCGGCGTGATCTTCGGGCGGCTGCAATCGCCGCCAGGCGCGACCGTGGACTACACCTCGCAGCAGCTGCGCGCAGTGGAGAGCTACTACGAGACCATCCCCGAGATGGCCGCCTACAACGCGGTGGCGGGCTTCCCGACGGTGGACTACGGCAACGCGATCCTGCGGCTCAAGCCGTGGGAGGAGCGGGGGCGCAAGCAGCAGGACATCGCGCGCGAGCTCAACGCGCGGTTCCAGCAACTGCCCGGCGTCATCGGTTTCGCGGTCAATCCGCCGTCGCTGGGCCAGTCGCCGCGCACGCTGCCGATCGAGTACGTGATCATGGCGCAGACCTCCTACGCCGAGCTCGACCGCATGGTGCAGGAGTTCATCGCGGAGGTCAGCAAGACCGGCGTCGTGGTCAATCCGCAGTCGGACCTGCGGCTGAACACGCCGGAGCTCAAGGTCGACATCAACCGCGACAAGCTGGGCGACCTCGGCATCGCCGTGGAGACCGTCGGCACGACGCTGCAGACGATGCTGGGCGGCAAGCAGATCACGCGCTTCAAGAAGGACGGCGAACAGTACGACGTCATCGTGCAGGTGGCGCCGCGCGACCGCTCGCGCCCCAACGACATCAGCGACATCTACGTGCGCGCGCGCGACGGCAGCATGGTGCAGCTCGCCAACGTCGTTAATGTCAACGAGGGCGTGTCGCCGCAGTCGCTGAACCACTTCCAGCGGCTGCGCGCGGTGACGATCTCCGCGCAGGTTGCGCCGGGCTACGCGCTGGGCGACGCGCTTGCGACGATGGACGCGGTGGCGAAGCGCGTGCTGCCCCAGGGCACGGTGACGGATCTGAACGGCGTGTCGCGCGAGTTCCGCGACTCGCAGGGGTCGATCTACATCACCTTCGTGCTGGCACTCATCTTCATCTACCTCGTGCTGGCGGCGCAGTTCGAAAGCTTCGCCGATCCCTTCGTGATCCTGCTGTCGGTGCCGCTGTCGATGGCCGGAGCGCTCTTCGCGCTGTGGGCGACCGGCGGCACGTGGAACATCTACAGCCAGATCGGCGTCGTCACGCTGGTGGGGCTGATCACCAAGCACGGCATCCTGATCGTGGAGTTCGCCAACCAGTTGCAGGAGCGCGGGCAGTCGCTGCTGGATTCGGTGCAGCACGCGGCCGTGCTGCGGCTGCGGCCGATCCTGATGACCACCGGCGCGATGGTGCTGGGCGCGGTACCGCTGGCGTTGTCGCACGGCGCCGGCGCGGAAAGCCGCATCCAGATCGGCTGGGTCATCGTCGGCGGCATGAGCTTCGGCACGGTGCTGACGCTGTTCGTGGTGCCGACGATGTACACGCTGATGGAGCAGTTCCTGGGCCGGTGGATGGGTTCGCACCATCATCATGAGCATGGCGGCGCGGCGGACGAGCACGTGCCGGCACAGCACGCGTCCGGGGCGGAATAGGCAGCATGCGCCTGGTCGTGCTGGACACGGAGACCACCGGCCTGGAGGCGCGGCAGGGTCATCGCGTGATCGAGATCGGCGCGATCGAGGTGGTGGCGCGCCGAGTCACCGAACGGCGCTTCCATCACTATCTGAACCCGGAGCGCGACAGCGACGAGGGCGCGCTGGCCGTGCACGGCCTGACCACCGAGTTCCTCGCCGACAAGGCGAAGTTCGCGGACATCGCCGACGACCTGCTGGCCTTCGTCAAGGATGCCGAGGTCATCATCCACAACGCGCCTTTCGACGTCGAGTTCCTCGACGCGGAACTCGCGCGCATCGGCCGGCCGGCGTTCGCGCAGCACTGCCTGAAAGTCACCGACTCGCTGCAGTTCGCGCGCGAGCAGCATCCAGGCAAGCGCAACTCGCTGGATGCGCTGTGCGAACGCTACGCGGTGTCCAATGCGCACCGCACGCTGCACGGTGCGCTGCTGGATGCGGGGCTGCTCGCCGAGGTGTATCTGGCGATGACGCGGGGGCAGGACAGCCTGGTGATCGATGGTGCCGATGAGGCGCTGGTCGCGAGCTTCGGTCCGATCGACGCGAGCGCGCTGGTCGTCATCCGCGCGACCGCCGAAGAAGCGGCAGCGCACGAAGCACTGCTTGATGGGATCGAGAAGGAAACGAAGAAGCCGGCCGTCTGGCGCGCAGAGCCACTCGCTGCCGCCGCGTGAGGTCGCCGTCATCCCGGCGAAGGCCGGGATCCAAGTTCACGGCGCCACAAATTGGGCCCCGGCCTCCGCCGGGGCGACGGTGCTCAGCGCGTCATCTCCGCGCAAGCGGGGATCCACCTTGACCTTCCACCAGCCCTCTCAACTCCCTCTTCAGCACCTTCCCCGTCGCGTTCTTCGGCAGTTCGTCCACGAACACGTACCGCTTCGGACGCTTGAAGCGTGCAATCTGCGCCAGGCAATGCGCGTCAAGTGCGGCGGCATCCGCGCCGCTGGCGACCACGACCGCCACCACCGCCTCGCCCCATTCCGCATCGGGCTCGCCGACGACCGCCACTTCCTTCACGCCGGGAACCTGCAGCAGCACCTCCTCCACCTCGCGCGGATAGATGTTCGATCCACCCGAGATGATCAGGTCCTTGCTGCGATCGACCAGTGTCAGGTAGCCCGCGTCGTCGAAGCGCCCGAGGTCGCCGGTGTGCAGCCAGCCGCCCGCCATCGCCTCCGCCGTCGCGTGCGGATTGTTGAGGTAGCCGGCCATGACGGTATCGCCGCGCACGCAGACCTCGCCGACCGTGCCGCCGGGCACAGCGCGCCCGTCCGTACCGAGCACCGCGACCTCGACGCCCACCTGCGCGCGTCCCACCGAGCCCAGCCGCTCGAGCCGGCGGCCGTCGTGATCGGCCAGGTGCTCGTCGGCGGACAGCACCGTGATGGTCATCGGCGATTCGCCCTGGCCGTAGATCTGCACCAGCCGCGGCCCCAGCACGTCGAGCGCGCGCACGCTGTCGGCCACGTACATCGGGCCGCCGCCGTAGATGATCTGCTTCAGCTGCTGCGGGGGCTCGCCGCGCGCTGCGTACGCGTCGACCAGCCGCATCACCATCGTCGGCGCGGCGAAGAATTTGGTGCGCGGGGTGTAGGCGAGGATCTGCTGCACCTCGTCGACGTCGAAGCTGCGCGCGGCGGGAATCACCTGCGCCGCGCCGGCCGCGACGTTCGGCATCATGTACAGGCCCGAGCCGTGCGACATCGGCGCCGCATGCAGCAGATGCTCTCCGACCTCCGCGCGATCCACGTCGGCGAGGTAGTTGAGCGTCATCGCCAGCAGGTTGCGATGCGTGAGCAGCACGCCCTTGGGCCTGCCGGTGGTGCCGCTGGTGTAGAACAGCCACGCCGGCTGCGCGGCGCGCGACGCCTCGTGCAGCGAGCCCGGCTCCGATTGCAGCAACCGGCGATAGTCGGCGCCGTCGACGTCGACGAACAGTGTGTCGCTGGCGCGGGCGGCCGCGATGCCGGCCGTGTCGGCATCGTCGGTGACGAAACACACGCGCGCCTGCGCATCGTCGAGGATCCACGCGACTTCCCTCGCGTGCAGCCGCGTGTTCATCGGGATCGCGCAGGCACCGAGCGTCCAGCACGCGTACAGCAGCTCGACGTACTGCGCGCAGTTCTTCATCAGCACGCCGACCCGGTCGCCGGGCCGCACGCCCAGCGACTGCAGGCCACCCGCCAGCACCAGAACGCGTTCGGCCAGCTGCCGGTATTCGAGTTCGACGCGGTCGCGCTCGATGACGGCGATCGCGCGCGGGACGCGGCGCGCGGTGCGGAACAGGGTGTAGGCCAGGTTCATGACCTCATGCTAGCAACCGGCTCGCCTGAGACGAAGGGCGCCTTCGCTGTGCAATAATCCGCGTCCGCGCTGCGTTTCGGCGCCATCGCAGTTTCATGGGTGGTTAGCTCAGCGGTAGAGCACTGCCTTCACACGGCAGGGGTCACAGGTTCAAACCCTGTACCACCCACCACACACCGTCGGCGTTCCTCGCTTGCGCGTCATCCTGTTCAGCGGCCACATGGTCGATCGGCCGGACCGCAGCACGCCGCGGCTGCCTGCGTCGAGGGTGGCCGGCGCGGAGCAGGCCATCGACGCCGAACTCACGCGGCTGAAGGTCGGCCCCGCGGACCACGCGATCAGCAGCGCGGCCAGCGGCGGCGACCTGCTGTTCGCACAGGCCTGTCTCGCCCGCGGCGCGGCGCTGGAGATCTATCTGCCGGCGGCGCGCGATGCCTTCGTCAAGACCTCGGTACTGCCGGGCGGAGAATGCTGGCTCGGCATTTTCGACGCCGTGCTCGCGCATGCCAGGACCGCAGTGCACGGATCGTCGTCGTTGCGGGGGGGGACATCCGACGGCGACATCTACGCGCGGTGCAACGTCACCATGCTGGAACGAGCTTTCGCGCTGGGCGGCGATGACGTCGAACTGGTATGCCTGTGGGACGGGGGCGCCGGCGACGGCCCCGGCGGCACTGCGCACATGGTGAGTGAGGTGCGCCGCCACGGCGGCCGCGTGCACTGGATCGACACGCGCACGCTCGTCTGAGCCAGGTGCTACGCGGCGATGCGCTGAGCTGCATCCGGCATTCGCAGCAGCGCCTCGCCGGCCAGATACGACGCGGTGAACTCGGCCAGTCCATGGCGCCCTCCGTTGACCAGGCGGCGAGCCGTGGCGAAGTCGCGATCGAGCAGCGCCTGCTTGATCGAACGTTCCCGGTCCTTCAGGAAGCACGCCAGCACGCGCGCCGCGATCCTGGGTTCGTTGGCGCGCTCGGGCGTATCCAGCAGCATGTCGCCGAGTCCCAGCAGGCGGCTGTAGCGCTGGTAGTTGTCGCGCCCCGTGAGCTGCACGAAGCCGCGCCCCTTGTAGCGCGCACCGTCGCCGGCGCCGCGGTTGCCCAGGTCGCGGCGATGGTCGTAGAGGTCGAAGTACGGCGGCCGCGCAGCGGGCGAGGTGTTGTAGCGCGAGCGGAACTCGTCGAGCGGCGTGAAGCGGCCCGTCTCCGCGCAGATCGTCGCAATGGCCATCAGCAGCATCGTGCGGTCGACCAGTCCGGCCTCCGTCATTGCCGCCACCACGGCCGGCAGGTAGCGCGAGATGCTGGCCGCCGACGCACCGGGGCACATCGCCGACACGACCTGCAGGTTCAGTGCGCCGGTCGACGACGGCAGCCGTGCGTCGTTCATCAGCCCGAGCGCCGTCAGCGTGCGCGGGCCGGCGATGCCGTCGGGCAGCAGTTCCTCGCTGAACTGGAAGGCGATGACTGCGGCCTCGGTCGCGCGGTCGAAGTTGCCGTCGTTCGCGCCGCTGGGGAAGCCACGCTCAGCCAGGCGCCGCTGCAGACGCTCGACCGCCGGGCCGCGCAGGCCCAGGCGCAGGGAGGTGAACGCGGGCAGCAGCTTTGCACCGGGAGCGCCGCGGTTGGAGGCGTCGCGTGCGGACGGTGCGCCGCGCGTCGGTGCGGAGCGGGCTTCCGCCCGGCGCTGCGGCTTCGCGCCCCGCGCTTGCCGAGTCGTCATCGCCCGCGCCTCAGTCGATGCGTTCGATGCGGTCGACGAGCAGCAACCGCGCGATGACCGTGCCGTCGCACTCGACGACATGGCCGACCAGCCGCGCCAGCGTTGCGTCGCCGTAGCTGGGACCATGCCGCCGCCGCAGCTGGTAGCGCGCGTCGGTGGTCACGAGGAAGGGCGCGACACGCTCGCTCTTGCTGCCGCGTGCGGCGACGGTGTCCTGCACCGTGCCGCGCAGCGCGCGCACGGCGCGGGGTGCGGCACCGTCTGCGCTGCCGTCGTCGGCAGGCTCATCGCCGTCGCTGTGCATCACTTCTGCAGGTAGACGCGATATCCGACGACGCGCGCGCCGGCCTCGCGGGCGACGACCGCGACACGCGCGCCGAGCTCCTTCTTGCTGCGTCCCGGCTGCGCGGCGATCAGCACGTGATAACGATCGCAGCGCGCGGTGGCCTTGCTGTCGGCGAGCCCCCGCGTGGCGGCCGTCGGTGCGGATCCGTCGACGTCGTAGGTGGTGAACCGGGCGGTCGACGGCAGGCCGAGCGTGCGCGCGATCGACTGCAGCGACTGGCGGACCTGCGCGGGCGGCGGCGTAGCCGCGGGCTTCGACGCAGTGGGTTTGCTCTTCGCGAGCTGCACGCCCGCCTCGCGCAACTGTCCGCGCGTCGCCGCGCGGGTGTGCCGGTCGGCCACGGCGGCGGATACGCCGCGTGGCACGGCCGTCGGCGTCTCGCGCTCGACGGCATGGAGACTCGGGTCGCCGTACAGGCAGAACTGCGCCAGTGTCTTCAGGTCGATCGGGTCCATTTCCGCGGCCTGGCGAACGTAGTCCTGCCGCGCCTTCAGTGCGGCGTGCCCGAGCGATGCGCCCTGGTGCACGGCGAGCAGGAAATACTGTGTCAGCAGGTCCGCGGCGCCGTTGCCGCGCGCCGGCCCGTACGCGATGGTCGTGCTGCCCAGCCAGCCGGCCGCGCCCTGCGCGAGATAGCTCTGGCAGATCGGCATGTCGAGCGCGAGCGACACCGAGTCGTACAACTCGGCGCCATAGCAGCACTCGATCGCCGCCACCGTCCCCGTGCCGATACGTCCCTTGACCTGCCGCGTCGTCATCGCCGTCGGATACTTGCCCCGGTATTCGCCGTAGAACTGCGGATCGGCGGGACCTCCATGGCAGTTGATGAAGTGGCTGAGCCGCGCCAGCGATGCGCGCCGCGCCGCGCTGGCCGGTGGGGCGATCAGCAGTGCGTCGTCGTTGCCGAAGATGTTCTCGAGACTCTGCGCGGTGGAGTTCTGCCACAGCCGCACCGAGATCGAGAAGTAGGGCAGATAGGTTTTCAGCGGTCGCGGGCGATGCGCGGTCGCGTGCGCGAGCAGCGCCAGCAGATGCGACGGTTCGCGTGCGCCCGTGAGATCCGGCAGGCGGCCGACGACGCGCGTCGGGCCGACGAATCGTGCGATGTCGCGGGAGTAGGCTGCATCGCAGGCATAGGGCAGGTCGCCCCACGCTTTCGGATCCTCTTCCTTGTCGTCGGCGAACAGCGGGTTGTCGAGGTCCTGATGGGGAATGACGTCGATCGAACCGACCAGCAGCAGGTAGTCAGGCTGCAGCGCGCGGACCAGCGCGTCGATCGCGTCCTTGTTCTGCTTCGGGTTCAGCGAATCGACGACGGCAGGGGCCTTGAGGCGCTTCAGCGCCGCCGCGGCCGCCAGATCGACGACTCGGCTTTGCAGCCCGCGCCCGCGATCCGCCGCGACCAGCCGGCCCAGCGCCGCAGTGATGCTGCGCACGCCCGCCGCACCGTACTTGCTGTGCAGCGCCGCCTTGTTGGTGACGATCAGCTTGTCGGTCATCGCATCGATCTCCGGGAGTCGGCGGACGCTGCGCACACCATAGCGCTGCACGGCCCCGCCGGCTAGTGCGCGTCGCCCGGTCGGCTAGACTCCGCGCCCGCACCAACGAAGCTGTGCCGACCTGTCGATCACGGCGGTCGCCCCCCGCGCAACGTCCTGCCTCGATGACCACCGTCCGCACCCGCATCGCTCCCAGCCCCACCGGCATGTTGCACCTGGGCACGGCCCGCACGGCGCTGTTCTCGTGGGCCTTCGCACGCCACCATGGCGGCGAGTTCGTGCTCCGCATCGAGGACACGGACCGCGAGCGTTCCACCGACGAGGCGGTGCGCGTCATCATCGACGCGATGGACTGGCTGCAGCTCGACTACGACGAAGGCCCGATCCATCAGACCGACCGGCTGGCGCACTATCGCGAGGTAGTCGACGCAATGCTCGCGGACGGGCGGGCCTATCACTGCTACGCCAGCAAGGAAGAACTCGAGGAACTGCGCACCGCGCAGATGGCGCGCGGCGAGAAGCCGCGCTATGACGGCCGCTGGCGCCCGGAGAATGCGCGCGGCCGTACGCCGCCGGCCGGCGTGACGCCGGTGGTCCGCTTCCGCAATCCCGACGACGGCGAGGTCGCGTGGAACGACCTGGTCAAGGGCCCGATCAGCATCAGCAACACCGAACTCGACGACCTGGTCATCCTGCGCGGCGACGGCGTGCCGACCTACAACTTCGCAGTGGTGGTCGACGACATCGACATGCGCATCACGCACGTGCTGCGCGGCGACGACCACGTGAACAACACGCCGCGGCAGATCAACATCCTGCGTGCGCTGATCGGGCCCGATGGCGAGTTGCCCGTCTATGGCCACGTGCCGATGATCCTGGGGCCGGACGGCGACAAGCTGTCCAAGCGCCACGGCGCGGTCAGCGTCACCCAGTACGAGGACGACGGCTACCTGCCGGAGGCCATGCTCAACTACCTGGCGCGGCTGGGCTGGAGCCATGGCGACGACGAGCTCTTCGACCGCGAGCAGTTCATCGCCTGGTTCGACGGCCAGCACCTGGCCAAGAGTCCGGCGCAGTGGGACCCGGCCAAGCTCAACTGGGTCAACGCGCACTACATGAAGCAGCGCAGCGACGCGTCGCTGGCCGCGCTGGCCGCGGCGCAGCTGGCGCGACGCGGCATCGAGGCTGCCGCCGACGAACGACTGGAGCGGCTGTGCGCGCTGTTCAAGGATCGCTGCACCACCACCGTCGAGCTGGCCGACTGGATCGGCATGTACTTCGTTGACGTGCAGCCGCGCGCCGAGGACCTGGCCGCGCACGTCACCGACAACGTGAAGCCGGCGATCGTGGCGCTGCGCGACAAGCTCGGCGACGCGGCCTGGGACAAGGCCTCGATCGCCGCGGCGATCAAGAGCACGCTCGCCGAACACGGCCTGAAGATGCCGCAACTGGCGCACGCGGTGCGTGTGCTGGTGTGCGGCCGCAGCCAGACGCCGTCGCTCGATGCGGTGCTGGAACTGTTCACACGTGAGCAGGTGCTGTTCCGTTTGAGGAGTGTCTAGACTCAGGCTATAATGCAAGGCTTGCTTGAACAGCGCAAGGTGAACACCTTGGGGGTATAGCTCAGCTGGGAGAGCGCTTGCATGGCATGCAAGAGGTCAGCGGTTCGATCCCGCTTACCTCCACCAAAAGCCAGTTCGCAATGCGTGGTTCGAGCAGAAGGTAGATTGTCCAGTCCCCTTCGTCTAGAGGCCTAGGACACCACCCTTTCACGGTGGCTACAGGGGTTCGAATCCCCTAGGGGACGCCAAGTCTGGCAAGGCTTGCGGTCAGGTCCAGCACCCGACCGGAACGATGCCACCGCGCGGAGCGGTAGTTCAGTTGGTTAGAATACCGGCCTGTCACGCCGGGGGTCGCGGGTTCGAGCCCCGTCCGCTCCGCCAAGATTCAAAGGGGTTGCAACTGTCGGTTGCAACCCCTTTTCTCTTGCACCTTCAGCGGCATCGCGGCCCCTGCCGCCCCGGCTCAGAACCGATAGCCGATGCCCACCGAGAACATCCAGGGATTGATGTCCACATTGGTCAGCTTGGCGCCGTTCAGCGTGACGTCGGTGTTCATCCACACGTACTTCACGTCGGCGTTGATGTACCAGCGCGGCGCGATCTGGTAGTCGAAGCCGGCCTGCAGCGCCGGGCCCCAGCTCGAGCTGGATGTGCTCAGTCCGGCGATGGAGAAGTTGCGCGAGCTGAAACTGGTGTAGTTGACGCCGACGCCCGCGTAGGGCCGGAACACCGCGTCGGGCATGAAGTGGTACTGCAGCATCAGCGTCGGCGGCAAGGCCTTCACCGAGCCGATGTCGGTGCCGCCCAGCGTCACGTCCATCTTCTGCGGCCACGTCAGCACCAGTTCGGTGGCGATGTTGTCGGTGAAGAAGTAGCTGATGTCGAACTCAGGGATCCACTTGTTCTGCACCTCGACCTGGCCCAGGTTCAGCATCGGGTCGTTGCCGTTGTCGTTCAGCAGGTAAGTGGCGCGCACGCGCACCAGCCACGGGCCCTCGGCGGCCAGTGCGCTCTGCGCCGACGCGACTCCCGGCGCCAGCGTGGCAGCCACGGCGAGGCTGATGAGGGTCTTGCGAATCATGACGGTCCTTTCTGGTCAACGGTGGCATCTTCACCACCCATGACCGTCACGTTAGTCCTGCACCTGCCCGTGTTGTTGATGGGTGTCAACGGTGTTTCGAACAGCGGCCGGGCCGCTCGAGTTCCGTGGTGGCGCGACCACAGTTTCGTCGCGCAGTGCTGCGTCTGCCGGCCGGGAGTCAGGCCTCGTTCTGTGCGGCGCAAGCCAAGCCTGCACCTGCATCCGCAGCAGGCCTTCTGGTGGTGATGAGAACCGATGCGCGGGGCACGTGATCGCCGTCAATCGAGCCACTGCTGCAGCAGGCGGTACACCTCTGCGCTCGACAGCAGGTCGAGATGGTTGGTGTCATGCACCACGGCCTGATGGTCCGCGGCAAAGGCGAGCTGGCGTTCTTGCTCGTGATGCTGCCCCAAGGCACTCGCCACCGGAACCAGACCGTCGCCCAGCAACCTTGACTTCAGGTTGGGGGTCGCCGGGCCCAGGCTCGCCGCCAGGGCAAAGCAGCGGGTGCCCTGCGGCAGGTCGACCGGGTCACAGCGTTGTGTGTCGCCATCGCCGGAAGGAGCCGCCAGGATGTTGCCCAGTCGCAAGTCGTTGATGCCGGCGCTGCGCACCTTGCCCAGCCGGGCCAGGGGGGCCGCATAGGGGGCGGCGCCGAGCAGCAGGTCGATACCGTGGCCCATGCGTTCGAGCGGTGCACC
>JBGAIO010000079.1:0-14628 GCA_044225415.1 Burkholderiaceae bacterium | reverse complement strand
AGATCCGCGACATGCTGGTCCGTCGCAACGTGTGACCATGAACTCCGGCGCCGTCATCGGAGACGTCGAGCGCCGCCGGCTGCGCTGGCGCTCGCGGCGCGGCGTGCTGGAGAACGACATCCTCGTGTCGCGGTTCCTCGACCGCCACGAGCACGCGCTGACGGTCGACGACGTGCTGGCGCTCGAAGCGCTGCTCGACCTGCCCGACACCGAACTGCTCGACCTGCTGCTGGCGCGCGCCGAACTGCGCGCATCCATGGCCACCCCGGAGAACCTCGACCTGCTGCGCCGCCTGCGCGCGGCGTGACCCTGATCCGCAATCCGTTCCGCGCCACCCGTAACCGCCTCACCGAAAGACGACCATGGCACTGACTCCCTCGGCCGACAAGGCCACGCTGACCTTCTCCGACGGTACGCCCACGCTGGAACTGCCGATATACAAGGGCTCGGTGGGGCCGGACGTCATCGACATCCGCGCGCTGTACGGCAAGACGGGCAAATTCACCTACGACCCGGGTTTCCTGTCCACGGCGTCGTGCAACTCGACGATCACCTACATCGACGGCGACAAGGGCGAGCTGCTGTACCGCGGCTACCCGATCGAGCAGCTCGCCACGCAGTGCGATTTCATGGAGGTGTGCCACCTGCTGCTGTTCGGCGAACTGCCGGACGAGAAGCAGAAGACGGCCTTCGTCAAGCGCGTGACCAACCACACGATGGTCAACGAGCAGATGCAGTTCTTCCTGCGCGGCTTCCGCCGCGACGCGCATCCGATGGCGGTGATGACCGGGCTGGTGGGCGCAATGTCGGCGTTCTATCCGGACTCGATGAACCTGAACGATCCGTGGCAGCGCGAGGTCTCGGCGATCCGGCTGATCGCGAAGATGCCGACGCTGGTGGCGATGGCCTACAAGTACACGATGGGCCAGCCGTACATGTATCCGCAGAACAACCTGACATACGCGGCCAACTTCATGCGGCTGATGTTCGCCACGCCCTGCGAGGAATACAAGACTAACGACGTGCTGGTGCGCGCGATGGACCGCATCTTCATCCTGCACGCGGACCACGAGCAGAACGCGTCGACCTCGACGGTGCGGCTGTGCGCATCGTCGGGCACCAACCCCTTCGCGGCCATCGCGGCCGGTGTGGCCTGCCTGTGGGGCCCGGCGCACGGCGGCGCCAACGAGGCCTGCCTCAACATGCTCTTCGACATCCAGAAGCAGGGCGGGGTGGCGAAGATCGGTGACTTCATCGCGAAGGTGAAGGACAAGAATTCCGAAGTGCGGCTGATGGGCTTCGGCCACCGCGTCTACAAGAACTACGATCCGCGCGCCAAGCTGATGCGCGAGACCTGCCATGAAGTGCTGGACGCGCTGGGCCTGCAGGACGACCCGCTGTTCAAGCTGGCGATGGCGCTGGAGAAGATCGCGCTGGAGGACGAGTACTTCGTCAGCCGCAAGCTGTATCCGAACGTCGATTACTACTCGGGCATCGTGCAGCAGGCGATCGGCATCCCGACGCAGCTCTTCACCGCGATCTTCGCGCTGGCGCGCACGGTGGGGTGGATTGCGCAGCTGAACGAAATGATCGCGGATCCCGAGTACAAGATCGGACGGCCGCGGCAGCTCTACACGGGCGCCACGCGCCGCACCGTCAAGCCGATCGCGCAGCGGTAGCAGCTGCGTCGCCCCGGCGCAGGCCGGGGCCCAATTTGCGGCAAAACGTCCACTCGGGTCCTCGCCTCCGCGGGGACGACGCTGGTGTGCTGTCATCCCCGCGAAAGCGGGGATCCACCTTGACGGCGCCGCGCAATCAGCGCGCCGCCTGCCCAGGCTGCGGCCACGATGCCGACGACCGCAGCCGTGCTGAACCACCCAGGATGTGGAACCATCGCCATGTTCGCCACGGCGCCCACCAGTATCGCCACCCCAACCAGCGCCGCATAGATCCGCGGCCAGCGACGGTGCGATCAACGCGGCAATTCCGCCGACGAAGGTGCCTGCCAGCCACGCGGCCAGCACCGACAGCAGCGCGGGAAGGGAATCTGCACGGGCAAGTCCATCGCGGCCCGGGAACTTATGTCCAGGTGCCCCGTCACCGGAAACATTGCATGCCCGGCCAATTCAAGGATGGCGACCACCGCAAACGCGCTTAGACAGCCGATGACAATGGCAAGGAAGGTGCGGAGCAGTGGGTGCATGAGAGTGCCGCCTGAACGTCGTTCAGGCCATGTTCCTGATCCAGGAACGATCGTACCTAAATCAGGAACATCGACCGCAACTCACACTGCGCCCTACGCCAGCTCCGCATTGATCGCCGCCAGCGCCGCCGACCCCGGACACAGTTCCTTCTCCGTCAGCCGGTTCAGCGGCACCGCCGGCGTGTGCAGGTGCTGGTGCAGGTCCTCGGTATCCGAGTCGACGTACAGCAGGCCGGTGACGATCTCGCCCACCTGCTGATGCTTGTGGATGTAGGTCATTGCGGCCAGGCGGTCGCTGGCGTCGTAGCCGTCGTGCAGCTTGCGCAGGCGCAGCGTCGAGCCGTCGTGCTGCACGATCTCGGTGACGCTGCCCGGCGGGTAGCTCGCGTCGATGGTGTCGCGCTTCGGCATGAAGTCGAGGCGGTTCACCGCCTCGTTGTGTGCGCGCACGTAGTCGTAGCTGCGCGTGCTGCCGGCGTGGTTGTTGAACGCGACGCACGGGCTGATCACGTCGATCAGCGCGGTGCCGTGGTGGTGCAGCGCGCCCTTGATCAGCGGCACGAGCTGCTCCTTGTCGCCGGAGAAGCTGCGCGCGACGTAGGTCACGCCGAGCTGGATGGCGAGCGCGACCAGGTCGATCGGCGAGTCGCGGTTCACCGCGCCGCGCTTGGACTTCGAGCCCTTGTCGGCGGTGGCCGAGAACTGCCCTTGGTGAGCCCGTACACGCCGTTGTTCTCGACGATGTAGGTCATGTTCACGCCACGGCGGACCATGTGCGCGAACTGGCCGAGGCCGATCGAGGCGGAGTCGCCGTCGCCCGACACGCCGAGGTAGATCAGCTCGCGGTTGGCGAGGTTGGCGCCGGTCAGCACCGACGGCATGCGGCCGTGCACGGAGTTGAAGCCGTGCGAGTTGCCGAGGAAGTAGTCCGGCGTCTTCGACGAGCAGCCGATGCCCGACAGCTTGGCCAGCCGGTGCGGCTGCAGGTCGAGCGCCCAGCAGGCCTCGATGACCGCGGCCGAGATCGAGTCGTGGCCGCAACCGGCACACAGCGTCGAGATCTTGCCTTCGTAGTCGCGGCGCGTGTAGCCGAGCGCGTTGACGGGCAGCGTGGGGTGGTGCAGGCGGGGCTTGGCGATGTAGGTCATGGTCGTTTCCTCACGCCGCCTTGCCCGGGATCGCGCGCAGCGTGTGCGCCGCCACGTGCCCGCCGATCGCCTTGGCGATGAAGCGCGCAGTGATCGGCGTGCCGTCGTAGTGCAGCACCGGCACCAGCCGCGCCGGGTCGACTTCCAGTTCATTGACCAGCAGCGTGCGCAGCTGCCCGTCGCGGTTCTGCTCGACGACGAACACGGTCTCGTGCTCGGCGATGAACTCGTCGACGGCCTTCGGGAAGGGGAACGCGCGCAGCCGCATGCGGGCGACGTGCACGCCCTGCGCCTGCAGCAGCTGTACGGCCTCGTCCATCGCCGGCGACGTCGATCCGTAGTAGAGAACGCCGGCCGCGGCCTTGTGCGCGGGCCGGTGCACGATCGGCTGCGGCACCAGCGCCTTCGCGGTGTCGAACTTCCGCAGCAGCCGCTCCATGTTGTAGATGTAGTCGGGCCCGGCTTCGGAGTAGCGCGCGTAGGCGTCGCGCGTCGTGCCGCGCGTGAAGTAAGCGCCCTTGGTCGGATGCGCGCCCGGCAGCGTGCGGAAGGGGATGCCGTCGCCGTCGACGTCCAGGTAGCGGCCGAAATCGCGGCCGGCTTCCAGTTCTGCCGCGCTCATCACCTTGCCGCGGTCGTACTGGCGGCTGTCGTCCCACTCGAAGGGCTTGCACAGCCGGTGGTTCATGCCGATGTCGAGGTCGGTCATGACGAAGATCGGCGTCTGCAGCCGCTCGGCCAGGTCCAGCGCCGCGGCGGAGAAGGTGAAGCACTCGTGCGGATCCTCCGGGAACAGCAGCACGTGCTTCGTGTCGCCGTGCGACGCGTAGGCGCAGGCCAGCACGTCGGACTGCTGCGTGCGCGTCGGCATGCCGGTCGACGGTCCGCCGCGCTGCACGTCGATCAGCACCGCCGGGATCTCGGCGAAGTAGGCGAGCCCGATGAACTCGCCCATCAGCGAGATGCCCGGCCCGGAGGTCGCGGTGAACGAACGCGCGCCGTTCCAGCCCGCCCCGATCACCATGCCGATCGAGGCGAGCTCGTCCTCGGCCTGCACGATCGCGTAGCGCTGCTCGCCGGTCTCGCGGTCGGTGCGGTAGCGCGCGCAGTACTTCTGGAAGGCCTCGGCCAGCGAGGACGACGGCGTGATCGGATACCAGGCGCAGACGGTGGCGCCGCCGTACACGCAGCCCAGCGCCGCCGCCGCATTGCCCTCGACGAAGATGCGGTTGCCGACCTTGTCGCGGCGTTCGATCTTCAGGCCGATCGCGTCGTCGAGGTGTTCGCGGCCGTAGCGCAGGCCGCTCATGAACGCGTCGAGGTTCGGCTTGATCAGCTTGTCCTTGCCCTTGTACTGCTCGCCCAGCAGCTGCGCGATCACCTCGGGCTCGATGCCCAGCATCGACGCCAGCACGCCGACGTACATGATGTTCTTCAGCAGCTGCCGTTCCTTGGGGTCGGAGAAGTGCGTCGCGGCGATCTGCGACAGCGGCACGCCGATCGCGCGCACGTCGTCGCGGAACTTCGACGGCGGCAGCGGCCGCGTGGAGTCGTACAGCAGGTAGCCGCCCGGCTCGATCTCCTTGACGTCCTTGTCCCAGGTCTGCGGGTTCATCGCGACCATCAGGTCGACGCCGCCGCGGCGGCCGAGATGACCGTCCTCGGTGACGCGCACCTCGTACCAGGTCGGCAGCCCCTGGATGTTCGACGGGAAGATGTTGCGCGGCGACACCGGCACGCCCATGCGCAGGATGCTGCGCGCGAAGAGCTCGTTGGCCGACGCGGAACCCGAGCCGTTGACGTTGGCGAACTTGATGACGAAGTTGTTCACCGCCGTGATGCGGCTCGACTTCAGCGATTCGGAAGTGGCGGGCGGCGGTGCCGTCCTGGTGGCCATGTCCATCACGCGGCCTCCTTCTGCTGCGCCGTCGCCGGGCGGCAACCGCGGCCGGCGTGCGTCATCTCGAGGAAGAACTTCTGCATGTCCCAGGCGCCGGTCGGGCAGCGTTCGGCACACAGCCCGCAGTGCAGGCACACGTCTTCGTCCTTGATCATGAGTCGGCCGGTCTTCAGCGGCGTCGATGCGTACAGCGGTTGATGGGTATTCAACGCGGGCCGCCGCAGCCGCTGCCGCAGCTCGGGCTCCTCACCGTCGACGGTGAAGGTGATGCAGTCGGTGGGACAGATGTCCACGCAGGCGTCGCATTCGATGCACAGCGAGGTCGAGAACACGGTCTGCACGTCGCAGTTCAGGCAGCGCTGCGCTTCCTTCCACGCAGTGGCGGCGTCGAAGCCGAGTTCGACCTCCACGCGGATGCTGCGCAGGGACTGGTTGATGTCGCGCCAGGGCACCTTGAAGCGCGTGTCGGGCGCGACCTCGTTGTCGTAGCTCCACTCGTGGATGCCCATCTTCTGCGACAGCAGCGTCACGCCGGGCGCGGGGCGCTGGGTGACGTCCTCGCCGTGCAGGAACTTGTCGATCGACACCGCCGCGTCGTGGCCCTGCGCCACCGCCCAGATGATGTTCTTCGGGCCCAGCGCGGCGTCGCCACCGAAGAAGACCTCGGCGCGGGTCGATTGCAGCGTGGCCGCGTTCAGCACCGGCATGCCGTGGCGATCGAATTCAACGCCGGCGTCGCGCTCGATCCACGGGAAGGCGTTCTCCTGTCCCACGGCGACCAGCACCTCGTCGCAGTCGAAGGTCTGGTCCGGCTCGCCGGTCGGCACCAGCGAGCGGCGACCGTTCGCGTCGTACACGGCCTTGACCGATTCGAAGCTCATGCCGGTCAGCCGGCCGTTGTCGTGCAGGAACGCCTTCGGCACGAGGAAGTTCAGGATCGGGATGCCCTCGTGCATCGCGTCCTCCTTCTCCCACGGCGAGGCCTTCATCTCGTCGAAGCCGGAGCGCACGATGACCTTGACGTCCTCGCCGCCCATGCGTCGCGCCGTGCGGCAGCAGTCCATCGCGGTGTTGCCGCCGCCCAGCACGATGACGCGCTTGCCGATCGCGGTGACGTGGCCGAAGGACACCGACGACAGCCAGTCGATGCCGACGTGGATCTTCGCCGCCGCTTCCTTGCGGCCGGGAATGTCGAGGTCGCGGCCGCGCGGCGCGCCGGAACCGACGAACACCGCGTCGAAGCCCTGCGCGAGCACGTCCTTCAGCGAGTCGATGCGCACGCCGGCGCGGAACTCGACGCCGAGATCGAGGATGTAGCCGGTTTCCTCGTCGATCACTTCCTCGGGCAGGCGGAAGCGCGGAATCTGCGTGCGGATCATGCCGCCGGCCTTCGGGTCCTGGTCGAAGACCGTGACGTGATAGCCGAGCGGGGCGAGGTCGCGCGCCACGGTGAGCGACGCCGGTCCGGCGCCGATGCATGCAACGCGCTTGCCGTTCATCGCGACGCGCCGCTTCGGCAACCGTCCCTTGACGTCGCCCTTGAAGTCGGCGGCGACGCGCTTCAGCCGGCAGATCGCAACCGGTTCCGGCCGCGGTGCCTGGTTCTCCTCGACGCGGCCGCGCCGGCAGGCCGGCTCGCAGGGCCGGTCGCAGGTGCGTCCGAGGATGCCGGGAAAGACGTTCGAATGCCAGTTGACCAGATACGCGTCGCTGTAGCGTCCCGCGGCGATCAGGCGGATGTACTCGGGAACCGGTGTGTGCGCAGGGCAGGCCCACTGGCAGTCCACGACCCGATGGAAATGCTCGGGCCGACGGATGTCCGTCGCTTGCACGATAAAGTCTCCCTTCCCGTGCCGCCTGCGCCATGTTTGCGCCGACGCGCCGGGATTTTCGTATCGCGGCGGTGTATTCCCCTCCCGACGGGAAGGCAGCAGGGCCCCATCGTTCGTGGTTGATGGTGCGCAATTCACACATTGCACCATCGTGATCCGCGCGCAGGTGCTAGCATGACGCGCTTGTCGCTCGCTGGATGGCGGGCGGCGGTGTCGATGGCAGCGCCGCAGACCGGTGCCGCCCTCGCCGGTGGCCGCAGCGCTGTCGATCAGCGTCGCCGCCGGGCCTTGTCAACGAGAAACTCGTTCCGAAGGTATCGCGACGATGATGCGACAGTTGCAGGTCAATTCGTACCTGTTTGGCGGCAATGCGCCCTATGTCGAGGAGCTCTACGAGCGCTACCTCGACAACCCTGCCTCCGTCCCGAGAAGTGCGCGCCTACTTCGACCAGATGCAGCTCGTGCCGGCGGCCGACGGCTCGCCGAACTCGCCCGACGTGGCGCACGCGCCGGTGGTCGAATCGTTCGCCCAGCGCGCCAAGGCCGAGGCCTTCCAGCCCAAGGTGGCCCCACCGACCTGTCGGTGGCGCGCAAGCAGGTGCACGTCCAGTCGATCATCGCGGCGTACCGCTACCTCGGCAACCGCTGGGCCAATCTTGACCCACTTCAGCGGCAGGAACGTCCGTCGATCCCCGAACTCGAGCCCGCGTTCTACGACCTCACCGAGGCCGACATGGACACGGTGTTCTCGGCGTCGAACACCTACTTCGGTGCCGAGCAGATGTCGCTGCGCGACATCATCGGCGCGCTGCGCCAGACCTACTGCGGCAGCATCGGCGCGGAGTTCATGTACATCTCCGATCCCGCGCAGAAGCGCTGGATCCAGCAGCGGCTGGAATCGATCCGTTCCACGCCGACCTTCACGGACGCCGAGAAGGTGCACATCCTGGAGCGGCTGACGGCGGCCGAAGGCCTCGAGCGCTACCTGCACACCAAGTACGTCGGGCAGAAGCGCTTCTCGCTGGAAGGCGGCGAGACCTTCATCGCGTCGATGGACGAAGTGGTGCAGCGCGCCGGCGCCGTGGGCGTCGAGGAGATCGTCATCGGCATGGCGCACCGCGGGCGGCTCAACGTGCTGGTGAACACGCTGGGCAAGATGCCGAGCGAACTGTTCGCCGAGTTCGAGGGCAAGCACGCCAGCGACCTGCCGTCGGGCGACGTCAAGTACCACATGGGCTTTTCCAGCGACGTGTCGACGCCGGGCGGCCCGGTGCACCTGTCGCTGGCCTTCAACCCGTCGCACCTGGAGATCGTCAATCCGGTGGTCGAGGGCTCGGTGCGCGCGCGCCAGGAGCGCCGCGGCGATGAACAGGGCGACAAGGTGCTGCTGGTGCTCGTGCACGGCGATGCGGCCTTCGCCGGGCAGGGCGTGATCCAGGAGACGCTGAACCTGGCGCAGACGCGCGGCTACGGCACCGGCGGCACGGTGCACATCATCATCAACAACCAGATCGGCTTCACCACGTCGGACCCGCGCGATACGCGCTCGACGCTGTACTGCTCGGACGTCGTGAAGATGATCGAGGCGCCGGTGTTCCACGTGAACGGAGACGATCCGGAGGCCGTCGTGTTCGTCACGCGCCTCGCGCTGGAATATCGGCAGGAGTTCAACCAGGACGTCGTGATCGACATGCTGTGCTTCCGCCGCCTGGGGCACAACGAGCAGGACACGCCGGCCGTCACGCAGCCGCTGATGTACAAGCGCATCGGCCAGCATCCGGGCACGCGCAAGGTCTATGCCGACAAGCTGGTGACGCAGAAGACCATCGGCCCGGACGTGCCGGACGACATGGTCAAGGCCTATCGCACGGCGATGGACGAAGGCCGCACGACGTCGATCCCGGTGCTGACCAACTACAAGAGCAAGTACGCGGTCGACTGGTCCGCTTACCTGAACCGCAAGTGGACCGACCACGCCGACACCGGCGTGCCGCTGGCGGAACTGAAGCGGCTGGGCGAGCGCATCACCACCGTGCCGCCGACCTTCAAGCTGCACCCGCTGGTGGAGAAGGTGCTGGCCGACCGGCGCGCGATGGCCGAGGGCAAGCAGCCGCTCGACTGGGGCATGGCCGAGCACCTTGCCTATGCGTCGCTGGTGGCGAGCGGCTATTCGGTGCGCTTCACCGGGCAGGATTCCGGCCGCGGCACCTTCACCCACCGCCATGCGGTGCTGCACGACCAGAAGCGCGAGAAGTGGGACGTCGGCACGTACATCCCGCTGCAGCACGTGTCCGAGGGCAGGCGCCGTTCACGATCATCGATTCGGTACTGTCCGAAGAGGCCGTGCTCGCCTTTGAGTACGGTTATGCGAGCGCAGAGCCCAACGCGCTGGTGATATGGGAGGCGCAGTTCGGCGACTTCGTCAACGGCGCCCAGGTGGTGATCGACCAGTTCATTTTCGTCGGGCGAGGTGAAGTGGGGCCGGCAGTCCGGCCTGACGATGATGCTGCCGCATGGCTACGAAGGGCAGGGGCCCGAGCACTCGTCGGCGCGGCTCGAGCGTTTCCTGCAGCTTGCGGCCGACAACAACATGCAGATCGCGCAGCCGACCACCGCGGCGCAGATCTTCCACCTGCTGCGGAGGCAGATGATCCGGCTGTTCCGCAAGCCGCTGGTCATCATGACGCCGAAGTCGCTGCTGCGGCACAAGGATGCGGCGTCGGACCTCGGCGAACTGGCGCGCGGGGAGTTCCACACGGTCATCGGCGAACGCGATACGGCGATCGACGCAAAGAAGGTCAAGCGAGTGATCCTGTGCTCAGGGGCGCGTCTACTACGACCTGGCCAACACGCGTCGTGACCGCAAGGAAGACGACGTCGCGATCCTGCGGCTCGAGCAGCTCTATCCGTTCCCGCACAAGGCACTGGCCGCTGAACTGCGGCGTTACCCGGCGGCCACGGAAGTCGTGTGGTGCCAGGACGAACCCGCCAACCAGGGCGCGTGGTTCTACACGCAGCACCATCTGCTGGAGAACATGAGCGAAGGCCAGCGGCTCGGCTATGCGGGCCGTCCCGCGTCGGCATCGCCGGCGGTGGGCTACTACGCGAAACATGCCGAGCAGCAGAAGGCGATGCTCGATGCGGCCTTCGAAAGGCTCAAGGGCATCGTTCTAAACAAGTAGTGACATACCGGACGCCTGCGGCGCCGGTATGTCTTGCCCTGTCGAAGCGGACTGGCGCCGCTTGACACGGCGCGCGGCGCAGGGCTGGCGCAACCAACTTAAAGAGAAGAGATACATGGCCATCGTTGAAGTGAAGGTGCCGCAGTTGTCGGAGTCGGTCGCGGAAGCGACGCTGCTGCAGTGGAAGAAGAAGGCGGGCGAGGCGGTCGCGGTCGACGAGATCCTGATCGAGGTCGAGACGGACAAGGTGGTGCTGGAAGTGCCGGCGCCGTCGGCGGGCGTGCTTGCATCGATCGTCAAGGGCGATGGCAGCACGGTGACGTCGGGCGAACTGATCGCCACCATCGATACCGAAGGCAAGGCGCGGCCGCCGGCGCGCCCGCGAAGGCGGCGCTGCAGCGCCTGCACCGGCGCCCGCAGCCGCCGCACCGGCTCCCGCTGCGGCGAGCAAGGCCGGTGTCGCAATGCCGGCCGCCGCCAAGCTGATGGCCGATGCCGGATTGCCTTCATCGCAGGTCGGGAGCGGTCGCGACGGCCGCATCACCAAGGGCGACGTTCTGCTGGCGACCGCCGCACCGGCGGCGAAAGCCGCAGGCCCGGCACCGGCGCCCGCTGCGCCTGCGCGCGCGGCGCTGCCCGAAGTGAAGGCGCCGATCGACCTGTCGGATCTCGCGAACCGCCCCGAGCAGCGCGTGCCGATGTCGCGCCTGCGTGCGCGCGTCGCCGAACGCCTGGTGCAGTCGCAGTCCACCGCGGCGATCCTGACGACCTTCAACGAGGTCAACATGGCGCCGCTGATGGAACTGCGCAACCGCTACAAGGATCGCTTCGAGAAGGAACACGGCACGAAGCTGGGCTTCATGTCGTTCTTCGTCAAGGCGGCGGTCGCTGCGTTGAAGAAGTACCCGGTGGTCAACGCCTCGGTCGACGGCAACGACATCGTCTACCACGGCTACTTCGACATCGGCATCGCGGTGGGCTCGCCGCGCGGGCTGGTGGTGCCGATCCTGCGCGACGCGGACCAGATGACCTTCGCCGACATCGAGAAGAAGATCGCCGACTTCGGCAAGCGCGCCGGCGAAGGCAAGCTCGCGCTGGAGGAACTCACCGGCGGCACCTTCTCGATCTCCAACGGCGGCGTGTTCGGCTCGATGCTGTCGACGCCGATCATCAACCCCCCGCAGTCGGCCATCCTCGGCGTGCATGCGACCAAGGACCGGGCCGTGGTGGAGAACGGCGAGATCGTCGTGCGGCCGATGAACTACCTCGCGCTGTCCTACGACCACCGGATCATCGACGGCCGCGAAGCCGTGCTGTCGCTGGTGACGATGAAGGAAGCGCTGGAAGACCCGGCGCGGCTGCTGCTGGAAGTCTGAGTCCGCGAACGGAGGCGATGATGGGCGTGACCGACGAACTCGAACGTCTGCAGCGCATGTACGCCAGCGGCGCACTGACGCAGGCCGAGTACGAGGCGGCGAAGGCGCGCGTGCTCGGCGGCGGCGCGGTCCGTCCGGATGGCGGCCCGCCTTCAACCGCCTGCGGCTGTCCAACGACGATCGCTGGATCGCGGGCGTCTGCGGCGGCATCGCGGCGGCCACCGGCATGGAGACGTGGATCTGGCGGCTGATCTTCGTGCTGGGGTTGCTGGCCAGCGGCTTCACCGCGCTGCTGTACATCGTTCTGTGGATCTTCGTGCCGCGCGAACAGGGTTGAACATCCCGCGCGCCACTCCCTGAAAGGCAAGCATGGCAAAGCAATTCGACGTCGTCGTCATCGGCGGCGGCCCGGGCGGTTACATCGCCGCGATACGCGCGGCGCAGCTCGGGTTCAGCGTCGCCTGCATCGACGAGGCGAAGAACAAGGACGGCGGACCGGCGCTGGGCGGCACCTGCACCAACGTCGGCTGCATTCCGTCCAAGGCGCTGCTGCAGTCCTCCGAGCACTACGAGCACGCCGGCCACGGTTTCGCGGCGCACGGTATCGAAGTCAAGGGACTGGGGCTGGATCTCGCGAAGATGCTCGGCCGCAAGGACACGGTGGTCCGGCAGAACAACGACGGCATCGCGTACCTGTTCAAGAAGAACAAGGTGACGTTCCTGAACGGTCGCGGCAGCTTCGCCGGCCGTGGTGATGGCGGCGTCGAGATCAGGGTCGAAGGCGCGGACGACACGCTGCTCGCGAAGCACGTCGTGGTCGCCACCGGCTCGAACCCGCGCGCGCTGCCCGGCGTGGACTTCGACGAACGCCTGATCCTGTCGAACACCGGCGCGCTGGCGATTCCCGACGTGCCGAAGAGGCTGGGCGTCATCGGCGCCGGCGTCATCGGGCTGGAGATGGGCTCGGTATGGCGACGCCTCGGCGCCGAAGTGACGATGCTCGAAGCGCTGCCGGCCTTCCTCGGCGCGGCCGACGAGCAGGTCGCGAAGGAGGCCGCGAAGCTCTTCGCGCGGCAGGGCCTGAAGATCGAACTCGGCGTGAAGATCGCCTCGGTGGGCGTGCAGGCGAAGGGCAAGACCGAGACGGTGCACGTAGCCTATGTCAATGCGCAGGGTGCCGAACACACGCTGATCGTCGACCGCCTGATCGTGTCGATCGGTCGCGTGCCCAATACCGCGGGGCTCAACGCGGACGCCATCGGCCTGGCGCTCGACGAGCGCGGCTTCATCGCGGTCGACGGCGACTGCCGCACCAGCGTCCCGAACGTCTGGGCCATCGGCGACGTGGTGCGCGGCCCCATGCTCGCGCACAAGGCCGAGGAAGAGGGCGTGGCGGTGGCCGAGCGCATCGCCGGCCAGCATGGGCACGTGGACTTCAATACGATTCCGTGGGTCATCTACACCTCGCCCGAGATCGCCTGGGTCGGCGCGACCGAGCAGGCGCTGAAGGCGGCGGGCCGCGCGTACAAGGCCGGCACGTTTCCGTTCTCCGCCAACGGCCGCGCACGCGCGCTCGGCGACACGAACGGGCTGGTGAAGATCCTCGCCGACGCCGCGACCGACGAGATCCTCGGCGTGCACATCATCGGGCCGATGGCCTCCGAACTGATCGCCGAGTCGGTGGCCGCGATGGCCTTCCGCGCCTCGTCCGAGGACATCGCGCGCATCTGCCACGCGCACCCGACGCTGTCCGAGGCGGTGAAGGAAGCGGCGCTGGCGGTGGACAAGCGCACGCTGAACTTCTAGCGGTGTCAGCCGCACGCACGTCGGCGTTTCGCACGCAACTCGATGCGCGCGCTGAAGCCCAGCGCGGCTATGCGCTGGACGCGGCGCAGGCTGCCGCCGCCGATCGCCTGCGCGCCTGACGAGGAGTGGATCGCCTACAAGGCGCAGGCCCAATGCGCTGAAGAAGCTGCTGGTGCGTCCGCCGGTGCCGCGCGGCGTCTACCTGTGGGGCGAGGTCGGGCGCGGCAAGAGCTTCCTGATGGACGCATTCTTTGCCGCGGTGCCCGTGATCCGCAAGACGCGCGTGCACTTCCACGAATTCATGCGCGGCGTGCACGCGGAGATGCACGAACTGCGCGGCACGCCCGACCCGCTCGACGAGGTCGCGCAGCGCATCGCGAAGCGTCATCGGCTGATCTGCTTCGACGAGTTCCACGTGTCGGACATCGCCGACGCGATGATCCTGTACCGGCTGCTGGCGCGGCTGTTCGAGGGCAACGTCGGCTTCGTCATGACCTCGAACTACCGGCCCGACACGCTGTATCCGGACGGTCTGCACCGCGACCGGGTCCTGCCGGCCATCGCGCTGATCGAGAAGAAGCTCGACATCGTGCAGGTCGACGGCGGCACCGACTACCGCCGTCGCGCGATGGCGCGCGTCGAGGCCTACCTGACGCCGTGGGGCGAAGCCGCCGAGCGTTCACTGCGCGAGGCCTTCGACCGCATTGCCGAGACCGAGGACGACGACCCCGGGCTGGTGATCGAGGCGCGCACGATCCGCGCGAAGCGGCGCGCCGGCGGCGTGGTGTGGTTCGACTTCGCGGTGCTGTGCGGCGGGCCGCGTTCGCAGAACGACTATCTCGAGATCGCCGCGCAGTTCCATACCGTGCTGCTGTCCAATGTGCCGCGCATGTCGGCCGGGCAGGTTTCGGAGGCGCGTCGCTTCACCTGGCTCGTCGACGTGCTGTACGACCATCGGGTGAAGCTGCTGCTGTCGGCCGAAGTGCCGCCGCAGGAGCTGTACGCGGCCGGCGCGCTGTCGAACGAATTCGCGCGCACCGTGGCCCAGACTGGTGGAAATGCAGTCCCGCGAGTACCTGGAGGCTGCGTCGCGCGGTCGTGCGGGGGGCGAATCGGCGGTGGCCTGCGCTGAACGCGCCATGAACTGATCATCGGTCGAACTCTCCGTCGAATCGCCGTGC
>JBGAIO010000078.1:0-13576 GCA_044225415.1 Burkholderiaceae bacterium | reverse complement strand
CGAGCCTGGCGCAATGCATCCGGCCCCGCGAAACGCTGTTCGCGCGCGAACACGCTATCGCCGGCCTGCACCTGCCAGCCGCGCACCGACAGCGCCTGTGCCGCACGGTCGACCACTGTCATGTCGGGCAGGAAGCCCGACGGTGCGACCAGCGCGATCGTCCTAGACACGGCCATCGGACCCGACGTCGCCGTCGGCGTCGCTGTCTTCCGCGGGCAGCCGGCCGCTGCGCCGCAGCTCGCGACGCTCGGCGAAGAAGCGCGACAGCAGGAGGCCCGCATCTGCCGCAAGCACGCCGCCACGCACCGTCGTATGGTGGTTGAGCCGAGGTTCGTCGAAGAGATCGACCACGCTGCCGCACGCGCCGGTCTTCGGATCGGCGGCGCCGTACACCAGCCGACGGATGCGCGCATGCTGCATGGCGCCCGCACACATCGCGCACGGCTCGAGCGTCACGTACAGGTCGCAGTCCACCAGCCGGTAATTGCCCAGCAGTTCGGCCGCGGCGCGCATCGCCTGGATCTCGGCGTGCGCAGTGGGATCGTGATTGCCGATGGGCTGGTTGAAGCCGGTGGCGACGACCTGCCCACCCCGGACGACGACGGCACCGACCGGCACCTCGGACAATGCCCAGGCGTTGTGCGCCTGGTCCAGCGCGAGCCGCATGCAGGTCTCATCGGCGTCCGGCGCCGCCACCTGGGCCGGCGGCAGCAGGCTGTCGGGTTGTGCGAACGTTCCCGGCTCTTCGGTCACCTCGATCTGGCCGGCCAGCCACGCCTGCCGGCGCGCCTCGCGCCGCGACACGTGCGCAGAGCGCGCTGCGTCTGCCGCAGCGGAGATGCGCAGCACGTCGAGTTCGCGCGCGGCCTCGGACAGCCATTCCTGCAATGCGCCGCGCCGATAGTCCCTGCCGAAGTCCGTGCGCAGCACCAGCCCATGGTCGACCAGCGTGCGCCGCAGTTCGACATGGTCCGTTGCCAGCATGGCGCCGGCCGAATCGAGGAACTGCAGCAGCAGCGCATTCGCCGCGCGCTCATCGAGCACGCCGTCGTCGGGAAAGGCGAGCGCGGCGCTGGCCAGCACCAGCTCGTAGTCGCGGCCGCTCAGCGAAGACAGGTGCACGCCCGAGCGCACCGCCAGCTTCGCGATGCGTTCGAGCCAGGCGTCCGCCGAGATGCGGCTGGCGGCGAGAGTTGTCATGCGCGCCAGTGTAGCGACGCCGTCGCCCGCTCACCCCGCGTCCGGCGCGCCGGACCCGCCTTCGATCCGCAACGCGCAGCGCGCCTGCCCCGCGTCAGTACCAGGTGCCGATCGACACCCCGAGACCGATCGAGGTCTTGCGGAAGTTGTAGTCGATCATGCTCTCGCCGTAACCGGAGAACACCTGCACGTAGCCACGCAGGTCGTTCGTGATGGGAAAGCGCAGGTCGAACTGTGCCGAACCCCACGACGGGTCCGACTGGAAGGTGGTGCGCAGTCGCAGCGTCGTCGTGATCTGATCGGCCCACTTGTAGAAGAACAGAAACTCCGCTGCACCCACGTAATCGGTGATGTCGGGGTTGTCGTCCTTGTCGTCGCTTTCCGGCAGCCGGTACCACGGCTTGATCTGCATGACGAAAGGACCGCGTTCGAGCGCCACCATCGCGTAAACGCGAGTCCAGCTGCGCGACAGCGGATCGCCGCGGCCGTTGGACTGGTGCACGAGGCCGAGCGCGAACAACCGGCCGCTCAATCCGAAGATGTTGTAGTCCGTCGGCATCGTCCAGATCAGTTCGGGCTCGTAGTTGGTCTCGCGGAACGGCCGCGACAGGTCGTCGTTGTAGACCCTGCAGCTCTCTGCGTGTAGCCCAGCCACAGCGCCGACTGGCTGCCGAACATGTCCTCCCACAGCTTCATCTTGAAGCTGAGCTTGAACCTCCGCTGGTCGAGTCGAGTTCGCCGGGCGGATTGAACTGCGGCTGCGTCGGCGTATACGGTGCCTGGTTCACCTCGTCGGACCACACGACGGGCAGGACGGGAGTTCGAGGTAGAAGGTAAAGCGGGAAAGTACCGGCCTTGTAGCGGTCCTCGAGCTCCCAGCGCTGCGCGATCAGCGACTGGCCGCCTTCAGCGGGTACCGGTCGCGACGAGCTGGCTGCCCGGCTCGGTGCGCTCGGGCAACGGCTTTGGTTTTCCGCCTCGGCGGCGGGATCAAGTTCGCCGCCGGCGAGGCCGCGGGCGCACCGCTGGCACCGACAGTCGACGCCGGCGTGGACGGCTTCGGCTGCGCAGCCACGGCAGCGTCGTAGCACGCAAGCCGCGCAGCGGCTTCGGGCATGGCGCGGCAGCGCTCCATTTCGGCCGCGGACTGCGCGCCCGCCCCCGAAGCAGCGCCGATCAACATCATCGAGATGGCCAATGCCGTCGGATCACGCACGTCGGTTCCTCGAGTTGTACTGAACACCTGAACACCGTTTCCGGGTCGGGACCGAGTTTATGAGACTCGCTGCGCAGCGCGCCATCATCCGTGCAGTTTCTGTCTCGCAATGTCCACACGGAACTTGCTTCAAGACAAATTGCCGGCTGGTTCGCTGCTTCAGACTTGCATCAGCACCGCAAAGCCCCGTGCCATGCGATGCGAGGCGCTCGGCCGATGCGCCGGATACACCGAGTTGATGGCCGATACCGAACTCCACGACGCCCACACCCTCCTCACGCTGCGCAGCCGCGTCGCCATCGTCCATCACCTGCCCGGCCGCATCCGCCTGCGGGCGCGCCTGCTCGATCGCCGAGGTCTGCCGCGCATGCGGCCCGGCGCCCTGCGCACCGCGCTCGACCGCATCGATGTCATCCGCAAGGTGCGTGTGAACGCGGCCGCGGCGACCGCGGTCATCGACTACGACGCCGCGCGGCTGCCGGCCGCGCACTGGGAAACCCTGCTGCGCGGCCACGAGGCCGACGCGACGGAACTGCTCGAACAGTGGCTCACGCGCTACCTGGGCCTGCTGCGTACGCTGATGATGGAGAATGACGATGAACATCGGATCGGTCGACGACACTGCCCGGATCAATCCGGCCAGCGATGCGACGGCCGCAGCGGCTGCCGCCTTCGCGGTGCCGCCGTTTGCGGCTCCACCGCCCTACGCGTACGGCTATGCGACTTATGCGGTGCCGCCCTGGGCCTGTGGATGGGCGCCGCCGCCGGGCTTCGCGTCCGCGGCGGCAGCGGCGCCTGCACCCGAGGCCGCAGCGCAGGCCGGCGGAAATGGCGAAACTGATGAGGACCTCGCCGGCGGCGACGCCGGCGCACTGTCGGGCCTGACGCAGATGCTCAATCTCGACGACAGGGAATTCTGGAAGGGCGCGCTGGTCGGTGCAGCGGCGGTGCTGCTGCTGACCAACGAGAGCGTGCAGCGCGCGCTGTTCCGCGGAGCGGTCAAGGGCCGCGAGGCGGTACAGGGCGGCGTGCAGAAGGCTACGCAGCGCGCGGGCGGTACCCGACGCAGCCGCAGTGGCAAGAAGAGCAACAAAGCGCAACGAGGCGCAGGACACCGAAGACTAGGAGCTCATATGTCCGACTACAACCGCATTTCCCGGACCCTGCTGCAGCCGGTCACGACCACGCTGGGCGGCGTCGTCATCGGCGCAGCCACCGTGCAGCTGGTGCAGCGCTGGCTGGCTGCCGCGCGCGCGCGGCAAGGCAGATCCCGTCGTCGAAGGCGAAACCGTCGTCGTGGAAGACGCGCCGCCCGCGCGCCCGGTCCGCGCGACAGTCGCCCGCAAGCGCGAAGCGCGCCCTGGCCCGATCCATCGCACGACATCCTCTGAAGTCCAGGAGTTTCAGATGAACGAGTACCTCAAGGCATACCAGCAACAGATGGCCGCCGAGGCGGCCCGCCAGCAGGCGAACGGGGCCGGCGCGATCCCGGTGCCCGGCGCGGCTTCGCCATGGCCGCAGGGTCTGGCGCACTGGCACATGGGCTATCAGCATGTGCCGTACGCGGCCTGGCAGGGCGCGCCGATTGCACCGGTGGCCGCGGCCCCGGCCGGCATCTTCAACGATCGTTTCATCCGCGGCCTGCTGATCGGCGCAGCGGCGGCGTATCTGCTGAGCAACGAGAACGTCCAGCGCACCGCGATCAAGACGGCCGTGCGCGCATGGGGCCTGGTGCAGGGTGGCGTCGAAGAGCTGAAGGAACGCTTCCACGACGCCGAGGCGGAAGTCCGCGCCGAAACCGGCGAGTGACGGCCGCTGTGCGCTTTGGCGCGCGCGCGGCGCGTGTCGGCGTGCGCGCGTTCGCCCGTTCAGCGCGATGAAGGCACTCTGATGCCGGGCTACAGGCTCGTGCACGCGACAGCCGCGCGGCTGCGCCTGCGCGTGCCGGCATTGGCCGACCCTGACTTCGATGCCGCGTGGCTCGAAGCGTGGATCGACGGCGCGCCGGGCGTAAGCGACGTGCGCATCAACCGCAAGGCTGCGAGCGTCACCATCGCATTCGACGCGGCGCGCACCGATCGTGGATCGGTGCTGGCGCGCGTCAGCGCGTTCCGGCCGGACCAGGGCCCGGACATCGGCGCCGACGTCACGCCGATCGGCGAAGTCACGCCCATGGTGCGCAGCGCGATTGCGCTCGCCGTGCTGCCGCTGCTGCCCCCCTTCGCGCGACGCGGGCTCACGCTGGCCAACGTTTCGCCGATCCTGGCCAATGGCGCCGGCGCCTTCGTGCAGCACGGCGTCAAGATGGAAGTGCTGGACGCGCTGGCTGTGGGACTGGCGGCGGTCAAGGGCGAGGTCTACACCGCCAACATCACGGCGTTCCTGCTCGGCCTGGGCAACTATCTCGAGAACGAATCCGAACGGCGCTCCGACCGGCTGCTGCGGCGACTGCTCAATCCCGAGCCCGCACCCGCATGGGTCGAGCGCGGCGGCGAACTCGTGCAGGTGCCCGGCGACCAGGTGCGGATCGGCGAGATCGTCGTGGTCGGCGTCGGGCAGACCATCGCGGTCGACGGCCGCGTGGTCGAAGGCACGGCCGCGATCGACCAGGCGGCGGTCACGGGGGAGCAGTTGCCGGTGCGCCGCGAGAAGCGCCACCGCGTGATCGCCGGCAGCGTCGTCGTCGAAGGCAGCAGCTGCGCATCGAAGCGCAGCGGGTAGGCGCCGACACCACCACCTCGCGCGTGGCGAACTTCATCCAGTCCTCGCTGCAGACGCGCTCGCGCACGCAGCGCATGGCCGAGCAGCTCGCCGACCGGCGCGTGTGGCTGACGCTTGGCACCGGTGCGGCCGTCTACGCACTGACGCGCGACCTCGGACGGCTGGAGTCGGTGTTCCTGGTCGACTACTCGTGCGCCATCAGATTGGGTACGCCGATCGCGTTCAAGTCCGGCATGTATCACGCCGCCAAGCACGGCGTGCTGATGCGCGGCGGCAGTGCCATCGAGCAGCTTGCGCAGGTCGACACGGCGGTGTTCGACAAGACCGGCACGCTGACGCACAGCGAACTCGTGGTCACCGACGTGGTAGCGCTCGGCGCGCGCCGTCTGGGCGAGGACGAGTTGCTCGCACTGGTGGCGTCGGTCGAGGAGCACGCCAGCCATCCGCTCGCGCAGGCCATCGTCGACGCGGCGCGGGCGCGGGAGCTGCATCACATCACGCACGGCGAGGTCGACTACCTGGTCGCGCACGGGCTGTCGACCGACGTCGACGGACAGCGCGTGGTCATCGGCAGCCGCCACTTCCTGCAGGACCACCACGGCATTTCCTTCGCGCGGCACGCGCAGGACATCGAGCGTCTGCAGGGCGAAGGCAAGACGCTGCTGTATGTCGGGACACCGCGTGCCGGGACGGGCAAAGGCGGACCGATCGGCGTGGTGGCTCTGCGTGACACGCTGCGCGCCGACGCGCACCAGGCGCTCGCGCGCCTGCGCACGCTCGAATCACGAAGCTGGTGATGATCACCGGCGACCGGCGCGCCAAGGCCGAAGCCCTCGGCGACGAGCTCGGCTTCGACGAAGTGCATGCGGAGGTCGCGCCCGAGGACAAGGCCGGCATCATCAAGGCGCTGCAGGCCGCGGGGCGCACCGTCGCGTTCATCGGCGACGGCATCAACGACGGGCCCGCGCTGTCGGTCGCAGAGGTGGGCATCGCCATGCCGCATGGCGCGGACATCGCGCGCGCCACCGCCGACATCGTGCTGATGGACGATCGACTGACCGCGGTCGCCGATGCGCGCGAAATTGCGCGCAACACGATGAAGCTGATCCGCAGCAACTTCAATGTCGCGGTCGGCGTCAACACCGCGCTGCTCGCGGGCGCCGTGGCCGGCCGGCTGTCGCCGGTGATGAGCGCGCTGCTCCACAACGGCACGACCATCGGCATCCTGCTGCGCGCGCTGGCCGGCGCCAAGCCGTCACCCGCCACGACGCGGGTCCGCCGGGGTCGCGCCCCGCTGCCGTTACACCCAAGTCCTGACGCGGGTCTTGGGGCGCCGGTCGAGCTCCGATCCCCGCGAAAGTGTCACTTTTTTGTTTCCCAACTGAGAATCAAACTCATTTCCGGCTGATCTTTGCGCTTGGGCAAAGGTCGCCCGACCAGACAGGAGCAACGTGGCGCTGGCAAACCAGCCAGCCGCTCCCGCCGGACCCGCGACTACTGCGCCAGTGTCCATGGAGAAGCGAAATGACTGCAGTCGGTACATCCATCACACGCCGGGCCGACTGCGCATCAAGGCCTAGACTTCAACCGCAGGGCGAGACCGCCCGCCGCGCGGTGCAGGCGCTGGAAGCGCTGGCCGGCATCGAACAGATCAGGCTCAATCCGCGCGCCGGCAGCCTGACCGTGCACTACCAGCCTGCGCGCTATTCCCACTCGGACCTGCTGGCGATCCTCGAGACCACCGGCTGCCTGCATGCCGACAAGCCCGTGCATTCATCGTCGCCGAAGCGCGTCGTCGAATTGCCCGAAGGCGTGGCCGGCGTTTTCGGCAAGGCGCTGATGGGCGCGATCGCGCAACGTATCGCGACCCGCCTGATCGGGGCGCTGCTGTAACGCTGTGATATCCAGCTTTCCACTGAGCATGAAAGAAGGCAGCGCCGTCCGGGTCGTCGCGTTGCGCGGCGGACAAGGCCTGGACAAGCGCATGACGAGATGGGACTGAACGTGGGCTCCGAGCTGACGGTACGGCAACGCCAGGGCAGCGGCGTCGTGGTCACGCGCGGGGAAGCGCGCTATGCGCTGGGCAACGGCATGGCACACAAGGTCCTGGTGGAACGGCTCGACGCCGCCGCTGCCGATGATGGCAACGACGGCGACGATGCGTAGGCCGGCCACTCACTGCGAATCATGCACATCGGAAATGGCGAGGAGATTTCATGACGCTGAAGGAACTGCTGGTCGGTGACCGCGCCAAGGTCACCGGATATCTGCAATCAGGAGGGGCATACCGCCGCAAGCTGCTGTCGATGGGCCTGACGCCGGGCGCGGAACTCTCCGTCACGCGCGTGGCGCCGATGGGCGACCCGGTCGAGATCCGCGTTCGCGGCTTTTCGCTGTCGGTGCGCAAGGATGAAGCGGCCGCGCTGTCCGTGGAGAAGCTGGCATGAGCTTTGTCATCGGTCTGGTAGGCAATCCCAACTGCGGCAAGACGACGCTGTTCAATCGCGGCTGGATTGCTCGCGCCAGCGCGTGGGCAACTGGCCCGGCGTCACCGTCGAGAAAATCCGGCGACTATCGCCTGGGCGACCTGCACTGCGAAGTGGTCGACCTGCCCGGCACCTACTCACTCGACGTTTCCGAGCAGAGCGTGTCGCTCGACGAGAAGGTGGCGCGTGACCACGTGCACGCTGCCGAGGCGAACTCGATCGTCAACATCGTCGATGCAAGCGAACCTCGAACATGACCTGTACCTGACCCTGCAACCGAGGAAATGCGTGCCTGCTGGTCGCGCTGAACATGGTCGACGTGGCCGAAGCCAAAGGCATGAAGATCGACGTGGCTGCGCTGTCCACGCGTCTGGGCTGCCCGGTGGTGCCGATCGTCGCCTCGACCGGCAAGGGCATCGACGAGCTGAAGGCGGCGATCCGCAAGGCAGTCGCGGAGGCGCCCCGCTCGTCCGCCGTCGTGACCTACGAGCCCACGCTCGCGGCCTGCATCGACGGCGGGCGCTGCCGCAACTGGTGGCCGCGGCGCAGAAGATGTCGCGCCGCGCTGGCTGGCCGTGCGCCTGCTCGAAGGCGACGATCTCGCGCGCAGCACGGTCGGTGCGACGTTGGCGGCGCGCGCCGCCGAGGCCAGCGCAAAGATCGGCGAAGACCTTGACATCGCGGTGGCCGATGCGCGCTATGGCTTCGCCAATGCGACTGCGCAGCAGACCATCAGCCACTCGGGCCGCACCACGCGCGACCTGACGGACCGCATCGATCGCGTGGTGCTGAACCGCGCGCTCGGCATCCCGATCTTCCTGCTGATGATGTACCTGATGTTCATGTTCACGATCAACATCGGCGGCGCATTCATCGACTTCTTCGACCAGTTCGCGGGCGCGCTGCTCGTCGACGGCGGCGCGGCCGGCCTGACGGCGCTGGGCGCGCCCGAGTGGCTGACGGTGCTGCTCGCCAAGGGCATCGGCGGCGGCCTGCAGACGGTGGCGACCTTCATCCCGATCATCGGCTTCCTGTTCCTGTTCCTGTCGTGCTGGAAGATTCGGGCTACATGGCGCGTGCGGCCTTCGTCATGGACCGCTTCATGCGCTGGGTGGGTCTGCCCGGCAAGTCTTTCGTGCCGCTGATCGTGGGCTTCGGCTGCAACGTGCCGGCAATCATGGCCACCCGCACGCTGGAACATCGCGCGACAAGCTGATGACCATCGTGATGGCGCCGTTCATGTCGTGCGGTGCGCGGCTGCCGGTGTTCGTGCTGTTCGCCGCGGCCTTCTTCCCGCAGGGCGGGCAGAACGTCGTGTTCGGCCTGTACCTGATCGGCATCGCGGTGGCGGTACTCACAGGGCTGATGCTGAAGAACTCGGTGCTGCGCGGCGAGGCGACGCCGTTCATCATGGAACTGCCGCCGTATCACGCCGACGGTCAGGGCGTGCTGCTGCACACGTGGGACCGCCTGAAGGCCTTCGTCATCCGCGCCGGCCGCGTCATCGTGCCGATGGTGCTGGTGCTGAACGTGCTGAACGCCATCGGCACCGACGGCAGCTTCGGCAACGAGGACACGGACAAGTCGGTGCTGGCCGAGGTGGGCCGCACCATCGCGCCGGCCTTCGGTCCGATGGGCCTGACCGAGGAGAACTGGCCGGCCGCGGTCGGCATCTTCACCGGTGTGCTGGCCAAGGAGGCCGTCGTCGGCACGCTCGACGCCACCTACACCGCGCTGGCCGAGCAGGACGCGCAGGAGGCCGGTGCCGCCAAGGAAGAAGAAGAGCCCTTCAATCTCGGCAATGCCGTCGCGGAGGCCTTCGCCACGATCCCGACCAACCTGCCGATGCGCTGGGCAGCTGGGCGGATCCGTTGCATATCGCCAAGGTGGACATCAGCACGCATGTGGCCCGAGGAACAGAAGGTCCACAGCGGTACTTTCGGCGCGATGGCATCGCGCTTCGACGGCACCGCCGGCGCCTTCGCATACCTGCTGTTCATCCTGCTGTACATGCCCTGCGCCGCGGCGATCGCCGCCGTGTATCAGGAGTCCGGCCTGCGCTGGACGCTGTTCGTCGGCGCCTGGACGACGGGCCTGGGCTACGGCCTCGCCACGCTGTTCTACCAGGCGGCGCGCTGGGACGCCCATCCGTCGACGGCGGCGGCATGGATCGCGGCAGTGCTGGTCGCGTTCGCGGCGTGGTTCGCCACGATGCGCTGGATGGGCCGGCGCGCCGACGACGTCGCCATGGGCCCTGCGGCGAGCGCCGCCGGAGGTGCAGAATGATCCTGAGCCAGGTCAGCGACTATCTGAAGGACAAGCGCCGGGCCAGCGTGGCCGACCTCGCGGTCGGCCTCGATGCCACGCCCGACGCGCTGCGCGCGATGCTCGGCACGCTGGAACGCAAGGGCCGCGTGCGCAAGCTCGCAGGCCCGAGCTGCGCCGGCGGCTGCTGCAAGTGCGACCCGGCATCGCTCGAGATGTACGAGTGGGTGGCGCCGACAAACTGAAGCAAGGCTGAACGATGGCTACGCACGACCTCACCGTCTGGCAGCACACGCACGACTTCGGCGTCTCCGGTTCGAGGGGCGCCGAACGCCGTACGCGCTGGGTGGTTGCGCTGACTTTCGTGACGATGGTGGTCGAGCTGACCGTCGGCTGGATGACGGGCTCGATGGCGCTGCTCGCCGACGGCTGGCACATGGCCAGCCACGTCGGCGCGATCGGGCTGGCGGCCTTCGCGTACCGCTTCGCGCGCACGCACGCGCAGGATGCGCGCTTCTCCTTCGGCACCGGCAAGGTCAGCGCGCTGGCCGGCTATTCCAGCGCACTGCTGCTTGGCCTGGTGGCGCTGTGGATGGCATGGGAAAGCCTGCAGCGGCTGCACCAGCCGGTGCAGATCCAGTACGGTGAAGCGATGGCCATCGCCGCGCTGGGCCTGGCGGTGAACCTGGCGAGCGCGTGGCTGCTGCGCGGCGATCCGCATGCGCACCACCATCATGGCCACGGCCATGCTCACGACGATGACACCGACGACGATGACCACGACGACGATCATCACGACCATGAGCATCCGCATGAGCGCCACCACGGCCAGCACGCGCACGCCGTTCACGCCACCGACCCGCACGCACACAACGACGTGCACTCAGACCACAATCTGCGCGCCGCCTACGTGCACGTGATTGCCGATGCCTTCACTTCCGTACTCGCCATCGCGGCGCTGGCGGGCGGCATGCTGTGGGGCCTGGCGTTCCTCGATCCGCTGATGGGCATTGTCGGTGCCATCGTCGTCGGCCGCTGGGCGTGGGGCCTGCTGCGCGACAGCTCCTCCGTACTCCTCGACGCGCAGCCATCGCCACGCGCAACCGCAGACGTGCAGCGCGCGATCGCCTCGCTGCCCGATCACGACGTCGCCGACCTGCACCTGTGGCGCGTCGGACCCGACAGCCTCGCGTGCATCGTGTCGCTGGTCAGCCACTCGCCGCGGCCGGTGCAGGAGTATCGCGCGCTGCTGGCACGCGTACCGGGCCTGGACCACGTCACCGTCGAGGTGCACCGCTGCAGCGATCCGCGCTGCCGCCGCGAAGGCAGCTGACCATGTCGGCCGCGCCAGTGCTGCTGGTCGTCGGCATCCACCGGGAAGAACTATCCTTCGGCGCGGCGGTCGCCTCCCGGCTCGACGCTCGCCGCTACGACATCCTGAAGATCGACGAGGGACTCTCCGGCCGGCGCCCTCGCCAGGACGAGCGCTTCCGCTACGACACGCTGCATCGCGCGCTCTACCTGCAGTTGCTGCCGCACGTGCAGCCGTGGCATCACCTGATGGTCGATCTGCACACGGGACTCGATCCGCAGGCGCCCTGCGCAGACCTCTACAGCCGGGATGTCGACGTGCTCGCCCAGCGGCTGTCGCGCGCACCGCCGCTGGATCCGGCTTCTCCGCGCCTGTTCGCACTGCAGCCGCAGGACGCGAACGGGTCGCGCATAGAGACCGCACAGACGGTCATTCCAACCGAGGTGTGGCGCAATCCACGCTTTCTGTACGTCGGCCTCGAGGTCTACCTGCCGGACGCAGGCAGCATTCGCCCGGTCGATATCGACTACGCGCGCTCGGTGATCGAAGCCGTCAGCGCCGGCGCCTGACCCGATTGCACGTACCACTTTCTGCCTGTTGTTAACAGGCAGCAGTGCGCCACCAAGTTGCGCATGAATCGCGCAACATCGATCTGCATCAACATTGAATGAGAATGATTCCTGATACTCATTGCCAGTGATTCGCAATTGCATTTGCAACCAGGAAGGGCAATGAAGAAGATCATTCGCAAGAGGCTGCGGCAGCCGCTGAGCGGCATGGCGCTGGCCGTCATGCTGTGCATGGCGCCCTTGAGTTCCGCGCAGGCCGAAGAAGCGGAAAAAGGCCTTTGGGAACGTGACACCCTGACCGGCGACTGGGGCGGAGCGCGTCCCACGCTGGACGACACCGGCTTCGAGATCGGGCTGGTGTACATCGGCGAAGGCATGCGCATCGCCGACGGCGGACTGAAGACCGGTACGACCTACGAGGGCCGCATCGAGCTGGCGCTGGACTTCGACTTTGTCAAGCTTCTAAAGTGGGAAGGTGCGACGGCCCATGTCAGCGTCTTCAACATCCACAATTCCAACAATGGCAACGCCGCGGACTACGTCGGCAGCCTCTCCGACCCGAGCAACATCGACGCGCTGCGCACCACGCGGCTGTTCACGGCGTGGGTCGAGCAGCAGTTCGGCGAGTGGGGTTCCGTGCGCATCGGTCAACTGGCCGGTGACGACGAGTTCCTGACCAGCGAGACGGCCGCCGGGCTGATCAACGGCACCTTCGGTTGGGCCGACATCATGTCGGCCAACCTGCCCAGCGGCGGCCCGGCCTACCCACTGGCCACGCCGGGTGTGCGCTTCAAGTGGACGCCGAGCAGCGACATGGCGCTGCTGGTGGCGGCGTTCGCCGGCGACCCGGCGGGCAAGGACTGCTACACCAACGATCCGGACGCCGATCCGCAGGAGTGCAACCGCCACGGCCTGGAATTCAGCATGAGCGGCGGTACGTTCTGGATCGGCGAGTTCCAGTACCTGATCAACCAGGGCGAGGACGCCAAGGGCCTGCCCGGCGCGTACAAGATCGGCGCGTGGTACCACACGGCCAGCTTCGCCGACGTGCAGTACGGCCTCGACGCCGCCGGACAGGTGGTCTCGCTGGCCAGCCCCGACGCAGTGGCGCCGCTGAACCACAGCGGCAACTACGGCGTCTACGGCGTCATCGACCAGATGATCTGGCGCGGCGAAGATGCGAGCGCCAACGTGTTCGTGCGCGGCGGCTTCACGCCGAACAACCGCAACCTCGTGTCCTGGTACTTCGACGGCGGCGTCGGCATCAAGGGCCTGATACCCAGCCGCGGCGAAGACACGCTGACAATCGGCATCGCCTATGCGCACATCAGCGACGACGTGGCCGACCTCGACCGCGCGATCCTGGCGAACGACGGGCCGCCCTACCCGATCCGCAGCGAGGAAGTGGTGTACCAGTTGAATTACGTCGCGCAGCTCGCGCCGTGGTGGACGTTGCAGCCCAACGTGCAGTACATCGCGCGGCCGCAGGGTGGCGTGCCCGACGAGAACAATCCGGGACAGCGCATCGGTAACGCGTGGGTCATCGGACTGCGCACGACCATCGCTTTCTGAAGCCGGCGGGCCGCGGCCTCGGCCCACCTCTTTCCCCCGCTCGCTTTCTCTCCCGGCGAGTCCCGCAACCGCCGACCGGCATTCCCCGGCGGCTGGCGGCCCGTCGGATCAACGTGACCACCACCGACGACGCGATCAACGCCGGCAAGGCCATCGTCATCGCCGGTGGCCGCGTCTACGCGGTGAGCAGCACCAACGATGCCATCGATTCGAACGGCACGCTGACCATCTCCGG
>JBGAIO010000077.1:0-13397 GCA_044225415.1 Burkholderiaceae bacterium | reverse complement strand
GGACAAGGTGCGTATCGTCAAGACGGCGACCGCCGCGCCCGCCGCCGTCGCACCGGCCCCCACGGTCGTCGCGATGCCTGCTGCTGCCGTCGCGCCGGTCGTGCCGGCAGCCGTGCCCGCGGCACCGGAACAACGCGGGCACGTGGTCAAGTCGCCGATGGTCGGCACCTTCTATCGTTCGCCGAGCCCCGGCGCGGCCGCCTTTGTCGACCAGGGCGCGGCGGTGAAGCCGGGCGACACGCTGTGCATCATCGAGGCGATGAAGCTGCTCAACGAGATCGAGGCCGAGGTCGGCGGCACGATCACCCGCATCCTCGTCGAGAACGGGCAGCCCGTCGAATACGGCCAGCCGCTGTTCGTCATCGAGTAGACGCGGAATGAACGCCGAGTGAACGCGCGCGCCAGGTCCGTCATGACCGCGCTGCCCCGCTGAACCATGTTCAAGAAGATCCTGATCGCCAACCGCGGAGAGATTGCGCTGCGCATCCAGCGCGCCTGCCGCGAGATGGGCATCCGCACGGTGGTCGTGCACTCCGAGGCCGACACCGATGCGAAGTACGTGAAGCTCGCCGATGAATCGGTGTGCATCGGCCCGCCGCCGTCGCGCGAGAGCTACCTCAACATCCCCGCGATCATCAGTGCCGCCGAGGTCACGGACGCCGAGGCGATCCATCCGGGCTACGGCTTCCTGTCGGAGAACGCCGACTTCGCCGAGCGCGTGGAAAAGAGCGGCTTCGTGTTCATCGGGCCGCGGCCCGACTCGATCCGCCAGATGGGCGACAAGGTCGCCGCCAAGCAGGCGATGACCGCGGCGGCGGTGCCGACGGTGCCGGGTTCTCCGGGCGCGCTGCCCGACGATGCGCGCGAAGTCGTGAAGATCGCACGCACGGTGCGCTATCCCGTGATCATCAAGGCCGCCGGCGGCGGCGGCGGCCGCGGCATGCGCGTCGTGCACACCGAGGCGGCGCTGCTCAACGCGGTGACGATGACGCGGCAGGAGGCGCAGGCCGCCTTCGGCAATCCGGCCGTGTACATGGAGAAGTACCTCGAGACGCCGCGTCACATCGAGATCCAGATCCTGGCCGACCAGCATCGCAATGCCGTGTGGCTCGGCGAGCGCGACTGCTCGATGCAGCGGCGGCACCAGAAGATCATCGAAGAGGCGCCCGCGCCGGGGATCGCGCGCCGGCTGATCGAGAAGATCGGCGACCGCTGCGTCGAAGCCTGCAGGAAGATCGGCTATCGCGGCGCCGGCACCTTCGAGTTCCTGTACCAGGACAACGAGTTCTATTTCATCGAGATGAATACGCGGGTACAGGTCGAGCATCCCGTCACCGAAATGGTCACCGGCATCGACATCGTGCAGGAGCAGATCCGCATCGCCGCCGGCGAGAAGCTGCGCATGCGCCAGCGCGACATCGTGCCGAAAGGCCACGCGATCGAATGCCGCATCAACGCCGAGGACCCGTTCAAGTTCACGCCGTCGCCGGGGCGCATCACCGGCTGGCATCCGCCCGGCGGACCGGGCGTGCGCGTCGACTCGCACGCCTACAGCGGCTACTTCGTGCCGCCGAACTACGACTCGATGATCGGCAAGGTGATCTGCTACGGCGACACGCGCGAGCAGGCGCTGGCGCGCATGCGCATCGCCCTGTCGGAGATGGTGGTCGAAGGCATCTCCACCAACATCCCGCTGCACCGCGAGCTGCTGATCGACGAGAAGTTCGTGCAGGGCGGCACCAGCATCCACTACCTGGAGCAGCGCATCGCCGCGCGCCAGGCGGCATAGTGCAGCCCACGGCCGCTCCGGTACGCTGCGCCGCAGGGCAGCGCCCGTAGGCTCACTCTACTCACCGCCGTGCTGCACGAAGCCACGCTGCTCACCGACGAAGACAGCGCCGAGGCGCTGGCCGACGCGCTGCTCGCCGCGGGCGCGCTGTCCGTGAGCGTGGAAGACGCCGACGCCGATTCCGCGAACGAATCCGCCCTCTTCGGCGAGCCTGGCCACGAGCCGCAACGGCAGGCCTGGCGACGCAGCCGGCTGCGCGTGCTGCTCGACGGCGATGCGCAGGTTGCTGCCGAGCTGCTGCGCGCTGCGGGCCATGCCCTCGATGAGCCGCCGCCCGCGCTCGAAAGCTGCACGATCGTGGCCGACGCCGACTGGGTGCGCACGACGCAGTCGCAGTTCACGCCGACGCGCATCAGCGAGCGGCTGTGGATCGTGCCGAGCTGGCACGACGCGCCCGACCCGCGCGCGATCAATGTCAGGCTCGATCCAGGCGTGGCCTTCGGCACCGGCACGCATCCGACGACGCAGCTGTGCCTGGCGTGGCTCGATGCCAACCTGCGCGCCGGGGCCAGCGTGCTCGACTACGGCTGCGGCTCGGGCATCCTCGCCATCGCCGCCGGCAGGCTCGGCGCGGGACGCATCGTCGGCGTCGACGTCGACCCGCAGGCGCTCGCAGCGGCGCACGCGAACTCGGTCAGCAACGGCGTGACCGCGAGCTACACTGCCCCGGACGCGCTGCTGCGCCCGTCCTACGACACCGCCTACGACATCGTGGTCGCCAACATCCTGTCGAATCCGCTGAAGCTGCTGGCACCCGCGCTGCTCGCGCGCGTCGCAGCGGGCGGCGCACTGGTGCTGTCCGGCATCCTGCAGCGGCAGGCCGATGAGCTGATCGATATCTATCGCGCTGCCGATGCCGGCGTTGCGTTGGCGGTATGGCGCAGCGCGGATGGCTGGTGCTGCCTCGCGGGCGCACGCGCTGCGTGAATCAGGGCGATCGAAGGCACGGCGATCGATGGCACCGCTGATGCGCAGCCGCTGACATGGCCCTCGCCACCCGTTGCCCGCAATGCGGTGCGATGTTCCGCGTCGTCGCCGACCAGTTGAAGCTGCGGGGCGGCCTCGTGCGCTGCGGGCAGTGCCGTACCGTGTTCGATGCGATCGGCAGCCTGGCGTACGTCGAGGACGGAACGCTGCCGGGCGGCCGAGCGGCCGAAGCGGCAGCGCCCGTCGCGGAGAGCGAAGTCAGGAGCGTCGCCGCGCCGGCACGCACATCGGCCGCGCCGGCGGAATCGGCGGCGCCGGCGATGCCTGCACCCGCGGCTGCGGCAGAGCCGGCACCGGTTCCGCCGCCCGTGGCCGCGACCGACACGCGAAGCAACGGCAGAGCCCCCGGTGACCGCACGCGCCGTCGAGCCATCTCCGGCGGCGCCGCCGCCCGCGCCTGACGCGGCAGCGGTCAACCCGCCTGCACACGAGGCCGTGCGCGCGTCGCCTCACCGCACGCGTCGCACCGAGTCACGCACGCCTGCCGAACGCCGCAGCCGCGATGCGAACGATGCGCAGCGCAAGGCGCTCGGTCCGGCCACGACGCTGCGCATCGCACCCGGCGCTGCGCCCGTGGCCACGGTCTCGCAGGTGATGCCCGCGTATGGGGAGCGGCGCACCGCGGAGGATGCGGAGCCTGGGCAGCCGCAGCTCGGCGTGCCGACGCTGCTCGCCGCGGGCGCACCGACCACCGAAGGCGATCCGATGCTGGCCGGCATCGAAGTGATCGAAATGCCGCCGCTGCCCGACGTACCGGTGGAGCAACCGTCCACCGACGAGGAGCCGGCGTTCATCCGGGCGTCCGCGCCGCGCCGGCGCCACGGCTTCTCGATCGTGTTCAGCGGCGGCTCGCTGCTGCTGCTGCTGCTCGCGCTGGCGCAGACGGCGATCGTGTTCCGCTCGGAGCTCACGACGCGCTGGCCGCAGGCCCGCCCGTTGATGACGAAGGTGTGCGACGCAATGGGTTGCACGCTCGGACTGCCGACACGGCCCGACCAGCTCGCGGTCATCGCCAGCGAACTGCAGGCGGTGGCCGGCACCGACGTGCTCGAGCTGACTGCGGTCATCCGCAACCGCGCAGCGTTCGCGCAGGCACTGCCCGCGCTCGAGGTCACGCTCAGCGATACACAGAATCGCGCGCTGGCGCGGAAGGTGTTCTCGCCGGTCGACTATCTGGCGGCGGCCGGCGAACCCAGCAGCCGCATCGAGGAAGGCCTGGCGGCCGGCGGCGACCTCACCATCCGCGTGCTGTTCGAGGCGCGCGGCCTGCGACCGGCGGGATTCCTCGTCTACCCCTTCTATATATAGAGGCCGCGCGGCAGCCCTGCCCGCAGTGCCTTCCGCTCCCCCGACTTCCGTCACTCAACGCAGCCGACTCATGCGCACGCTCATCTGCGGTTCGATCGCCTACGACACGGTCATGGTGTTCCACGGCAAGTTCGCCGACCACATCCTGCCCGACCAGGTGCATATCCTGAACGTATCGTTCCTCGTACCGGAGATGAAGCGCGAGTTCGGCGGCTGCGCGGGCAACATCGCCTACAGCCTGCGCTGCCTGGGCGGCGACCCGCTGCCGATGGCCACCGTCGGCGACGATGCGGCACCCTACTTCGAGCGGCTCGATGCACTGGGGATCGACCGCCGCTACGTGAGCCGCGTCCCCGGCAACTTCACCGCGCAGGCCTTCATCACCACCGACCTGGCCGACAACCAGCTCACTGCTTTCCATCCGGGCGCGATGTCACGCTCGCACCTGAATGCCGTGCCGGCCGATGCCGGCATCGAGCTGGGCATCATCGCGCCCGACGGTCGCGACGGCATGCAGCAGCACGCGCAGCAGTTCGCCGATCTCGGCATCCCCTTCGTCTTCGATCTCGGGCAGGCGATGCCGCTGTTCAACGGCGAGGAACTGCTGTGGTTCATCGCGCGGGCTGCGTACGTGACTCAACGACTATGAAGCACGCGTTGTCGTCGAACGCACCGGCAGTCGCTGCCCGAACTGGCCAAACGCGTGAAGGCGCTGGTCGTCACGCGCGGCGGCGACGGCTCGGACATCTACGTCGATGGCGGCGTGCTGCACGTGCCGGTCGCGCCGGCACGCCGCATCGTCGATCCGATCGGCTGCGGCGACGCGTATCGCGGCGGCCTGCTCTACGGGATCGGCACCGGGCTCGACTGGGAAACCACCGGCCGGCTGGCCGCGGTGATGGGCGCGATGAAGATCGAGACCGGTGGCGCGCAGAACTACGTCGGCGATCGCGGCGCGATCGCCGACCGCTTCAGCGAAGCCTTCGGCTACCGGCCGTGGTGAAGTCCGATCCGGGAGGCGCGGTCCCGGCGATTCGGCACAGCGCAGAGCCGCCTCGAGCAAGCGGCGCCGCAGCGCGCAGCGCGAAGGCTCCTAGATGAAGGCGCGCGCGACCACCATCTGCACGATGTAGACGCCGATCAGCAGCACCATCGGCGACAGATCGATGCCGCCGAGGTTGGGCAGGATGCGCTGGATCGGCTGCAGCAGCGGACGCAGCAGCGCGGCGAGCGCCGGTGCCACGGGCGCGAGCGGGTTCACCCAGCTGATGATCACGTGGATCAGCGTCACCCAGATCACCAGCGTCAGTGCCCAGTCGATCAGCCGGCGCATCGCGGCCACCAGCACGAAGTCCCAGGCCAGCGGCAGCCCGCCGATCGCGGTGCGCGCGGCGACGACGACGATCGTCACCAGCAGTGCGGACAGCAGCGTGGCCCATTCGATGCGTCCGCGCGTGGGTACCAGCTTCGCTATCGGCCGCACGATCCAGTCGGTCAGCGCCCGGGCGAAGTGCGCCAGCGGATTGCGCGGCGGCATGCCGATCGCCGCGACCCAGGCACGCAGCAGCAGCAGGCCGACGATCAGCGAACCGAGGATGTCCAGCAGCAGCAAAGCGATGTCGGCCAGCAGCATGGTCGGATCGTGAGAGTGGAAGGAGAACCGTCGGTGCGCGGCACGCGCACTGCGCACTATGTTCAGCGCCGGGCCGTGCTGACGGAGGCGCGATTGTAGCGGCGCAGGCACGCCCGTCCGGAACGCGGGTGGCCAAAAAAAAACGGGCGCATCGCTGCGCCCGTTCGCTTTGCTGCAAGCCCGTTTACGGACGGCTTCCCGTCGGGAACGGCCATGCAGCCGCCGGATTCAGCGCAGTCTTCGCACCCGGCGTTGCGGTCGTGGCGGCCGGCGCAGGCGCCGGTGCCGGAGCCGCAGGCTTCGGCGTGACCGCAGCCTTCACGGCCTGCGCGGCCTTGACGACGGTGGTCTTCGCCGTGGTCACGGCCTTTTTCACGGCCTTCTTGACCTTGGCCTTAGTGACAGCCTTCTTGACGGCCTTTTTCGCCTTCGCCTTCTTGACCGCCTTTTTGACCTTCGCCTTGCGGACGACTTTCTTGACGGCCTTTTTCGCCTTGACCTTGCGAACAGCCTTCTTGACGGCCTTCTTTGCCTTGGCCTTGCGAACGACCTTCTTCGCAGCCTTCTTGACCTTGGCCTTCTTCACCGCCTTCTTGGCCTTGGCAGCAGTCTTCGTCCGCTTCTTGGCAGCTTTCTTCATTGCCATTTCAGCCTCCTGATACTAGGAAGAGATGCATGGCAGGCCACTGCCGACCACAGGTGCAGCGATCGCGGCCGGTACAAGCACACCGGCTGCCCGAGGGCAGCCGGTGCCTGTCATGCATGACGCGATGACTGTCAGGCCTTCTTGGCGACCTTCTTGGCGGCCTTCTTGACCTTGGCCTTCTTGGCGACCTTCTTGACGGCCTTCTTGACCTTGGCCTTCTTCACGGCCTTCTTGACGGCCTTCTTGACCTTCGCCTTCTTGACCGCCTTCTTCGCAGCCTTCTTCATTGCCATGGTGTATCTCCTTTGGAGTCAACAGTCAGGGAAACCCGCTGCGCGGCAAAGCCGCCAGTCGGGCTATTCATCGGCGCACGCAGATGCTCTGTCGCCGCGACACCCCCAGAAATGCGTTTGATCCGCATATCCGAGCTGTGCGCGGAACGGGCAGCGCACTGACCGCTGACGCTGATGAATCCGGGACGGCGCGCGGCCGGAAGGCTCACGGAACCCGCGCGCAAAGAAAACGCCGGCGCGTTTGACACGGGGCCGGCGTTCCGAAGAGGAGTGGCAGGCGCTGAAGGCCTGGCGAAGAATCGTTTCGAAGCTTTGACAGTCGATGCAGCGGGGGATTTCCGAGAGGGAACGATTCCCCGGGAGACTGGGGTCCCGTGTTGCTTTGGAGCGGTGTCCTCTGCGCTTGCTGGTCGACTGTGACTGTCTGAGGTCAATTCAGTATGGGATCGACGCCTGATGAATTCGAAGTGTTCGATGAACTCTCTGTTCTCTTCGACGACACCGACATCGATCACGCTACCAATGAACGGTTCGCTTTTTACTCGCAATGAAAATTCATCGCAAGCATTTTCATGCACGCGGAACGAATTGTGTGTGATTTGACCCACTGTTTTTTCGTTCGACTGCATGCTCATCGCGCGCATCGATGTTCAGTGCATCGTCGCATCGGATGAACGATGCATCACGCGAAGCGCGCGGGGCGAACACAGCATCGAGCGAGATCGAATCATCTTCAGTCCCAGCTCAACGCACCGCCCGACTGATACTCGATGACGCGCGTCTCGAAGAAGTTGCGTTCCTTCTTCAGGTCGATCATCTCGCTCATCCACGGGAACGGGTTCTCCTCGTTCGGGAACATCGCTTCGATGCCGATCTGCTGGGCGCGGCGGTTGGCGATGTAGCGCAGGTAGCCCTTGAACATCGGCGCGTTCAGGCCCAGCACGCCGCGCGGCATCGTGTCCTCGGCGTAGGCGTACTCCAGGTCGACGGCCTTGCGGAACAGCCCGCGGATCTCCTCGCGGAACTGCGGCGTCCACAGACCGGGGTTCTCGAGCTTGATCTGGTTGATCAGGTCGATGCCGAAGTTGCAGTGCATCGACTCGTCGCGCAGGATGTACTGGTACTGCTCGGCCGCGCCGGTCATCTTGTTCTGCCGGCCCAGCGCCAGGATCTGCGCAAAGCCGACGTAGAAGAACAGATCTTTCCATGGGCAGGCGAACACGATCAGGCTCTTCAGCAGCGCCTGGTCGGTCTCCTGCGTGCCGGTGGAGAAGTGCGGGTTGGTCAGCGTGTCGATGAACGGGATCAGGAACTCGTCCTTGGCGCGGATCGAATCGATCTCGTGGTACGCGTTGAAGATCTCGCCCTCGTCCAGGCCGAGGGACTCGACGATGTACTGGTAGGCGTGGGTGTGGATCGCCTCCTCGAAGGCCTGGCGCAGCAGGAACTGCCGGCATTCGGGGCGGTGATGTGCCGGTACGTGCCCAGCACGATGTTGTTGGCGGCCAGCGAATGGCGGTGACGAAGAAGCCCAGGTTGCGGCTGACGATGCGGCGCTCGTCCTCGGTCAGCCCGTTCGGGTCCTTCCACAGCGCGATGTCGCGCGACATGTTCACTTCCTGCGGCATCCAGTGGTTGGCGCAGGACGAGAGGTACTTCTCCCAGGCCCACTTGTACTTGAAGGGGACGAGCTGGTTGACGTCGGTGGCGCCGTTGATGATGCGCTTGTCGGCGACGTTGACGCGCCGGCGGTCGGGCGTCGAGGCGGTCATCTCGGCCACCTCGCTCGCACCGGCCGGTACCGTGTTGCGTGGCAGTCCGCGGGCGCCGCGGGTGCCGAGGGGTAAGCGGAGGGAGCTGAATCTTCCCAGGCCAGCATGCTGATGTTCTCCGTTCTGCTCGTTCGTTACTGGCAGGCTTCGCACTCGGCGAAACCGGCGTCGCCCGGCTTCAGCATGCAGACCTTGCCTTCGGGTTCGGGCATCGCCGCGCTCATGCTGGCCGCGTCGGCCGACACCGCGTTCAGTTGCCCGGTGCGCGTCGTCGTGGATTTCTCCGCGTGTGCGTCGCACCGATGGTGCGCAGGTAGTAGGTGGTTTTCAGTCCGCGCAGCCACGCGAGCCGGTAGGTCTCGTCGAGCTTCTTGCCCGACGCGCCCGCCATGTAGATATTGAGGGACTGCGCCTGGTCGATCCACTTCTGCCGGCGGGCCGCGCATTCGATCAGCCACTTCGGCTCGATCTCGAAGGCAGTGGCGTACAGGTCACGCACCTCGGCGGGTACGCGGTCGATCTTCGCCAGCGAACCGTCGAAGTACTTCAGGTCGGAGACCATGACCTCGTCCCACAGGCCGAGCGCCTTCAGGTCGCGCACCAGATGCTCGTTGGCGACCGTGAACTCGCCCGACAGGTTGGACTTGACGAACAGGTTCTGGAAGGTCGGCTCGATGCACGCGTCCACGCCGATGATGTTGGAGATGGTCGCGGTCGGTGCGATCGCCACGCAGTTGGAATTGCGCATGCCGTGCTGCTGGATGCGGGCGCGCAGCGCGTCCCAGTCCATGGAGGAGGACATGTCGACCTCCACGTAGCCTCCGCGGGCGTCGCGCAGGATCTGCAGCGAATCCTGCGGCAGGATGCCGCGGTCCCACAGCGAGCCGGCAAACGACGAATAGCGGCCGCGCTCCTCGGACAGTTCGGTGCGAGGCCCGGTAGGCGTGATAGCAGACCGCCTCCATGCTGCGGTCGGCGAATTCCACCGCGGCGTCGGACGCGTACGGCGTGCGCATCTGGTGCAGGCGATCCTGGAAGCCCATGATGCCCAGGCCCACCGGTCGGTGCCTCAGGTTGCTGTCACGCGCCTTCGGCACGGCGTAATAGTTGATGTCGATGACGTTGTCGAGCATGCGCATCGCCGTGGCGATGGTGCGCTCGAGCTTGGCGTGATCCAGCGTGAAGCCGCCGGCGCCATCCGCCTTCATGTGCGCGGGCAGGTTCACCGAGCCCAGGTTGCACACCGCGATCTCGCTGCCCGAGGTGTTCAGCGTGATCTCGGTACACAGGTTGGAGCTGTGGATCGTGCATGCTGTTGCGGCGAGCGCAGGTTGCAGGCGTCCTTGAAGGTGATCCACGGATGCCCGGTCTCGAACAGCATCGACAGCATCTTGCGCCACGGGTCCTTAGCCGGCATGCGCTTGTAGAGCTTGATCTCGCCGCGGTCGACCTTGGCTTCGTAGGCGGTGTAGGCGGCCTCGAAATCCTTGCCGAACTTGTCGTGCAGATCCGGGGCAGGTGCTGAGGCTGAACAGCGTCGGTCGCCGCCTTCGATCACCCGCTTCATGAACGGGTCGAGGATCCAGTTGGCGGTGTTCATGTCGTGCGTGCGCCGCCGGTCGTCGCCGGTGTTCTTGCGCAGCTCGAGGAACTCCTCGATGTCCAGGTGCCAGCTCTCCAGGTAGGCGCAGACCGCGCCCTTGCGCTTGCCGCCCTGGTTGACGGCCACCGCCGTGTCGGTGACCACCTTCGGGAAGGGCACCGCGCCCACGCTCTGCCGTTGGTGCCCATGATGTAGAGCAGAGCGCGCACGTTGGTCCAGTCGTTGCCCAGGCCACCGGCGAACTTGCTGAACAGCGCGTTTCCTTCAGCGCCTCGTAGATGCCGTCCAGGTCGTCGGCCACGGTCGTCAGGTAGCAGCTGGACAGCTGGCTGCGCTGCGTGCCGGCATTGAACAGCGTCGGCGTGCTGGACATGAAGTCGAAGCTCGACAGTACGTCGTAGAACTCGATGGCGCGAGCCTCGCGGTCGATCTCGTTCAGCGCCAGGCCCATGGCCACGCGCATGAAGAAGGCCTGCGGCATCTCGATGCGGACTTCGTCCACGTGCAGGAAGTAGCGGTCGTACAGCGTCTGCAGGCCGAGGTAGTCGAACTGCAGATCGCGCTCGGGCTTCAGCGCCGCGCCCAGCCGGGCCATGTCGAACTGCAGCAGCTTGTCGTCCAGCAGTTCGGCCTGCACGCCCTTCTTGATGAACTGCGGAAAGTATTCGGCATAGCGCTCGCCCATCTGCGCCTGCGTCACCTCGCCGCCCAGGATCTCGCGGCGAATGGTGTGCAGCAGCAGCAGCGCGGTGGCGCGCGAATAGGCCGGGTCCTTCTCGATCAGCGTGCGCGCCGCCAGGATCGAGGCCTTGTAGACCTCGTCGATGGGCACGCCGTCGTACAGGTTGCGGCGCGTCTCGGCCAGGATCGGCTCGGCCTGCACGTCAGCACCGAGGCCGGCGCAGGCCGATTCGACCAGCGCCTGCAACGCCGCCATGTCCAGCGGCACTCGCTGGCCGCGGTCGATCACGTGCAGCTCGGCCGCCCGCACCAGCGGCGCCGCCGGCTGTCGGGCACGCTCCTGCGCGCGGCGCTCGCGATACAACACGTAGGCACGCGCGACCTCGTGGTGTCCACCGCGCATCAGACCGAGTTCGACGCTGTCCTGCACGTCCTCGATGTGGAAGGTGCCGCCGCCCGGGCGCGAACGCAGCAGCGCGCGCACCACGGTCTCGGTCAGCGCATCCACAGTCTCGCGCACGCTGGCCGAGGCCGCGCCCTGCGTGCCGTGCACCGCCAGGAAGGCCTTCATCAGCGCCACGGCGATCTTGCTCGGCTCGAAGACCACGACCGCGCCGTTGCGGCGGATGATCTGGTAGCCGGCGAAGGCCGAACTCGCCGGTGCGGCGCCGAGGGGCGCGCGCTGCGGCGCGGAAGTGTCTGCGGTGGGCGTGGTAATGGCTTGCATGGAGGGTGCGATCTCGATGTGAGTGGTGGGTCCGGAGCCGGTCGGCGGCAGCGCGGGTCGGTCCTGGCAGCGGCCTCAGCCGCCTGTCCGCACGGCGCCCGTGACGGCGGCCTGCGGTGCGTGGCCTTGCGCCGCCTGCACGCCGGCCCCATGCCGGGCGACAACGTGCGGGACTTCCGATCGGGGCGCAGAGCTTATCACGGCGCACACTATATCTGGGGCCCCGGGGCCCTGCAAGGCACTACCGGTAGCGTGCGGCGTAAGTACCTTCCCTAGTCACCCGCGGCCACCGCCCGCGGCAGGCCCGGTCGCGCCGATCGCAGGCAGCCGCGCAGCCGCTGCCAGTCGAACCCCGCGCCCGGATCGGCCTTGCGACCGGGCGCGACGTCCTCGTGACCCACCGCTTCGGTCAAGCTTGGATAGTGCCGCGCCAGCGCGCGCAGCAGCCGGGCTACCTGCAGATACTGCGCGGGCTCGAAGGTGGAACCCTCCAGGCCCTCGAGCTCGATGCCGATCGAATAGTGATTGCAGTTCTCGCGTCCGCGCCACATCGACGCACCGGCATGCCAGGCCCGCTGCGCGCAGGACACGAACTGCAGCATCGAGCCGTCACGGCGCACCAGGAAGTGTGCCGAGACGCGCAGTCCGCGGATGCCCGCGTAGTACGGGTGGGCGTCCCAGTCGAGCCGGTTGGTGAACAGCCGTTCGATCGCATCGCCGCCGTACTCGCCGGGCGGCAGGCTGATCGAATGCAGCAGCGCCAGCGTGATGGGCATGCCGTCGGGCCGGGCATCGAAATTCGGCGACGGGCAGGGCCTCGCCCCGCTCCACCAACCGTCGCGCCAGCGCGGGCTACTCGGCAAGGCCGTCGCCGGTGTTCACGCCCAGCCGGGCCATGCGGTAGCGCATCTGGCGCAGCGACAGGCCCATGCTGGCGCCGGCCGCGGTGCGGTTGTAGCGGTAGCGCTCCAGCGCCCGCACCAGGATGTCCCGCTCCACCTCGTCGAGGTAGGCCTGCAGGTCATCGGGCAGCGGCGCCGCCGCGGCCACGGCTTCGGTCGACGGCGCCGGTGCCAGCGGCGCCGGCCGCGTCACCTCGTCGAGTGCCGGCGCCACCGGTTCGCGCGCGCCGCCGTCGGGCAGGCCCAGATCCTCGCGCTCGATGACCTCGCCGCCCGACATCGCCAGCGCGCGCTGCAGCAGGTTCTCCAGCTCGCGCACATTGCCCGGGAAGGCATAGGACATCAGCAGTTGCAGCGCGCCGGCACCGAGCGTCGGCGCCGGCGAGACGCCGGCATCGCGTGCGATGCGCTCCAGCACCGTCTCGCAGATCAGCGGCAGGTCGGCCAGCCGCTCGCGCAGCGGCGGCGTGCGGATGCAGATGACGTTGAGCCGGTAGTACAGGTCCTGGCGGAAGCGGCCGCGGTGCACTTCCTCGGCCAGATCGCGGTGCGTGGCGCTGACGATGCGCACGTTGACCGGCGTCTCGCCGACCGCACCGATCGGCCGCACGGCACGCTCCTGGATCACACGCAGCAGCTTGCTCTGCATTGCCAATGGCAGGTCGCCGATCTCGTCGAGGAACAGCGTGCCGCCCTGCGCGGCCTGGAAAAAGCCGTCGCGGTCCTCGTTCGCGCCGGTGAACGCGCCCTTGCGGTAACCGAAGAACTCGGCCTCCAGCAGGTTCTCCGGAATCCCGCCGCAGTTCACCGCAACGAACGGGCCCTCGGCGCGCGACGACATCTCGTGCACCGCACGCGCCACCAGTTCCTTGCCGGTTCCGGACTCGCCATTCACCAGCACCGGCGCCATGCTGCGCGCGACCTTGCCGATCATCGCGTGCACCTGCTGCATGCTCTCGGTGCGGCCCGCCAGGCGCTGCAGTGCGCCCGCCGGCT
>JBGAIO010000076.1:0-13448 GCA_044225415.1 Burkholderiaceae bacterium | reverse complement strand
ACCTGGTCGAGGCGATCACGCTCGCGCACGATCTGGGCCACACGCCCTTCGGTCATTCGGGACAGGACGCGCTGAACGAGTGCATGAAGCCGCACGGCGGCTTCGAGCACAATCTGCAGTCGCTGCGCGTGGTCGACGAGCTCGAAGAGCGCTACGGCGCCTTCGACGGGCTCAACCTGACTTTCGAAACGCGCGAAGGCATCCTCAAGCACTGCTCGGCTGCCAATGCGCGCCGGCTCGGCGAACTCGGCGAGCGTTTCCTGCTGAAGCGCCAGCCGGGGCTCGAGGCGCAGATCGCCAACCTCGCCGACGAGATTGCCTACAACAACCACGACATCGATGACGGGCTGCGCTCGGGCCTGCTCGAAGTCGATCAGCTCGACACCGTGCCGCTGTTCGCGCGCCACGCGGCGCTGGTTCGCGGACAGTTTCCCGCGATCGCCGAGCGCCGCATGGTGCACGAGACCGTGCGTCGCATGATCAACACGCTGATCGTGGACCTCGTCGATGAAAGCACGCGCCGCATCGCCGTGGCGGCGCCGGCGAGCATCGACGACGTGCGCAAGGCGGGGCCGCTGATCGCGTTCTCGGCGTCGGTGCGTGCCGAGGCGGATGCACTCAAGCACTTCCTGCATCACCAGCTGTATCGCCACTACAAGGTAATGCGCATGAGCGCCAAGGCGCGCAGGATCGTCCGCGAGCTGTATGAGGCCTTCGACGGCGAACCGCGCCTGCTGCCGTCCGACCATCAGGCGCGCGCCGCGCGCGACAAGCCGCGCGCGATCGCCGACTACGTCGCCGGCATGACCGATCGCTACGCGATCCGCGAACACCGGCGCTTGTACGCCGTCGATGAGAGCTGAACCCGCGGCCACCATGCGCTGCGTGGACAGGCGGGCGACACGACCATGGCGCGCCTGCCCCGTCTGAGCGTCGCCGGCCTGCCGCACCTGCTGGCGCTGCGCGGAGCGCAGGGCGCATCGATCTTCCGCAGCGACGCGGACCGCGAACAGCTCGTGCGGATGCTGCGACAGACGATGGACGAGACTCGCCTGCTGCTGCACGGCTATGCGCTGCTGCCCGACACGCTCTACCTGCTGGCGACGCCGCCCGATGCGAACACGGTCGGCCGCGCGATGCAGTCGCTGGGCCGCCGCTACGTGAGGCGTTTCAACGACCTGCACGCCCGCCGCGGCGCGCTGTTCGACGGCCGCTTTCGTTCCGCGGTGCTGGAGCCGGACGCGTGGCTGCTCCCCTGCCTGCGTTTCGTCGAGACCCGCGCGGTCGCCGCCGGCCTGGCGGCGGACGCGGCGCACTTCCGCTGGTCCAGTGCCGCCCACCATGCCGGCCTCGCCGTCGAAAGCTGGCTCGACGATCCGCCATCTTTGTGGGTACTCGGCAACACGCCGTTCGACCGACAGGCCGCGTGGCGGAGCTACCTGGCCGACGCCGCGGCCGGCACTGAGACGCAGCAGATCGCGCACGCCCTGCTGGGCGGATGGGCGCTCGGCGGGCAAGCGTTCATCGCGGACCTCGGGCGCGCGACCACGCGGCGCGCTACGCCGGGCAAGCCGGGCCGGCCGCGCAGCAAGACGCACGTGGCCGCCTGACCTTGCGGATTGGCCAGCCCGCCAATTCGCGCCGGCCATTTATCTGTCCCCAAATAAATTGTAATGGTGGACAGCGAAAAAAAATAGGGGACAGACCCCGGTTGTTCTTGTTGTGCGCTGCGATGGCCGGCAGTACAGTCCTTCCGCGGTGTGCGTCTGCATCAGGAAGCGCCGCAATGTCCCCGGGAGTGGCGATGACATCGAACCTCGATGCCATGCGGGCGGCTGCGGCCGCCGGCGGGCTGTATGCGCAATCCAGTGAACACGACGCCTGCGGCGTCGGCTTCGTCGCCAACATCAAGGGGCGCGCCAGCCACGCGCTGATCCAGCAGGCGCTGCTGATCCTGCACAACCTGGATCATCGCGGCGCGGTGGGTGCCGATGAATTGTGCGGCGACGGCGCTGGCATCCTGATCCAGACCCCCGACGCGTTCTACCGCGACGAACTCGCGCGCCAGGGCATCACGTTGCCGCCGCCGGGCGAATACGGCGTCGGCATGATCTTCCTGCCGCGCGAGCACGCCTCGCGGCTGGCGTGCGAGCAGGAACTGGAACGCACGGTGCGCGCCGAGGGCCAGGTCGTGCTGGGCTGGCGCGACGTGCCGGTGGACCGCGACATGCCGATGTCGCCGCTGGTGCGCGAGCGCGAGCCGGTGATCCGCCAGATCTTCATCGGCCGCGGGCCCGACGTCATGGTGCCCGACGTGCTGGAGCGCAAGCTCTACGTGATCCGCAAGACGGCCAGCCACAAGATCCAGGCACTGAAACTCAAGCACGGCAAGGAATATTTTGTGCCGTCGATGTCGACGCGTACCGTTGTCTACAAAGGTCTCCTGCTGGCCGCCCCGGTCGCCCGCTACTACGTGGACCTGAGCGATCCGCGCGTCGTGTCGGCCATCGCGCTGGTGCACCAGCGCTTCTCGACCAACACCTTTCCGTCGTGGGAACTCGCGCATCCGTACCGGCTGATCGCGCACAACGGCGAGATCAATACGGTCAAGGGCAACTTCAACTGGATCCGTGCGCGCGAAGGCGTGATGTCGTCGCCCGTGCTGCGCGAAGACCTCGGCAAGCTCTTCCCGCTGATCTACGAGGGCCAGTCGGATACCGCCTGCTTCGACAATGCGCTCGAGCTGCTGATCATGAGCGGCTATCCGCTGGCGCACGCGGTGATGATGATGATCCCGGAGGCGTGGGAACAGCACGCACTGATGGACGCCAACCGCCGCGCCTTCTACGAGTACCACGCGGCGATGATGGAGCCGTGGGACGGCCCGGCCGCGATCGCCTTCACCGACGGCGTGCGCATCGGCGCCACGCTCGACCGCAACGGGCTGCGGCCGGCGCGTTACGTCATCACCGACGAGGACATGGTGGTCATGGCGTCGGAGGTCGGCGTGCTGCCGATACCCGAGAGCCGCATCACCAAGAAGTGGCGGCTGCAGCCCGGCAAGATGTTCCTGATCGACACCGAACAGGGTCGCATCATCGACGACGGCGAACTGAAGCAGCAGCTCGCCGCCAGCAAGCCGTACAAGGAATGGATCCGGCGCATCCGCATCCGGCTGGACGAACTGTCCGCCGAACGTCTCGGCGCACCGGTTTCGCCGGCGAAGCTCGACGTGCCGCTGCTCGACCGGCAGCAGGCCTTCGGCTACACGCAGGAAGACATCAAGGTGGTGATGGAGCCGATGGCCATCGCCGGCGAAGAGGCGATCGGCTCGATGGGCAACGACAGTGCGCTGCCCGTGCTGTCGAACCGGGCGAAGCCGCTGTACAACTACTTCAAGCAGCTGTTCGCGCAGGTGACGAACCCGCCGATCGATCCGATCCGCGAACAGCTCGTGATGTCGCTGGTGTCCTTCGTCGGCCCGAAGCCCAACCTGCTGGACATCAACAACATCAATCCGCCGATGCGCCTGGAGGTGAGCCAGCCGGTGCTGGATCACCGCGACATGGCGAAGATCCGCGCGATCGATACGTACTCGTCGAACAAGTTCCGCACTTTCGAACTCGACATCTGCTATCCGCTGGCCTGGGGCAAGGCGGGCGTGGAGGCGCGCCTGGCGTCGCTGTGCGCGCAGGCGGTGGACGCGGTGCGCGCGGGCTTCAACATCCTGATCGTCACCGACCGCGCGGTCGACGCGCAGCACGTCGCGATCCCCGCGCTGCTCGCCACCAGCGCAGTGCACCAGCACCTGATCGCGGAAGGACTGCGCACGTCCACCGGTCTCGTGGTCGAGACCGGCTCGGCGCGCGAGGTGCATCACTTCGCATTGCTCGCCGGCTACGGCGCCGAGGCTGTGCACCCTTATCTGGCGCTGGAGACGCTCGCGGCGCTGCACGGTCCCGATCCCGAGTCCGCGGCGAAGGCACAGAAGAACTACATCAAGGCCGTCGGCAAGGGCCTGAACAAGGTGATGTCCAAGATGGGCATCAGCACCTACATGTCGTATTGCGGCGCGCAGATCTTCGAGGCCGTCGGACTCGACCGCGACCTGGTGCAGCGCTACTTCCGCGGCACGGCGAGCAACGTCGGCGGCGTGGGCCTGTTCGAGGTGATGGAAGAGGCGGTGCGCACGCACTCGGCAGCGTTCTCCGACGACCCGGTGCTGGCGACGATGCTCGATGCCGGCGGCGAGTACCAGTGGCGCGTGCGCGGCGAAGAGCACATGTGGACGCCGGACGCGATAGCGAAGCTGCAGCACTCGACGCGCGCCAATTCGTACCAGACCTACAAGGAGTACGCGCAGATCATCAACGACCAGAGCCGTCGTCACATGACGCTGCGCGGCCTGTTCGAGTTCAGGCTCGATCCGAAGAAGGCGATCGCGCTCGACGAGGTGGAATCCGCGAAGGACATCGTGCGCCGCTTCGCCACGGGCGCGATGTCGCTGGGTTCGATTTCCACCGAAGCGCACGCGACGCTCGCGATTGCGATGAACCGCATCGGCGGCAAGAGCAACACCGGCGAAGGCGGCGAAGACCCGGCGCGCTACCAGCAGGAACTGCGCGGCGTCGGCATCAGGACCGGCGATACGCTGGCGAGCGTGCTGGGCGCCGACCTGATCGCCAGCGACGTGCCGCTGCAGGAGGGCGATTCGCTGCGCTCGAAGATCAAGCAGGTCGCGTCCGGCCGCTTCGGCGTGACGACGGAGTACCTGGTCAGCGCCGACCAGATCCAGATCAAGATGGCGCAGGGCGCCAAGCCCGGCGAAGGCGGGCAGCTGCCCGGACACAAGGTCAGCGGCTACATCGCGAAACTGCGCTACTCGGTGCCCGGCGTCGGACTGATTTCGCCGCCGCCGCACCACGACATCTATTCGATCGAAGATCTCGCGCAGCTGATCCACGACCTGAAGAACGCCAACACGCAGGCGTCGATCAGCGTGAAGCTGGTGTCGGAAGTGGGGGTCGGCACGGTGGCGGCGGGCGTGGCGAAGGCCAAGGCCGACCACGTGACCATCGCCGGCCACGATGGCGGCACGGGCGCTTCACCCGTGTCGTCGATCAAGCACGCCGGCACGCCGTGGGAGCTGGGCCTGGCCGAAACGCAGCAGACGCTGGTGCTGAACCGGCTGCGCGGCCGCATCGCGGTGCAGGTCGACGGCCAGATGAAGACCGGCCGCGACGTGGTCATCGGCGCGCTGCTCGGGGCCGACGAGTTCGGCTTCGCCACCGCGCCGCTGGTGGTCGAAGGCTGCATCATGATGCGCAAGTGCCACCTGAACACCTGCCCGGTGGGCGTGGCGACGCAGGACCCGGTGCTGCGCGCGAAGTTCAAGGGCCAGCCTGAACACGTCGTCAACTACTTCTTCTTCGTTGCCGAGGAAGTGCGCGAGATCATGGCGCAGCTCGGCATCCGCCGCTTCGACGAACTGATCGGCCGCGCCGACCTGCTCGACACGCGCAAGGGCATCGATCACTGGAAGGCGCGCGGGCTGGACTTCTCGCGCATCTTCCATCAGGTGCCGATGCCGGCCGACGTCGCGCGCCGCGTCGTCGACCTGCAGGACCACGGCATCGCCAAGGCGCTCGACCACAAGCTGATCGAGCAGAGCCGCGCCGCGCTCGAGCGCGGCGAACGCGTGAGCTTCATCACGCCGATCCGCAACGTCAACCGCACCGTCGGTACGATGCTGTCGTCGCAGGTGGCGCGCCGCTATGGCCACGCCGGCCTGCCCGACGACACGATCCACATCCAGCTGAACGGCACGGCGGGGCAGAGCTTCGGCGCATTCCTCGCGCGCGGCATCACGCTCGATCTGGTGGGCGATGCGAACGACTACACCGGCAAGGGCCTGTCGGGCGGCCGGATCATCGTGCGCTGTCCCAACGATTTCCGCGGCTCGGGCACCGAGAACATCATCGTCGGCAACACCGTGCTGTACGGCGCGATCGCCGGCGAGGCGTACTTCAACGGCGTGGCCGGCGAGCGCTTCGCCGTGCGCAACTCCGGCGCGAGCGCGGTCGTCGAAGGCACGGGCGACCATGGCTGCGAGTACATGACCAAGGGCACGGTCGCGGTGCTCGGCGCCACCGGCCGCAACTTCGCGGCCGGCATGTCGGGCGGCGTGGCCTACGTGTTCGACGAGCACGGCGATTTCGCACAGCGCTGCAACCAGAGCATGTGCGAGCTCGGCCCGGTGCTGCCGTCGGCCGAGCAGCAGCAGCGCGTCGACGAAGCGCTGTGGCACCTGGGCGAGACCGACGAGTTCCTGCTGCGCGGCCTGGTCGAAAGCCACTTCCGCCACACCGGCAGCCTGCGCGCCCGCATGCTGCTCGACAACTGGGCGGCGATGCGCACGCGCTTCGTCAAGGTGTTCCCGCACGAGTACCAGCGTGCGCTGAAGGAGATGTACGCCGCGCAGCGCGCGGCCGCGCCGCAGCGTCTCGCCGCCTGATGCACCTCGGATAACGAAGAAAGCCAGCGATGGGCAAGATCACCGGATTCATGGAGTACGCGCGCCTCGAAGAGGCCGCCGAGGCGCCGCAGTCGCGCGTCGCGCACTGGCGCGAGTTCGTCACGCACCTGACCGACGAGCAGGCGAAGATCCAGGGCGCGCGCTGCATGGACTGCGGCATCCCGTTCTGCAACAGCGGCTGCCCGGTCAACACCGTCATCCCGGACTTCAACGACCTCGTGTACCGGCAGGACTGGCAGCGCGCGCTCGGCGTCCTGCACAGCACGAACAACTTCCCGGAGTTCACCGGCCGTGTCTGTCCCGCGCCCTGCGAGGCGGCGTGCACACTGAACATCGACGACGCGCCGGTCGGCATCAAGTCGATCGAGCACAAGATCATCGACAAGGGCTGGGAAGAGGGCTGGGTCGTGCCGCTGCCCGCGGCCGAGCGCACGGGCAAGCGCGTCGCCGTCGTCGGCAGCGGGCCTGCCGGCATGGCGTGCGCGCAGCAGCTCGCGCGCGCCGGCCACGACGTCACCGTGTTCGAGAAGAACGACCGCATCGGCGGCCTGCTGCGCTATGGGATTCCCGACTTCAAGATGGAGAAGTCGCACATCGACCGCCGCGTCGAGCAGATGACCGCCGAAGGTGTGACCTTCCGCGCCGGCGTGCGCGTGGGCGCTCCGCCCGGCGGCGGCGTCACCGACCTGTCGGGTGAGCACGTCGAACCGCGACAGCTCGTGCAGGACTTCGACGCCGTCGTGCTGGCGAGCGGCGCCGAGCAGTCGCGCGACCTGCCGGTGCCGGGCCGCGAACTGGCCGGCGTGCACTACGCGATGGAGTTCCTGCCGCAGCAGAACCGCGTGGTCGCCGGCGACAAGGTGGCGCAGCAGATCAGCGCGAAGGGCAGGCACGTCGTCGTCATCGGCGGCGGCGACACGGGCTCGGACTGTGTCGGCACGTCCAACCGCCATGGCGCCGCCTCGGTGACGCAGTTCGAACTGCTGCCGCAGCCGCCCGCGCGCGAGAACAAGGAGATGACCTGGCCGTACTGGCCGATCAAGCTGCGTACGTCGAGCTCGCATGAAGAGGGCGCGCAGCGCGACTGGGCGGTGACCACCAAGCGCTTCGTCGATGACGGCAAGGGCAAGGTGCGCGCCCTGGTGGCGGCGCGCGTCGAGTGGCAGAAGGATCCGGCCAGCGGCGCGATGAAGATGGTCGAAGTGCCGGGTTCTGAGTTCGAACTGCCGGCCGACCTGGTGCTGTTCGCGATGGGCTTCGTGTCGCCGGTGGCATCGCTGCTGGAAGGCTTCGGCGTCGACAAGGATCCGCGCGGCAACGCGCGCGCGGCCACCGAGGAATCGAGGAACGGCCCCCTGCCGTATGCCACCAGCGTGCCGAAGGTCTTCGCCGCCGGTGATACGCGACGTGGCCAGTCGCTGGTCGTCTGGGCGATCCGCGAAGGTCGCCAATGCGCACGCGCCGTCGATGAATTCCTGATGGGGTCGACGACGCTGCCGCGCTGATCGCGCGCTGAACCATCGGGCGCTGCATGCCGCGTATCTACAGCCGGTCGTTCACCGTCGGGGCCGAGTCCATCGACGCGGTCGGCCACGTCAACAACCGCGAGTACCTGCGCTGGATGGAGGAGATCGCGGTCGAGCACTCGACGGCGCAGGGCTGGCCGATGCAGCGCTACTTCGATGCCGGCACCGCGTGGGTGGCGGCACGGCACACCATCGAGTACCTGCGGCCATCGATGCAGGGCGACGCGCTGACCGCTTCCACCTGGATCGAACGCCTCGATGGTCGCGACAGCGTGCGGCGCTATGCGATCCTGCGCGAGCGCAAGCTGATCGCGCGCGGCGAGACGATCTGGACCTTCGTCGACCTCGCCAGCGGGCACGGACGCGAGATTCCGCCGGACGTGCTGCACGCGTTCGACATCGTGCCAGGCGGCGATCCCGAACTGCGGCCTTTCAGCCTGGGACGCCGCGACCGGACTGCCTGACCGCGCTGGGCTACGATCACCGACCGGCACAGCCCGTACAACGTTCACAGCCGGCGCCTGCAACCACAAGAAAGGCACCTCCGATGCGCTACCTCCTGGTGAAGTTCCTCTCGCTGTGCCTGCTCCTCTCCGCCGGCGCCGCGCTGGCGCAGGACTCCGCCGCGCTGAAGAAGATCCGCGACGCGAAGTCGATCACGCTCGGCTATCGCACCGACTCACCGCCGTTTTCCTTCACCGGCAACGATGGTCAGCCGGCCGGTTACTCCGTCGACATCTGCCGACGCATCGTCACCAGCCTGGAGCGCAGCCTGGGCGGCGCGCTCGGGATCAAGTGGGTGGCGCTGACCGCGGCCGACCGCTTCGACAAGGTCGCCTCGGGTGCGGTCGACGTGGAATGCGGCAACACCTCCGCCACGCTGTCGCGCATGGAGCGCTTCGACTTCTCCAGCCTGATCTTCGTCGATGGCGGCGGCGTGCTGGTGCTGGCCGATTCGAAGGTGGGCCGGCTGGGCGATCTCGAAGGCAAGACCGTGGTGGCCGTCGCCGGCACGACGACGGAACAGTCGCTGGCGGCTGCGCTGAAGACCAAGCTGATCGATGCCAAGGTGATGTCGGTGAAGGACGAGACCGAGGCACTCGCCGCCCTGCAGAGCGGCAAGGCCGACGGCTATGCGGCCGATCGCGTCAAGCTCGTCGTGATGGTCATCCGCGCTCAGGGCGAGCAGAAGGCCGCCGGCAAGTTCCGCCTGATCCAGGAGGACTACAGCATCGAGCCGTATGCGCTGATGATGAAGCGCGACCCGGCGCTGCGGCTCGCGGTCAACCGCGGCATTGCGCAGCTCTATCGCTCGGGCGCGATCGGCGAGATCTACGAGCGCTGGCTTGCGCCGCTCGGCAAGCCGACGCCGCTGCTGACGGCGGTGTACATCCTCGGTGCGGTGCCAGAGTAAGAGGGCGGTAAGGGCGGCTGCCGGACAATTCCGGGTCATCGACTTGGCCGGCTGCTGCGGTGCAGCGGACTGCGTGAAGCGATAGAATGAACGTTCAATCTTTTGCACACGACCGGCCCGGCCTCCCCTCCAGCTCAGTCTCCATGAGCGACGACATCGTCACCCTCGACCATGTGACCTTCGGTTACGACCGTCGCGTCATCCTGTCGGACATCAGCATGGCCTTTCCGCGCGGCAAGGTCATCGCGATCATGGGCGGTTCGGGCTGCGGCAAGACGACGCTGCTGCGGCTGATCGGCGGCGTCCTGGCGCCGGCGAAGGGAAGCATTCACTTCGATGGCGTGCCCGTGGATTCGCGGGACCGCGAATCGCTGTACCCCCTGCGCCGGCGCATGGGGATGCTCTTCCAGTTCGGCGCGCTGTTCACCGACCTGACGGTGTTCGAGAACGTCGCGTTTCCACTGAAGGAGCACACCACGCTGCCGATGCCGCTGATCCGCGACCTGGTGCTGATGAAGCTGAACGCCGTCGGCCTGCGTGGCGCGGCGCAGCTGAAGCCCGCGGACCTGTCGGGCGGCATGGCGCGCCGCGTCGCGCTCGCACGCGCGATTGCGCTGGACCCGGACCTGATCATGTACGACGAGCCCTTCGCAGGGCTGGACCCGATCTCGCTCGGCGTGGCCGCCAACCTGATCCGCCGCCTGAACGACGCCACCGGCGCGACCTCGCTGGTGGTGTCGCACGACGTCAAGGAGTGCTTCCTGATCAGCGACTACGTGTACGTGATCTCCGCCGGCCGCATCGTCGGCCACGGCACGCCCGCCGAGGTCGAAGCGTCCGACGATCCCGAAGTGCGGCAGTTCATCCGTGGCGAGCCCGATGGCCCGGTGAAGTTCCACTATCCGTCGCGCGCGTATGCGGCTGATCTCGGATTGAAGCAATAGTGGACATGCTCGCCCAGATAGGCCGGTACGCCCTTGGCGCCATGCGCGGCATGGGGCGCAGCACCTTCTTCCTGGTCCAGATGCTCAGGCTGCTGCCGCGCACGCTGCTGCGCGTGCACCTGGTCGCGGCGCAGGTGCATGCGATCGGCAACCGCTCGCTGGTCATCATCGCGGCGTCGGGACTGGCGGTCGGCTTCGTGCTCGCGTTGCAGGGCTACTACACGCTTTCGCGCTACGGCGCGACCGAGTCGCTGGGGCTGATGGTGGCACTGTCGCTGGTGCGTGAGCTGGGTCCCGTGGTCACCGGGCTGCTGTTCGCCGGTCGCGCCGGCACGTCGCTCACCGCGGAGATCGGCCTGATGAAGGCGGGCGAGCAGCTCGCCGCGATGGAGATGATGGCGGTCGATCCGAAGGCACGCGTGCTGGCGCCGCGCTTCGTCGCCGGCATCGTGTCGATGCCGCTGCTGGCCGCGATCTTCTCGGCGGTGGGCATACTGGGCGGCTACGTCGTCGGGGTGCTGATGATCGGCATCGATCCCGGTGCCTTCTGGTCGCAGATGCAGTCGGGCGTGGATGTGTTCGATGACGTGGGCAACGGCATCATCAAGAGCGTGGTTTTCGGCGTGGCCTGCACCTTCGTGGCGCTCTATCAGGGCTACGAGGCCACCGCTACGCCGGAAGGCGTGGCGCAGGCCACCACGCGCACGGTGGTCATTTCTTCGCTGGCAGTGCTGGGACTGGACTTCGTGCTGACCGCACTGATGTTCAGCGCGCCGCACTAGCCGCGAGTACAGGCAGCGAGACAGCTTCACCGGAGATCGGCATGAGTCGCAACACTATGGAAACGCTGGTCGGCGCCTTCGTGCTGCTCGGCACGCTGGCGGTGGTGTTCCTGGCACTGAAGGCCGCGAACCTCACCAGCTTCACCGCCGGGCCGACCTATCGCCTGACCGCGAACTTCGACAACATCGGCGGACTGAAGGTGCGCGCCCCGGTGAAGAGCGCCGGCGTCACCGTGGGCCGGGTCGTTGCCATCGCGCTGGATCCGAAATCGTTCCAGGGCGCGGTGACCATGGAGCTCGACGGGCGCGTGCGCTTTCCTGCCGACACTTCCGCGAAGATCCAGACTGCAGGCCTGCTGGGCGACCAGTACGTCGGCCTGACCCCCGGCGGCGCTGACCAGGATCTGAACGACGGCGAGCGCATCAAGATGACGCAGTCGGCCGTGGTGCTGGAGAACCTGATCGGGCAGTTCCTGTACAACAAGGCGGCCGACGGCGGCGCCGATAAGAAGTGAACCTGTGACACGACGCGACACCCCGCGACGACTCGACGGGCTGATCCGCGCGCTGCGTGCCGCCGCGGCAATCGCCGCGTTCGCGTTGGCCAGCGGCTGCGCCACGCTGCCGCCCAACGTCGGCCAGGATCCGCGCGATCCGTGGGAGGCGTTCAACCGCAACGTGTTCGTTTTCAACCAGGCGTTCGATGCGGACATCATGAAGCCGCTCGCCGAGCACTACCTGCTGCTGCCGGACTTCATCCGCGACTGCCTGTCGAATGCGTTCGCGAACCTGCGCGGCCCGTCGAACGCGATCAACAACACGCTGCAGGGCAAGCCGGTCGAGGCCGCCTCCGATCTCGGCCGCTTCGTGATCAACTCGACCATCGGGCTGGTGGGCTGCATCGATGTCGCGACACCCATGGGGCTGGAGAAATCCGACGAGGACTTCGGCCAGACGCTCGGCGTGTGGGGTTTCGGTCCGGGGCCTTACCTGATCGTGCCCTTCCTCGGGCCCAGCAACGTGCGCGACGCGGTGGGCATTCTTGCGGTCGAACCCTTCCTGGACCTGAATTTCTACATCGACAACGCGACCGTCGAATACTCGATCTTTGCACTGCGCCTGATCAACGTACGCGCGCAGCTGATCGGTGCCGAGTCGCTGATCGATCAGGCCGCGCTCGACCGCTACACGTTCATCCGCGACGCGTTCCTGCAGCGCCGCCGCTATCTGATCTACGATGGCAACCCGCCGCGCGACATCGATCCCGATGACGACGATGCGGACAGTGCACCGGCGAAGGATGCCGCGGCTCCAGCGCCGCGACCGGCGCCGGATGCGCCCGCCGGACGGGCGGAGCAGCCACAATCCTGAACCTGCGGCGCTGCGCGCGGTCTGTCAGCAGCGCCACGACCGATCGAAGGAAGACTGACGATGTTTGCGAAGCGACGTTCACTCCTGGCCTGCCTGCTGCTGCCGGAGGTCACCCTGCTGGCCGGCCCGGCCGCCGCGCAGGCACCCTCAGCGCAGGCTGCGCCCGACGCGCTGGTGCGCGACCTGACGACGCAGGTGCTCGACGCGATCCGCGCCGACAACTCGATCGCCGCCGGCGACATCGATCGCATCCAGAAGCTGGTCGACGAGAAGATCCTGCCGTACGTGGATTTTCCCAAGATGACGCGGCTCGCCGTCGGACGCGGCTGGCGCGATGCCACGGCGGCCCAGCGCGATGCGCTGACCCGCGAATTCCGCATGCTGCTGCTGCGCACCTACAGCGGCGCGCTGGCGCAGGTGAAGGACCACAAGGTCGAGATGAAGCCGTTCCGCGCCCAGCCCGCCGAGTCCGACGTGCTGGTGCGCAGCGCGGTGGTGCCGTCGAAGGGCGATCCGATCCAGCTCGACTACCGGCTCGAGAAGCAGGACAGCGGCTGGAAGATCTACGACGTGAACGTGCTGGGCGTGTGGCTGGTCGAGAACTACAAGACGCAGTTCGCGTCGGAGATCAGCGCCGGCGGCATCGACGGGCTGATCAAGTCGCTGACCGAGCGCAACAGGTCGCTGGCCGGCAAGAAGGCGTGAGCGCAGGCGCGCAACACGGAGGCCGTCGAGCATGAACCTGCAGATCGACGAAATCGGCATGCAGAATGCGCCGCAGGTCGCGGAGCTCGGCCGTGCAGCCATTGCCGGAGGCGACGCTCAGATCGACCTGTCCAGCGTGGTCCGCTGCGACTCCTCGGCGATTGCAGTGCT
>JBGAIO010000075.1:0-13764 GCA_044225415.1 Burkholderiaceae bacterium | reverse complement strand
GGCTGGCCCAGTTCCTTCATGAACTTGCGCGCGTCGGTCATCAGGAAGACCTTCTGCGCGATGTCCGTGTAATTGACGTCACCCTTGACGTAGCCCCAGCGCTGCATCTGGGTCAGCATCCAGATCGCCATCGAGTACCAGGGCATCGGCTGGAAGTCGATGCGGTCCGGCACGTTGCGCACGGCGCCCAAGCCATCGGCGAAGCGGCCGGTCAGTACCTGCGTGACGACAGTCTCGGGCTGATTCAGGTACTGCGTGGGCGCGATGACCTTGGCGATCAGCTCGCGGTTGCGCGGCTCCTGCGCCATCGCGGCGGCCTCCAGCACCGCGCGATACAGCGCGGCGAAGGTGTTGGGCGCCTGCTTGATCAGATCCTCGGAGAAGCCGAAGGCGCAGCACGGATGGCCGTCCCAGATCTCCTTCGACAGCACAGTGATGAAGCCCACCTCGTCGTACACCGCGCGCTGGTTGAACGGGTCCGGCCCGAGATAGCCGTCGATGTTGCCGGCGCGCAGGTTGGCCACCATCTCCGGCGGCGGGGTCACGCGGATCTGGATGTCCTTGTCGGGATCGAGCCCGGCCTGCGCCACGTAGTAGCGCAGCAGGAAGTTGTGCATCGAATACTCGAAGGGCACCGCGAACTTCAGGCCTTTCCAGCTTGCCGGATCGCGGCGGTCCTTGTGCTTGTTGGCCAGCGTGATCGCCTGGCCATTGACGTTCTGCACGGTAGCCACGCGCATCGGCTGCGCCACCGATCCCAGCCCCTGTGAGATGGCGATGGGCATCGGCGACAGGAAGTGCGATGCGTCGTGCTCCTTGTTCAGCATCTTGTCGCGGATCAGCGCCCAGCCCGCCGTCTTGTTGAGCTGCACGCGCAGGCCCTGGCGTTTGTAGAAGCCCAGCGGGTCGGCCATGATCAGTGGCGTTGCGCAGGTGATGGCGATGAAGCCGATCTTCAGGTCGTTCTTCTCGAGCGGTTTCTTTTCCTGCGCCATCGCCTGCAGCGATGCGATGGGCAGCACGCTGGCGATGGCCGCGCGGGCGGTGCCTGCGCCGACGGCCCTGATGAAACGGCGACGCAGAGCATCGTCGGGGAACAGAGCTTTCACCAGCACGGCTTCGAGATAGTCGTTCGACAGTCGTTCGGCCGACGGGTGGGTTTGCCCTGATGCGCTCGCGCTGGCCACCGAACGCGCCGCGCTCTGCGCCTCGTGCTCGGCTGCGCTCGCGTGCTGCCCACACGCGCAACTCATGCGCAGCGGCCGATCGGCGTCGTAGGGATCGAAGGTGTTGCTCATCGCGGGCTCCGGACAGGGGATGTCGCAGACGTGCACGATCCATGCCACGCGCGTTGCGCACGGATGCTCGCGGCGATGCCCGCGATTGGTGCTGCGTGCTTGCCGCGAGCGGTGCGGTGTGCACTTGTCGAGTGCCCGCCGAAACAACAACGCCCGCGCAGGCGGGCGTTGTTCATTGCCGACTGGAAACTGGGCCCCGGCGCAGGCCGGAACCCAGTCCGATCTTCTCCTACGGATACTTGATCGTGCACCCATACGGCGTCGTCGACGCGGTCGCGACCGGCTTGCCGCTCTTCGCATCATCAAGCGCAGTGACCACGTAGTTGCGCGCGCCCTTGACGTCCGCCGGATTGGCGCTGCGCTTGTCGTCGATCGCGCCGTTGTAGATGATGGTGCCGGCGGGGTCGATCACGATCATCTGCGGCGTGGCCTTCGCATCGAAGGCGCGGGCGACTTCGGACTTGCTGTCGACCAGGATCGCGGTCGGCGACGCGTTCTGCTGCTTGAACCACGCTGCGAGCTTGTCGGGCGGCAGGTATTCGGAGTGTCCCGAGTTCGTCGAGTTGATCGCCAGCCACACAACCTTGTCGCCGGCCTGGCTCTTCTGCAGCGACTGCATGTTCTGGCTGTTGTAGTGCTTCTGCACGAACGGGCAGCTCGGGTTGTTCCACTCGAGCACCACATACTTGCCCTTGAAGTCCGCGAGCGACACGGTCTTGCCGCCGGTGTCGGTCAGCGAGAACGCAGGCGCTGCCTGGCCGGGCGAGACTGCAAAGGCCGCGCCGGCGAACGCGAAGGCCGCGGACGCGGCGAGGACGGCAAGTGGCTTCATGGGATCTCCTGCGGGTGGGGGTCCGGGCGGAAGCGAACAAGCCTACTTCAGCTTGTCCAGTGCCGCTAGGACTGTGCCCTCGGTCAGAAGTTCAGGCAGGATGGTTGCCTGTCCGGCGCGGTCGTACAGCACGTACAGCGGCACGCCGTTGCGGCCGAACTCGGCGAGTGCCTTCGTGATCGTCGCATCGCGATTGGTCCAGTCGGCCTTCATGCGCACGACGCCGGTGTCGGCGAAGCGCGCCTTCACGGTATCGGTGTTCAGCGCCACGCGCTTGTTGACCTGGCAGGTCACGCACCACGCCGCGGTGAAGTCGACGAACACGGCCTTGCCCTGGCCTCTGAGCTCGCCGAGCTTCGCCGGCGAGAACGCGACCCAGTCGCCGTTGCCCGCGCTCTTCGACTCGGACGCCACCGGTTCCGACGTCGCGATCGGCGTGAACGTGAGCGCGGCGAGCACCGCGCCGACCAGCGCCACCCAGCGGAAGCGGCCTGCGCCGCGTTGCGCCAGCCCCAGCGCCCACAGCGTGAAGGCCGCGGCGACCAGCACGCCGAGCGCGAGCGCGACACCACCCGCATCGACCTGCTGGGCCAGCACCCACAGCAGCCACACGCAGGTGGCGAACATCGGGAACGCCATGAACTGCTTGAACAGCTCCATCCAGCGGCCCGGCCGCGGCAGCTTCGCGAGCAGCGCGGGGAACAGCGTCAGCAGCAGGTAGGGCACCGCCATGCCGACGCCGAGCATCGCGAACACCGACAGCGCGACGATCGCGGGCTGCGTGATCGCATAGCCGAGGGCCGCGCTCATGAACGGTGCGGTGCACGGCGATGCGACGATGACCGCCAGCACGCCCGTGCCGAAGCTGCCGCGCCAGTCGGACTTGCTGGCCAATGCGTCGGCCGCGCGCGTGTTGCCCAGGCCGCTGCCGAAGGTGAATTCAAAGACGCCGAGCAGGTTCAGGCCGATCACGAAGAAGAGCACCGTGAGCGCTGCGACGACCCACGGGGTCTGCAGCTGGAAGCCCCAGCCGAGCGCGCTGCCGGCCTTCTGCAGCCCGATCAGCAGACCGGCGAGCAGCACGAAAGACAGCACGACGCCGACGGCGAAGGCAATGCCGTGCGGCGCCATCGAGCCGCCGTGCGCGCGATGCTGCGACAGTCCCATCAGTTTCAGCGACAGCACCGGGAACACGCAGGGCATCAGGTTCAGGATCAGGCCGCCGATGAACGCGGCGCCGAGTGCGGCGAGCAGCGACATCGACGGCGCGGCGGGCATCGACGGCGCCGGCGAGGTCGCGGTCGCCGCGGCCGCTGCCGCCGACGGTGTCGCCACCGGCGGGACGCTGCCGGCGACGATCGGCGCGTCGACCACCGCGGCCCAGCCGCCGGGTTTGGCCGGCCCGCCGTTGGCGACGATGACGCCTGCCAGTGACGTGGCGCCCGGCTGTGCGGCCTGCGCGGCGGTCAGTACCAGCGCAACGCCATCGCGCCGATCGAGTACCTGCGGCAACGCGGGCTCGATGCGCGCCTCGGCCAGGGGGAAGAACTCGAGCGTTTCGACCTTGCGGTCCGCCGGCAGCGTCAATGCGACACGGATGCGGTTGGCCTCGGTCGTCGCCTTTGCCGACACGCCCGGCAGCGCCGTCGGCACCAGCTTGCGGGTCTGGTCGAACAGCGCCGCGTACTGCGATGGCGCCGCCGCGGCGCGTACCGGCAGCACGAGCTTCAGTTCGGCACTGCCCGGAATGCACACGTCCTTGCATTCCAGCCAGTCCACCTTGGCCTGCAGCGCGAGTTCGCTGCCGGGCTTGAGGTCGCCGACGGCCAAGGTCGTCAGCAGCAGGGTCTGCCCTTCGTAGCCGAAGTTCATCAGCGGGCCGGCGGGCATGCGATGCGGATGCGGCCAGTCGATCGGACCAGCCGTGACGCCGGCAGGCAGCTGCCACTCGATGGTCGTGGGCAGGCCCGAGTCGCCCGGCACCTGCCAGTACGTATGCCACTCGGGTTCGTGAGAGAGCTTCACGCCCACCTGCAGGGGTTGTCCCGGCACGGCGGCATCGGTCGCCGCGATCAGCTGGGCCTTGACGTGCGGCTCGGGCGCGCCGAAGCGCGGCAGCGACTGCGCCAGGGCAGCGGAAGTCAGCAGCGCCAGTGCGGCAGCCGTGGCGGCAGCAACCCAGCGGCGGATCGATACAGGAGACATGGAGGGCAGCCGTGCGGAGTAACGACCGCTATTTTCGTCCATCGGAGGCGGCAATGGTTCCCGGCTGAATGGGTTAGCCGGTAGCGATTTCAGGAATTGCCTTCACTGACGGGTCCCTCGCTCCGGCGTGAAGGGGAAAGTCGGAACGGATTCCGGCTTGCGCGGGAAGGACTCCTGTCCGGCCTACTTCGCCGCCTCCGCGAACGCCTCCCGCGCCGCGGCCCGTGTCGCTTCGATGACCGGGTCATCGTGCGCCATCGACACGAAGCCCGCCTCGAAGGCCGACGGTGCGAGATACACGCCGCGGTCGAGCATCGCGTGGAAGAAGCGGTTGAAGCGCTCCTTGTCCGCGGCCATGACCTGCGCGTAGGTGCCGGGCACCTGCGGCGCGAAGTAGAGGCCGAACATGCCGCCGACGCTGTCGCCGCTGAACGCAAGGCCTGGCGCCGCCGTGCGCGCCGCTGCGACGAGCCCGTCGACGAGCTGGCGCGTACGCGCAGCCAGCGTTTCGTAGAAGCCCGGTCGCTGGATCTCGCGCAGCGTGGCCATGCCGCACGCCACCGCCACCGGGTTGCCCGACAGCGTGCCGGCCTGGTACACGGGCCCCAGCGGCGCGAGCTGCTTCATCACCTCGCGCTTGCCGCCGAAGGCCGCCACCGGCATGCCGCCGCCGATGACCTTGCCCAGCACCGTCAGGTCGGGATCGATGCCGGTCAGCGCCTGTGCGCCGCCGAGCGCGACGCGGAAGCCCGACATCACCTCGTCGAAGATCAGCAGCGCGCCGTGCTTCGCGGTGAGCTCGCGCATCGCGCGCAGGAACTCGGGCGTGGCGCGCACGAGATTCATGTTGCCGGCCACAGGTTCGACAATGACAGCGGCGATGTCGTCGCCGTGCGCCGCGAAAGCCTCGGCGAGCTGCTGCGGGTCGTTGTAGTCGAGCACCAGCGTGTGCTGCGTGATCTCCGCCGGCACGCCCGCGCTGCTGGGGTTGCCGAAGGTCAGCAGACCGGAGCCCGCCTTCACCAGCAGGCTGTCGGCGTGGCCGTGATAGCAGCCCTCGAACTTGACGATCTTGCGGCGCGTGCCCGGCTTGCCCGCGGACGCGCCCGCCGCGCCGCGGGCGAGGCGGATCGCGCTCATCGCCGCTTCGGTGCCCGACGACACCAGCCGCACCTGCTGCATCGACGGCACGAGCTTCAGCAGCTCTTCGGCCATCTCGACTTCGGCCTCGGTCGGCGCACCGAACGACAGTCCGCGCTCCGCTGCCTGCTGCACAGCCTGCACGACGGCGGGGTGGCCGTGGCCCAGGATCATCGGCCCCCACGAGCCGATGTAGTCGATGTAGCGGCGGTCTTCCGCATCCCAGAAGTACGGGCCCTGCGCGCGCGCGACGAAGCGCGGCGTGCCGCCCACCGAGCGGAACGCCCGCACGGGCGAGTTCACGCCGCCCGGGATCGAAGCCTGAGCGCGTTCAAACAGTTGCTGATTGGTCATGGTGCGAATCGAGATCGTTGAGTCCAAGGGTGAAGACGCGCTGCAGGTCGAGCACTGCGTGCGCCGGGTCGCCGCTGTCGAACACGCTGCCGATGACGGCGGCGGCATGCGCGCCGGCCGCTGCAACGGTGCCGATGTTCGCGGCGGTGATGCCGCCGATCGCGACGATGCGCAGCGCAGGCCAACGCTCGCGCGCCGTGCGCAGCGTTTCGAGCGTACACGTACCGCGTGAGGCTTGGTGGCGGAGGCAAACACCGAACCGAAAGCAAGCATGTCTGCGCCGGAATCGGCCGCGCTGCGCGCGCACGAGATCGTCGTAACACGATGCGCCGATCAGCGCGTGCGGCAGGCGGGCGCGCGCAGCGGCGATGTCGCCGTCGTCGCGGCCGAGGTGCACGCCGTCGGCGCCGAGCGCTGCCGCCAGCCTCGACGTCGTCATTGACGACGAACAGCGCCGCGTGGCGTCGTGCCAGTGCCTGCAGCGCCGTGGCCTGCGTGTGACGCTCGTCCCGCGTCGCGAGCTTGTTGCGATACTGCAGCAATGTCCACGCCGCCGCTGAGCGCAGCCGCGCAACGCGGCAGCCACGCGACGAAATCGGCGGCAGCGACGTCGGTGTCAGCAGGTACACGCCGCCGACGCGCCGCGAGCGTGTGCCGCTGCGCGGTGGATTCAGCGGCCACCGCCTCAGTTGGGTGCATCGCCGCTGCTGTCTTCGTCGTCGTCCTCGTCGTCGCCGGCCCAGAACAGGCGGTCCGGGATCGCGACGCCGAGGCCGACGTCGAGCGCATTGATCAGTGCCGCGCCGGTGTACTGCGAGGCTTCCTGCACGGCGTCGGGCAGGTCGAGCCCCTGCGCGAGCAGGCCGGCCAGCGCGGCCGACAGGGTGTCGCCCGCCCCGCGGACGCGGCTCTGCACGCCGTCGAGCCGCGGCAGCGAATCCGCGCGCACGAGCCCGCTCGCGTCATACAGTGCATTGACCACCTGCGCGGAACCGGGCTCGGCATCGGTGATCAGCACGAAGCCTGCACCGGCCGCGACCAGCTCGCGCGCACAGGCCCCTGCCGGCAGCGCGTGGCTGCGGTCGTCGTCGGCGTCGGAGTCATTGCCCAGCGCGACCAGCCGGCGCGCCTGCGGCAGGTTGACCACCAGCACGGTGGCCTGCGGCAGCAGCAGCTCGCGCAGCGCGAGCGCGAGTTCCTGTGCCGCGTCGTCGCCGACCGACATCTCGGTGGTCGCCAGCGGCGCGTCGAGCGTCGGGTCGAGCACCACCGGCACCGAGTCGTAGTCGGCCAGGATCGCGGCGATCGGCTGCACCTGGTCGCTGCTGCCCAGCGCACCCACCTTGAAGGCCGAGATCGCCATGTCCTGCAGCACCGCCTGCGCCTGTCCCTCGACCCAGTCCTCGTCGAGTGCCAGCCATTGCGCGCGGCCGTGTTCGTCGCCGAGCGTGATCGCAGTCACGATGCTCGCCGCATGGCAGCCCATGCTGGCGATCGCGATGTGGTCCGCGGCCACGCCGGATGCGCCCGATGAATCGGAAACGCCGAAGCTCAACACGACGGGGATGGCAGACATGGAAGTGAGGCGGGCAGTGCAAAGGCTCGATGCTACGCGGCCATGCAACAGTCTCGCGTGAAAGCGGTAGCGGCCAGCTAGGGGGCCACGTTATGATCCTCGGCTAAGTGCTTGATTTTAACCGCTCAGCAGTCGATCGACCGAACGCCGGATCGGCAACATTCCCCATGATGACCACAAGTGTGACGACCCGGACGTGGATGTGCCTGATCTGCGGTTGGATCTATGACGAGGCGGCGGGTGTGCCGGAATCCGGCATCGCCGCAGGCACGCGCTGGGAGGACATACCGCCGAACTGGACCTGTCCGGAATGCGGTGCGCGGAAGGAAGATTTCGAAATGGTCGAAATCTGACCGCGGAACCACGGTTTTCAAACGGCGTGTGCTTGCGGCTTCGTTAAGAATCCGGCAGTCGGTCGACAGGATCGCTCGCATCGTCCTGCCTGCGTGTTTGCACGCATGTTCGGGCAAGTGCGTGACCGGCGCGCATCGATCGGCACGGGTCGGTTGAGCATCGAGGACACGACATGGCAGCACAGGATTTCACGGACATCCGCGGGCGGAAGGTGATGGTGATCGACGACTCGAACACCATCCGCCGCAGCGCGGAGATCTTCTTGTCGCAGGCCGGCTGCCAGGTGATCCTGGCGCAGGACGGTTTCGAGGCGCTTTCCAAGATCAACGATCACCAGCCGAACATCATCTTCTGCGACATCCTGATGCCGCGGCTCGATGGCTACCAGACCTGCGCGCTGATCAAGCGCAGTCCGCGTTTCCACAAGACGCCGGTGGTGATGCTGTCGTCGAAGGATGGTTTGTTCGATCGCGCGCGCGGCCGCATGGTCGGCTCCAGCGAGTACCTGACCAAGCCGTTCACCAAGGACAGTCTGCTGAGCGCGGTGCGCGATCATTCGATGAACTGAACGAGACACCAGAAGATGGCCATCAAGAAAGTCCTGATCGTCGACGATTCGCCGACCGAGCGATTCTTCCTCAATGAACTGCTGACCAAGCAGGGTTATGCCGTGTCGATGGCGGAAAACGCCGAGGAAGCGCTGATCAAGGTGAAGGCGGTGATGCCCGATCTCATCCTGATGGACGTGGTCATGCCGGGTCAGAACGGATTCCAGCTCACCCGCACGCTGTCGAAGGATCCGGTGACGCAGGACATCCCGGTCATCATGTGCACCAGCAAGAACCAGCAGACCGACCGCATCTGGGGTCTGCGGCAGGGCGCGCGCGACTACATCACCAAGCCGGTGAAGCCCGACGAGCTGTTCGAGAAGATCTCGGCGCTCGGCTGAACGCGACACGGATCCGATGGCCACTCAACGCGACGTCAGCCCACGGCAGCTCGTCAAGCTGCGCGAGTTCTCGACGCAGCTGGCGCAGCGCCTGAAGGAGGCGCCGCACCAGCCGCTGGAACCGACGCGGCTGGCGGTGCGCATCGGCACTTTCAACTACCTGGTCGAGATGGGTTCCGCGTCCGAGATCGTCGCGTTGCCGGAGCTCGCGCGCGTGCCGTGGACAAAGCCCTGGTATCGCGGACTGGCGAACGTGCGCGGCCGGCTGGTCGGCGTCGTCGACCTGCTGCATCTGATGGGGCGCGAACCGCTGTCCGCGGAGCAGGGCCAGCAGCTGCTGGTGCTGGGCGAGAGCCTGGGGGTGGCCGCGGGCGTGCTGGTCACGCGCGCGTTCGGCATCCGCAACCTGAGGGATCTGGACGCGCTCGATGAGGAAGGCAGTGGCACGGGCGGAGCGGACTGGGAACGCGGTCGCTGGCGTGATCGCGACGGCATGCTGATGACCGAGCTCGACCTGCGCGAGCTCGCGCACGCGCCGGTCTTCACGGCCATCGGCGCCTGAACGCGCGCCGCCGCGGGGGCGGTAGGGCTCATTGAATGACACCGCCGCACGCGGCGGAGCAGGGCCCGGAAGGGGCCGGCAACAAGGGATGTCGGAGGAAGTAATGGCACTCGAAATGGGGACGGTGTTCAAGCGCAAGCCACGCGAGCGCAAGGCCAGGGACGCGACCGATCGCGTGCGCGACAGCGGCGACGCGGCGGCTTCCGAGGCACTGCGACCGGCACCCAAGACCGTGATGATCGAGCGCGGCGGCAGCGTGAGCTTCATGGACCGCATCCTGGCGTTCCGGCTGCCGCTGATCGGCGATCGCCCCGTCAAGCAGCAGGTGCAGGTGCTGCTGGCGATCATGGTGATGGCCTTCGTCGTGCTGATCCTGGCGCTGCTGCTCGACAACCGCCTGGCCCACAACGGCACGCAGCAGGCGACCATCGTCGGTGACACGCTGATGCACACGCAGCGGCTCGCGAAAGCGGCGCCGAACGCGGTGCAGGGTTCGCGCGAGGCCTTCGTCGAACTGCGCGACAGCCGCGACACCATCGCGGCCAACCTCGAGGCGCTGGCGGGCGGCGATGCGGCGCGCGGCCTGTCCGCGGCGTCCTCTGACATCCAGGGCCCGCTGTCGAAGCTGATCGAGCGCTGGAAGGGCAGCGAGGCCGCGGCCTCGGTCATCACCGGCAACGAGAAGGCGCTGCTCGCCTTCGGCGACGTCATCAAGCGCATCAACGACTCCAGCCCGCGCCTGCAGCAGCTCACCGAGGAAGTCACCGCGCTGAAGCTGCAGTCGTCCGCGCCACCGCGCGAAATCGCCACGGCCGCGCAGCTGGTCACGCTGACCCAGCGCCTGGGCAAGAGCGCGAACTCGCTGGTCGCCGGCAGTGTCGCCAACGCCGAGGTGGCGCTGACGCTCGGTCGCGACATCAACCAGTTCCGCGACCTGACGCAGGCACTCTTGTCGGGTTCGGAAGCGTTGCGGCTGTCGGCGTCGACCGACAACGAGACGCGCGTGCGGCTGCAGGAACTGCTGCGCGTCTACGGCGAATTCCAGACGTCGATCGGCACCGCCATCGGCAGCCTGCAGGCGATCGTTCAGTCGAAGGAAGCGGAGCTCGCGATCCTGCGCGATTCCGAGCCGCTGCGCGCGCAGGTCGCCGAAGTCGGTGGCCTGTTTGCCGCCGAGCAGGGCCTGCGCAAGGGCTACTTCGTGCTGATGGCACTGGCCGGCCTGGCCGCGCTGCTGACCGCCGTCGCCATCGTCAAGGTGCTGCTCGAGGACACGCGCAAGCGCGCCGCGGAAGCCGAGATCCAGAAGATGCAGGCCGAGCGGCTCGAGCAGGAAGCCAAGCGCACCAACGAACAGAACCAGGCCGCCATTCTTCGCCTGATGAACGAACTGCAGGAGGTGGCCGACGGCAACCTGACCGTGCAGGCGACAGTGTCCGAGGACATCACCGGCGCCATCGCCGACTCCGTGAACTACACGGTGGAAGAGCTGCGCGGCCTGGTGGGCCGCATCAACAACACGGCCGAGCAGGTCAACACCGCCTCCACCGCCGCGCGCGACATCGCGACGCGCCTGCTGACCGCCTCCGAAGCGCAGTCCAAGGAGATCAAGGACACGGGCGACAAGGTGCTGAAGATGGCCTCGCAGATCAACGACGTGTCGAAGAGCGCCGGCGAGTCGGCCAAGGTGGCGCGGGCGTCGCTGGATGCGGCCGAGCGCGGCCAGCGCGCGGTGTTCAACCAGATCGCCGGCATGAACGAGATCCGCGAGCAGATCCAGGAAACCTCCAAGCGCATCAAGCGGCTGGGCGAATCCTCGCAGGAGATCGGCGAGATCGTGGAACTGATCACGGACATCACCGAGCAGACCAACGTGCTGGCGTTGAACGCGGCCATCCAGGCGGCCTCCGCAGGCGACGCCGGCCGCGGCTTCTCGGTGGTGGCCGAGGAAGTGCAGCGCCTGGCGGACCGCTCCGCCGAGGCGGCCAAGCAGATCGGCGCGCTGGTGCGCACCATTCAGACCGACACGCAGGACGCGGTCGCGGCCATGGAGAAGAGCACGCAGGGCGTGGTCGAAGGCGCGAAGCTGTCGGATGCGGCGGGCAACGCGCTCGGCGACATCGGCCGCGTCTCGCGCCAGCTCGCCGAACTGATCGAACGCATCGCGTCGACGACCAACGACCAGGCGTCGTCCGCCGGCGGCGTCGCGCAGTCGATCGAACGCATTCTGGCGGTGACCGAGCAGACCTCCCACGGCACGCGCCAGGCGGCGCAGTCGATCGGCCAGCTCGCCACGCTGGCGAGGGAACTCAAAGCATCGGTAGCCCGCTTCCGCGTGGGTTAGGCGCGCAAAAGTGCAAACCTACTTTTGCGCGATCAGCTTGAAAAAATCGCTGGCAAAGCCAGACGATTTTTTGATGGCAACTGCACGCAAGGGCAACTTGCGTTCGACGGCAGGCGGACTTTGACATGGCCGAACGACACGATCCCAATCAGCTGGTCGGCGCCGCGCCGGACATCGCTCCGCTCGCGTGGGTCATCGACGAGATCCGCACGTCGCTGACCGATGCGGTCAACGGCCTGAAGGCGTTCCTCGCCAACAAGCAGGACGTCGACAGCCTGCGCAATGCGCGCAACCAGGTGCACCAGGCCAACGGCGCGCTGCAGTTGCTCGACCTGCGCGGCGTCGCGCTGGTGACCGATGCGGTCGAACAGCTGACGCGACGCTTCGAGGCCGACCCGAAGGACTGCCTGCCGGCGGCGGTACGCACGGTCGAGACCGCGCTCGCGGCCGTCGTCGCCTATCTCGAGGCGATGCTGTCCGGGCGTCCGAACCAGCCGCTGCGGCTGTTTCCGTACTACCGCGACGTGCTGCAGCTCAATCGCGCGAACCGCGTGCATCCGGCCGACCTGATTTTCCCGGACCTGTCGCGCCGCCCGGCGTTCCACCAGATCGAGGTGCGGCAATTCGGTGCCGACCAGCTGCGCGACAAACGAGCGCGTTTCGAGCTCGGTTTGCTGGGTTTCCTCCGCGATGCCGGAAGCCCCGAGGCGCGCACGCGGATGCGCGAGGCGCTGGCCGATCTCGAGCACCTGCCGCAGCGCGGCCTGGCGCGCAGCTTCTGGTGGGTGACGCGCGGACTGCTCGAAGGCCTGGAGGCCGACGTGCTGCCGGTCGACATCGACCTGAAGCGCGTGCTCGCGCGCCTGAACCTGCAGCTGCGCCGCATGATCGAAGGCGGCGGCGCCGTCGCCGAACGCCTGATGGTCGACGCGCTGTACTACGTCGGCCGTGCGCAGGGCGGCCCGCCGCGGGTCGCCGAAGTGAAGCGGTTGTACGGCCTCGACGCGCTGATCCCGGCGGACTTCGAGCGCGCCTCGCTGACGGCGGTGGACGCCGATGCGCTGCGCTCGCTGAAGGAGGCGCTGGCGGCCGCGAAGAACCTGTGGGGTTCGATTGTCGCCGGGGCCAACGAGGGCCAGAAGTTCGAGCAGGAGATGACGCTCGCCCGCGAATCGGCGGCGAAACTCTCCGCGCGCGCCATTGCCGCGACCGTCGAGACCATCGGCCGCGTGACGCAGGACTACGCGAAGCAGTCGTCGGACCTGCACGAGAAGCTGGGTGTCGAAGTCGCCTCCGCGCTGCTGTTCACCGACCTGGGCGTCGACGAACTGCCGCAGACCGATGCCGAATACGAGTCGCGCGCGCAGCAGGTCATCGACCGGCTGCTGAAGGCGCGCCAGGGCCAGCCGTTGCCGGACGCCGGCCCGTGGATGTCGGACCTCGCGCGCCGCGCGCAGGACCGGCTGACGATGGGCACGGTGGTCGCGGAAACGCAGTCCACGCTGCGCGAGATCGAGCAGCGCCTCGACCGCTTCTTCCGCAACCCGCTCGACCGCACCGACCTGCCGGCGACGACCGCGATGTTCGACCAGGTGTGCGGCGTGCTGTCGTTGCTGGGCTACGAAGACCCGGTGGCGGCGCTGCGCAACGTGCAGACGTCGATCGCGCGCTTCGCCGACGCCACCATCGAGCCGGCCGACGACGAGTTCGGCCGCATCGCGCAGAACCTCGGCGCGGTCGGCTTCTTCGTCGAAAGCCTGGGCCAGGACACCGACCGTCCGCGCGGCATGTTCCACTACGACCCGGCCACCGGCGTGTTCAGCGCCGAGCTGGGCTCGCTGCCGCTCGAGGACTCGGCCTTCGCGCCGGCCGACGAGCACGAGTATCACGCCGCACCGCGCACCATCGACCTGCGCATGCCCGAGCCGCGGCGCACCGACAACGTCGAGACCGCCGCGCGCCGGACGATGGAGGCCGCGCACCACCAGGCCGAGCGCCTGACGCAGGTGGTGGGCGACGCGCGTGCGATCAGCGAGCTCGATCGCCTGCTGCCGATGCTGTCCAACGAGGCCGACCTGCTCGACAGCGAAGAGCTGAAGGCGAAGTCGGCGCGTGCCGCGCAGTTGCTGACGCAGCTGAAGGACGCGCCG
>JBGAIO010000074.1:0-13605 GCA_044225415.1 Burkholderiaceae bacterium | reverse complement strand
CAGCCGACTCGATCGGCGGATTCGTCACTCATGCGATCCAGCTCGCGATCGCCCCGGTGTTCCTTCTATCGGGCTTCGCGGCGCTGCTCGGCGTGATGACGACCCGGCTCGGGCGGGTCATCGACCGGGCGCGCTTCGTCGAGAAGTCCTGGCCGGACCTCGACGAAGACGGCCGCGGCCGCGCGCGCGTTGAGATCCACACGCTGGAGACGCGGCGTCGCATCTGCAGCTGGTCGATCGGGTTCTGCTCGACGGCCACGCTGCTGGTGTGCGTCGTCATCGTCACGCTGTTCGCCGAGGAATTCCTCGGCGTGAACCTGCGCGGCCTGATCGGCACGCTGTTCGTGCTGGCGATGGTGTCGATCATCTTCGCGCTGAGCTGCTTCCTGCGCGAGATCTACCTGGCGACGCATTCGACCAGCATCGAGCTGGCCCGGTACGGATAGGCGCGCGCCGCCAGGCTGGCCCGGGTCAGATCACTTGCCGGTCTTCACCATCTCCGGGAACGGCCAGCCCTTCTGGCCTTTCTCCAGGATCTTGATGCGGCTCTCGGGCACGCCCTGCGACTTCAGATAGTCGACCGTGTTCTTCGCGCCGGAACCACCGCCCGGACACACGACGACGACGTCTTCCTTGCTCGCCATGATCTGGCTGACGGTGGGCTGCAGTTTGGCCTTCTCGGCATCGGTCTTCGCCGGATACGCATAGGTCGGCACCGCGTTGGGCAGGTGGTGCTTCGCGTACTCATCCTCGACCTGGATGTCGAGCAGGATCGGCTTGCCGCCGGATTCGAGCGTCTGCTTCAGGTCGGCCGGGGCGATGTAGTTGTAGGACTGAGCGAGCGCCAGCGGCGTGGCCAGCGCGAGCGTCAGCGCGGCGGCAGCCATGGCGAAGCGGCGTTGCACGGATTTAACGTTCATGGGGTCTTCCTCGGGTGACGGCGACGGAGGAGGCCGTCCGTCACAGGCAGTGCGCGCAGACTGCGCAGCGGGAGCGGCTCGCGTTCGAATGGCCGGCCGGCCACTCCGCAGATTCCGCTGGCGCATGCTAGCCGATTGCAGGCCGCCGCCCCTGCGGCAGGTCAAGGCCGCTGTTCAGCGCTTGTAGGACCTGAGCGCCGTATCGTCCAGGCCGACCCGGGTCAGCAGCGCTGCGAAGCGCGCGTCGTCGTGCAGCACCTGCAGCCGCGGATCGTTGCGCAGGAAGATCAGGCAGTTCGACCGCTTGACCACCGCGTCCTCGAGCAGCGTCAGCGCGCGTTCGCGCTCACCCAGCGTCAGCCATGCGGCAGCCGATTCGTAGGGGCATACGAATGTGCCGGCGCGCTCGGCCTGTTCCAGCAGCGGCCGCACCTTGTCCTTCTGGCCGGCGTGTCCGTAGGCCTGCGCCAGCATGATCAGTGCCACCGGTGATCCGTCCAGCTTCGCGCCGTGCTCGGCGAGCGCGACGCCACGTGCGGCGTCGCCGGCGATATAGGCGCCGACACCGGCCCCGGAAAATACCAGGCCGATGTCCGGGTGCTGGCGCATCTTCCGTTCGGCCCACTCGCGCGCGGCGTCGTGCTCGCCGACCATGAACAGCGCCCAGTTGCCCCAGTCTGCCGTCTCCGCGTTCAACGGATCGAGGCGGTTGGCCGTGGCCAGCGCGCGCCTGGCCTTGTCCGCTTCGCCCAGTGCGGAGTAGTAGAGCCCGAAACCCAGTTCGGTCTGCGCCAGCGTCGGGTCGCGCCGCTTGGCGGCGTTGAGCGCGATCCACGCGTCGTTCCAGCGCCAGGCCATCACGTAGGTCAGGCCCAGCGACGACCACACCTCGGCCGACTCCGGCCGCAGCTTCTGCGCGTCGGCCAGCGAATCCACGACCGACTGGAGCATGTGCGATGGCGGCTCGAAGAGGGCGAACAGCTGCCGGTACGCGTCGCTGCGCGCGACAAAGGCGTCGAAGAAAGCCGGGTCCAGCGCGATCGCCGCGTCGAAGTGGCCGATCGCGCGGCGCACCGAGTCGTGGGTCATCAGGTCCAGTTCGTGCCGCCCCGTTACGTAGCGCTCGTAGGCCTTGAGGTCGGCGGTCGGCAATTCGCCGAGCGCGCGCTGCTCGTCGGCCAGGATGGCCACTTTCAGCGACTGCGATGCGGCCGCGGCGATGGCCGATTGCACGGCGAGTATGTCGGGGTCGTCGGTGCGCACGACATAGTCGTGGTCCCACAGGGTCCGGCCGGTGTGCAGATCCTCCAGTTCAACCGTGATGCGCAACTGATGATCGGCAGCGACGCTGACCGCGCCGTCGAGCACGTAGCGCACGTCGGGCAGCTGCGCGCGGATGTGCTCGCGTGCCTTGCGGCCCTTGAAGGTGAAGGCCGATGGCGTCGGCACGACGCGCAGTCCCGAGATCTTGCGCAGGTTGCGGATGACGTCGCGCGTGGCCTGGTCGGCATAGGGGCCAAGGACGGGCGCGTCGCCGCGATGTCGAAGGGAACGACCAGCACGTAGGGCCGCTCGGCGGAGGCGGTTCCGGCCGGCTGCGACGTGCGCCAGCCCAGCAGCGCCGCCCCGGCGATCAGCGCGAGCAGGCCGAGGACCGGAGCGAGCCAGCGCCACCGCCGACTGGGCATGGCGGGCCGACCGCAGTGACGGGTGCGTCGGCGGGCGGGGTGGCCGGCGTGGTCGTCGAGGCAGTGCCGGCGGCAACGATCGGCGCCGGCTCCGTGCGTGCCGTCCCATGCACGCTGTCAGGGATTTCCCTGACCTGTGCGACAAACTGTTAGCCGCGACCGCGCACGGTCTGGATGGTCTGCTGCAGGTCGCCGCTGTCGCCCAGCACCTGCCGCGCACGCTTGACGTGGTTGCTGAGCGTGGCATCCGAGACCTCGCGACCGTCCCAGACGTCGCGGAACAACTCGTCGCGCGACAGCACGCGCGGCCGCGGTGCGGATCAGGTACGAGCAGATCGAACCTGAACTCGACCAGTACCGGCGCGTCGCCTGCGCTGATGCGGAAGCGGTCGGTATCGATCGTGAATTCGGCGACGCGGTACTTCACCCCGACAGGTCAGCCTGCAGCGATTGCGCAATGGTTACCCAAATATTATCCAGGCCTCATGCGGCATCGGCCGACGCCGGCGATCGTAGTCGCCCCGCGCACCGAGGAGCCGCTCATGCCGACCCCGCTGGACATCCTGCTCGACCCTGTTTCACTGACCGTGCTGGCGATCTACGCAGCACTGATCGGGCTCGAGGCCCTGTTTCCCGCCCGGGCGCTGCCCACGGTGCGGGGCTGGCGCAGCCGTGCGCTGCTGGTCTTCGTGCTGTACTTCTTCCTGTCGTCCTACCTGCCGCTACTGTGGACCGAGGCGCTGGCCCCGTACCAGCTCTTCAACCTGGAATCGCTGAATCCCTTCATCGGGGCCGGCATCGCGCTGCTGGTCTACGAGTTCCTGGTCTACTGGTGGCACCGTGCGATGCACCGCTCGAACTGGCTGTGGCGCAGCTTCCATCAGATGCACCACAGTGCCGAGCGCGTCGACAGCTCGGGGCGTTCTACTTCAGCCCGCTCGACATCGTCGGCTGGACCGTGCTCGGCAGCCTGACGCTGACGATCGGCGTGGGACTGAGCGCGCAGGCCGCGAGCTACTTCCTGTATGCCTCGACGCTGCTCGCAATCTTCCAGCACACCAACGTGCGCACGCCGCAGTGGCTGGGCTACATCGTCCAGCGTCCCGAGAGCCACAGCGTGCATCACCAGCGCGGCGTGCACCGGTGGAACTACAGCGACCTGCCGCTTTGGGACATCGTGTTCGGCACCTTCCACAATCCAGGGGAGTTCGCGACCGAGACCGGCTTCCACGATGGAGCCTCGGCCCGGATCCCGCAGATGCTGCTGTTCCGCGACGTGGCGGGCGGCTATGACACGGCGGGGCCGGGGCGCTGACGCGCCGCGACACTACCGCTGCAGGAACCGCGGAATCGCGAGCGAGGGCAGGGCGCCGAGGAAGCGGCTGACCGGCGATGCGTCGAGCGCGCGTGCAGGACGCAGCACCGGCGTGGGACGGCGAGTGCAACGGGTGCAACCGGACGGGGCGGCCGTGTCGGGCGCCCAAGGACCGGTGCGGCCGGCAGCGACGCAGGCTGCGCAGGCCGTGCCGGCGCAGCAGGACGTGCACTCGGAGGCGTCGGCCTGTCGGCCCAGCGCCTGGCCGTCGCGTAGAGCTTCCGCGTTTCTGCTTCAACACCGGCTGCGTTTCACCCAGGACCGGCTGCCATTGCGTGAGATCAGCCTGCACCTGCTGCTCGGACAGATCGAACAGCGACAGCCCCTGTTCGATGCAGCGCGCATGTTCGCGCAGTGGTCAGGAACGGCAGCTTGTGCTGTTCTGCCCACGCCTGCACGACTTCGGCGCCACGCGTGCGTGCGTCGAGGCGCATGCCGACGGTGCCGATGCGGCAGCGGCCGCTGGTGATGCGCGGCAGCGTGCGCAGTTCGGCAAGGCAATCGGCCGCGGACTCGCGGTCGAAGATCGAGTTGCACACCGGCATGACGATCGCGTCGGCGTACATGACGATGCGCGCCAGGTCGAAGCCGCGCAGTCCTCCCGGCGTATCGAAGATCACATGGTCGATGCCGGCCGGTGGGCGGGCGAAGGCGCTCGGGTCGATGGCCCACCCGACGATGGGTCGCTTCTGTGCGGCCGCCTGCGACTTGCGCAGGCGCAGCCACGTCTGCGTCGACTGCTGCCGATCGACGTCGCCGAGCAGCACGCTCGCGCCGGTGCCCGCGCAGTAGCTGGCAAGGTGCGTGGCCAGCGTGCTCTTGCCGCTGCCCCCCTTGCGATTGATGACTGCGATGACGGCCAAGCCGGCGTCTCCACCATGCTCCAGCGTGCATTCGACCATGGCGCGGCCCGGCTCGCCCCGGGGAGAAGCGGGGGAAAAACCGGTCAAACGGCCCGCAAGGGCCTTAGCCGGCCGGCAGAGCGGCTCGGATGCGGTGCAGGGCCTCGTCGAGCGTGGCGTCCTGCTTGGCGAAGCAGAAGCGGATCACGCGGCGGTCGACCGGTCGCTGGTAGAACACCGACACCGGGATCACCGCGACGCCGTACTGCACGATCATCGTCTGCGCGAAGTCGGGTTCGGAGGCGTCGCTCAGCGCCGAGTAGTCGGCCAGCACGAAGTAGGTGCCGGCGCAGGGCAGCACGCGGAACGGCGTACCGGCGAGTCCGGCGACGAAGCGATCGCGCTTGGCCTGGTAGAACGCGGGCAGGTCGCGATACGGCGCGGGATCCGCGAGATAGGCGGCGAAGGCGTGCTGCGCGGGCGTGTTCACCGCGAACACCATGAACTGGTGCACCTTGCGGATCTCGGCGGACAGTGCGGCCGGCGCGCACGCGTAGCCGACCTTCCAGCCGGTGGTGTGGAAGGTCTTGCCGAAGCTCGAGATGACGACGGTGCGCGCCGCCAGCGCCGGCGAACGCATCAGCGACGCATGCGGCACGCCGTCGAACACGATGTGCTCGTAGACCTCGTCGGACAGCAGCCACACGCGATGCCGCGCCACGATGCGCTCGAGTGCGGCGAGATCGTCGGGCGCAAGCACGCGGCCGGTGGGGTTGTGCGGGAAGTTCAGCATCACGAGCCGCGTTTTCGGGGTGATGGCGGCTTCGATGCGCTCCCAGTCGGGCGCGTAACCTTTCGCTGCGTCCAGCGGCACGTACACCGGCAGGCCGCCCGCCAGTTCGATCGACGGCACATAGCTGTCGTAGGTCGGTTCCAGCACGATCACTTCATCGCCCGGATGCACCAGCGCCAGCACGCTCGCCATGATCGCCTGCGTGGCGCCGGCCGTGACGGTGATCTCGGTGTCGGCGTCGTAGGTGTGTCCGTACAGCGTGGCGTTCTTGGCGGCGATGGCGGTGCGCAGCGCGGGCACGCCCGTCATCGGCGCGTACTGGTTGTGGCCGGCCGCCACTGCGTCCGCCAGGTGCCGCTGCAGCCGGGCGTCGCAGTTGAAGTCCGGGAATCCCTGTCCGAGATTGACCGCGCCGTGCTTCGCCGCGAGCTGCGACATCACGGTGAAGATGGTCGTGCCCACGTTGGGCAGGCGCGACGTCAGCGCCGGCTGCGGCATCGGTGCATTCATCAAAATCCAAGTACAAACAGGGGCTTATCCAGCGAAGAATTATACTGGCACGCTCTCGCGGAAGTGCGTTCCGTGCCGTTGGATATTCCATGTTCCCCGATCTCCCCGCAGTGAAGCCGCCGCTCGACGACGTGGCCCTCGATCGCCTGCTGAGCGGCGCGCGCACGCACAATGCGTGGCGTGACGTGCCGGTGCCCGACGAACTGCTGCATCGGCTGTACGAGCTGATGAAGTGGGGTCCGACCAGCGCCAACTGCACGCCGCTGCGTATCGTGTTCGTCAGGTCGCCGGCCGCGAAGCAGCGGCTGCTCGCGTGCATGAATGCCGGCAACGTCGACAAGACGCGGCAGGCGCCGGTCACCGCGATCCTCGCGATGGACCTGCAGTTCTACGACCTGCTGCCGCAGCTCTTTCCGCATTCGCCCGACGCGCGCTCGTGGTTCGCAGGCCAGCCCGCCGTCATCGAGGCCACGGCCTTTCGCAACAGCTCGCTGCAAGGCGGCTACTTCATCCTCGCGGCCCGCGCACTGGGCCTCGATTGCGGACCGATGTCGGGCTTCGACGCGCAGCGGCTGAACGACGCGTTCTTCCCCGATGGGCGCTGGAAGGTCAACTTCGTCTGCAACCTCGGCGTGGGCGATCCGGCGGGCGTGTTTCCGCGCTCGCCACGGCTGCCGTTCGAAGCGGCGTGCCGCATCGAGTGACCAACGACATGCCACTGGCCATCAGCAGCGCCTTCGACAGCGGCGCGATCGAGATCGCGAGCACCGGTGAGCGCGATGCCGAGTTGAGCATCCGGGCCGACCTGCAGGTCGACGCAGACGGAAAGCAGACGCCCGGCGAGTTCAGGCAGTGGTTCCACTGCCGCGTGACGTCGGATGGCGCGGCGCCGGTGCGCCTGAAGCTGCTCAACGCCGCGCAGACCACCTATCCGGATGGCTGGCGCGGCTATCGCGCGGTGGCCAGCCACGATCTGCGCGAATGGCGGCGCGTGCCGACGACCTACGACGGCAGCGTGCTGTCGATCGAGCTGCCGCCCGCGCCGATCACCCATGTCGCGTACTTCGTGCCGTATTCGTGGGACCGCCACCAGCGGCTGCTGGCAGACTGCGTGGCGCGCGGTGCTTCTGTGCGTCGTCTCGGCAGCAGCCTGCAGGGGCGAGACATGGACGCGCTGTCGACCGGCAGCGGACCGCGACCGGTCTGGATCATCGCGCGGCAGCATCCGGGCGAGACGATGGCCGAATGGTTCGTCGAAGGCCTGCTGCAGCGGCTGCTCGATCCCGCCGATGCCGTCGCGCGCGAACTGCGCACCCTGGCGACCTTCCACATCGTTCCCAACATGAACCCCGACGGCTCCGTGCTCGGCAACCTGCGCACGAACGCCGCTGGTGCCAATCTCAATCGCGAGTGGCTGACGCCGACCGCGGAACGCAGTCCCGAGGTGCTGGCCGTGCGCGCTGCGCTGCAGGCCACGGGCTGCGCGGCGTTCTTCGACATCCACGGCGACGAGAACCTGCCGTACGTGTTCGTCGCCGGCTGCGAGATGCTGCCCGGCTTCAGCGAACGACAGGCCGCCGAGCAGGCGGCGTTCAGCGCGGACTTCGTCGCAGCCAGTCCGGACTTCCAGACCCGGCACGGCTATTCGGCGAGCAAGTACAAGGACGACGTGCTGAAGCTCGCCTCCAAGTACGTCGGCCATACCCACGGTTGCCTGTCGCTGACGCTGGAGATGCCGTTCAAGGACAACGCCAACGCGCCCGACGACGCGCACGGCTGGAGCGCGGCACGCAGCGTGCGCCTCGGTGCCGACATGCTGGGGCCGCTGCGGCACCATTTGTTGCGCGCAGCATGAGCGCAGCGCCGCGGCATCCCACGGCGCGGCTGGCAGGCCGCGCCGGCTTCGCGGGCGCAGCAGCACGCGGGTGCTGCTGTGAATTCCCCGCTACGCCCCAGGCAAGCTCGCACCGCAGCGCGGAGCGCATAGGTTCTCGATGAACATCGCCGGGTCCAAGGTCACGCTGCGCCGCGCGCTGCCCGGCGACCGCACGCGCGCCTACGACTGGCTGATCGGTTCCGACCTGGCGTCCAACCTGATGGGCGGCATCATGTATCCGGACCGCCCGCTGCCGACGCCCGAACAGTTCGCGACGCAGTACCCGGACTACTGCTACGACGGCAGCAAGCCCTTCCTCGGGCGCATGCTGATCATCAGCGTCGGCGGGCAGGACATCGGCTGCATCTCGCATGGACCGATCGACGTGCTGAACGATGTCGTCGAGCTCGACATCTGGCTCGCCGAGCGCCGCCATGCCGGCCATGGCCACGGTTCCGAGGCACTGGTGCTGCTGTGCGACTGGCTGCAGCAGCACTACGGCGTCAACCGCTTCCTGGTGCGGCCGTCGCGCCGCAATGTGAGGGCATTGCGCGCCATGCGCCGCGCGGGTTTCCGCGAGACCGACCTGCCGCCGCAGGAGGTCGTCGCCAAGCTTTTGCTGCCGCGCGGGCTGTACGCCGACGAGGTGATGCTGTTCCGCATCCTGCCGGTGCCCAGTGGCGTGCTGCACGCCGATCCGGCGCAGACCTACGTGTTCATCGACAGCGAGTTCACCAGCCTGCGCGACCCGCAGCTGATCAGCGTCGGTGCGGTCGCGACCGACTCCACCGCGTTCTATGCGGAGCTGGAAGGCTGGGACCCCGCGGCCGCCACCGCTTTCGTCAACACGACGGTGCTGCCGCTGCTCGACGGCGATGCGGTGCCGATCGCAGTGGGCGCGGAGGCCCTGACGCAGTGGCTGCAGGAGCGTGCGCGCAGCATGCCCACCACGATCATCAGCGACTCGGGATTCGACCGCTGGATGCTGGCGGAGCTCTTCGGCGGCGAGGACCTGCCGCCCAACGTGCACTGGCAGCGCATTCCCGTGTCGTACCAGGCGCTGGACGACGCCACGCAGCGGCTGAACCTGCGCCGCCACCACGCGCTCGACGACGCGCGCGCGCTGCGGCATCTGGTGATGGAGGAGTTGAATACCCAGCAGGGGGGGGCAGCGGTCGCGAAGGAATGACTGCAGACTGACGCGCAGCGACGGCGAAAGGCAACGTCAAAATGGGTCCCCGCTTCCGCGGGGACGACAGCAGTTTGCGGTGTCATCCCCGCGGAAGCGGGGATCCATTTTCACGTCGTCGCCCCGGCGAAGGCCGGGGCCCAATTCAAGCCTGCCAGCAGCCGCGCAGCTTCCACCGGCCCGAGCACCTGCAACCCATCCTTTCGCGTGCGCCGCCCCGCGCGCAGCAGCGCCGCATCGCGCGTGACCAGCCAGTCGGCGCGCGCGCTGTACGCGAGATCGAGGAACACCTGGTCATCCGGGTCGGTGCAGTGCCACGGCGCCGCGTGCACGCGCTCGACCGGTACCGCGAGCCGGTCCCACAGCCGCAGGATCGAGCAGCGGCGTTCATTGCTCAGGTCGAAGCGCGCGCGGCTCAGCACCTCGGAGAACTCGTCGACGGCCGCACCGCTGCGCAGGGCGCGCACGCGGCCATCCTCGACCGCCCTGCGCAGTGGCGCGGCGCCCGGATCGTCGAAGACCCAGAAGTCGAGCAGGACGTTGGTATCGATGACTGCCGAGAGGGCAGACGTCGCGGCTGGCGGGATCACGCGGGCGGGCGCGCTGCCGGGCCGGGCGCGGCGGCCGCCGATGTCTCCAGCCACGTGACGACGCCGTCGAGCACCTGATTCGCGGCCGCGCTCAGGCCGGCCGCGGCGCCGGCGGCGTTGGCCTGCGGTACGGTCGCAGTCGCGGTGAAGCTCTGCCGCGCGATCAGCCGGCGGCTGAGGCGATCGACCAGCTCGACATGGACACGCACCTGCGCGGCGCCGGCCGCGACGTCGTGAAAGAAGTCGACCACCACGAGATTCAGCTGCAGGTCGCCGCCGATGCCGCGGCCCAGCAGCGCGACCGACGCGAACGAGCGGCGCGCCGCGAGCCGGTCGACGAGCTGCTGCGCGAGCTGCGTCGACGGGCGTTCGCTCCACGTGGCGAACTGGTAGGGCGCGCGCGACGGAGGATTGCGCGCGAAGGCCAGCGAGAAGGAATCGTCGATGCTGCTGCCGGCAACCGGCGCGATGACGAGTTCGCGCGCCAACGGCTTGGCTGCGGGCGCAGCCGTCGCGGCACTGACGGCTGCCGTCGGCGCACTCAACCGGTACTGCGCGGTCGCGCCACCGTCGTGACCCACGTCGACCGACACGCAGCCGGCGAGCACAGCACCCGCGGCCAGCACCTGCACGCAACGCGGCAGCGTCGTTCTCATTCGCCGGGTCCCCGCTGTTCCTTGTCCGGACCCAGCAGCGCGGCGCGCGGATCCTGCAGGCGCTCCAGCACGCGTCCCAGCGTCTCGCTGGTCGCGCGCAGTTCAGCGGCCGTTGCCATGAGCTGGTCGCCGCTCGCCTGCACGGTGCCGCCGACCTGCTGCGCCGTCTGCGCCGCCTGTTGTTCGAGTGTCTTCACCGCGGACGACATGTCGCGCAGCGTGCGTTCGGCCTGCTGCAGCGCCGGCTGCAGTTCGCGGTGAGTACCGTCGACGAAGGCCGTGATGCGGTTGCCGGCGTTGCCGATCTCGTCGGCCGCGCGGTTGACGGCCGTCAGCGTCTGGTCGAGTTCGGCCACGCGCTTGTTGAGGCTGGCACTCAGGTCGCGCAGGTTTGCCAGCGTCTGGTCGATGGCCTTGCGATTCTCGGGGTTCAGCACTTCGTTCAGGCGGTCGAGCGTCTCCATCGCGCTGTCGCCGACCATGTTCAGGCGGCTGGCGATCTGGTCGACGTTCGACGTGCCTTCGGGAATCACGGCGTGTTCGTTGTGCCGGCCGGGCGATTCGAGCGAAGGTCCGGGCGGGTTGGGCGTCACCAGATCGATCTTCGCGAGTCCGGTGACGAAGTTGCGAGTCACGACGGCGACCGTGTTGGTGCTGACGGGCGTGCGCCGGTCGGTGCGGATGTCGACGCGCACGCGGTTGATGTCGTCGTTGCTGAGCTGGTAGTCCTCGACGCGGCCGATCTTGATGCCGCGCATCAGCACGTCGGCGCCGATCTGCAGGCCGTCGAGCCGCTGCTTCACGAAGTAGATCGTGTAGTAGTTGAAGTCCTGCCGTCCGCCGGAATGGTTGAGCCACACGATGCCGCCGACCAGCGCCGCCAGCAGCGCGATCACGGCCAGGCCCACGTAGGTGTATTTCGCGTCGGCTTCCATCAGGGTTTCGTCGGGTGCACGCGCATTCTAGGGTTTCAGCGGGCAGCAGGGGCGGCCACCATCGTGCGCACAGCGAAGTACGACTGGATCCACGGGTCGTCGTACCGGATCACCTCCTTCGGCGGGCCGTCGGTCAGCACCTTGCCGCGGGCCAGCACGACGATGCGGTCGACCACGGTCAGCAGCGTATCCAGATCGTGCGTGACCAGCACGACGGTGATGCCCAGGTCGTCGACCAGCGAACGCACCATCGCGTCGAAGGCGCGCGCGGTGGTCGGGTCGAGGCCCGACGTCGGCTCGTCGAGGAACAGCACCTCGGGTTCGAGCGCGATGGCGCGCGCGATGGCCGCGCGCTTGCGCATGCCGCCCGACAGTTCGCTCGGCATCTTCAGACCCGTATCGATGTCGAGGCCCGCCTGCAGCAGCCGCAGGTGGATCAGCGGCTCGAGCAGCTCGGGCGGCACCTGCGCGTGTTCCGTGAGCGGCACCGCGACGTTCTGTGCCACCGTCAGCGACGAGAACAGCGCGCCGTCCTGGAACATCATGCCGAAGCGGCGCTTGACCCGGTTCAGTTCCTCCTCGCTGGCTGACCACATGTCCGTGCCCAGCAGGCGGATCGATCCCGCCGTGGGCCGCTGCAGCCCGATGACTTCACGGATCAGCACCGACTTGCCGGTGCCGCTGCCGCCGATCAGCGCGACCAGCGTGCCGCGCTGTACCTCGAAGCTCACGCCGTCGTGTACGGCCTGCGAACCGAAGTGCGTGACGACGCCGTCGATCTGGAGCACCGGCGCGGAGGGTCGGGGGTCGACCATCAGATGCCCAGTTCCTGGAACAGCACCGCGAAGAAGGCGTCGAGGAGGATGACCGCGACGATGCCCTGCACGACGGTGGACGTCGTTGCGATGCCGAGGGCGCGCGTGTCGCGCGCCACGGTCATGCCCATGCGGCAGCCGATGATTGCAATGAACATGGCGAACACCGGCGCCTTGATCAGCCCGACGTAGACGTGCTTGATGTCGAGGGTGTCCTGCAACCGCGCCAGGAAGGTCGGCGGCGTGATGTCGAGCATCGAGTTGGCGATGATCGCTGCGCCGCCCAGCGCCATCACGTCGCCGACGAACACCAGCAGCGGCATTGCCAGCATCAGCGCGAGCACGCGCGGCAGCACCAGCACGTCCATCGGCGACAGTCCCAGCGTGCGGATCGCGTCGGTCTCCTCGTTGAGCCGCATCGAACCGAGCTGCGCGGTGAAGGCTGCGCCCGACCGGCCCGCCACGATGATCGCCACGATGATCGGTGCAAACTCGCGCGTCGCGCCGATGCCCACGCCGTCGACCACGAAGATGTTGGCGCCGTACTGCTCGGCCTGCAGGCCGAGCAGGTAAGCGAATACCACGCCGATCAGCGCGGTGACCAGCGCGGCCACCGGGATCGCGTTCAGGCAAACCTGTTCCAGCTGGGCCGTCAGTTCGCGCAGGCGCAGCCGCGACGGTTTCAGGAGGGTCTGCGCGAGGGCGCCCAGCGTCAACCCGAGGAAGTTCAGATGCCCGACCAGCATCGACCAGACCTCGAGGCTGAAGCGGCCGATGTGTTCGACCACGGTCTCGCGATGCGGCGGCCGGTGGGCTTCCACCGTGTCCAGATGGCCGCTGACCTGTTCGACGATGCGCTGTTCGCTGCCGTCGAAGCCGGCTTTGGCCAGCTCGGCCTCGTCGACGCCCGCGGCGCGCAGCCGCTCCAGCAGCAGCAGCGCGGCGGCGCTGTCGAGCTCGCTCACGTTTCGCGCGTCGATGTGCACGCCCTTCGGCAGCGACAGTGCCGCGAGCGCGTCGGCCGCAACCTTCAGAGTGGCCATGCGCCAGCTGCCGGCGAGATGCAGCACTGCGCCGCCCGAACCCTGCTCCAGTCTTGCGACAGGCGCTGCGGCGGCGGGGGCGGGCTGCGTCGGCATGAGCAGCAGGCTAGCAGCGCCGCGCGCTCAGCGCGTCATGCACGCGTGCAGCAGCATCAGCGCGAGCAGCGCCAGCAGGCCGAGCGGAACCGCACTCGCCCAGTTGCCCGGCGCATCGCGCCGCGTGACGATGTCCGCCGGCGTCTCGCCGGCGGCGTCTTCCTCGTGCAGCGGCGCGGCCACGCTGATGCTCAGGCCGCGAGCAGTTGCCGCAGCACGTACGGCAGGATGCCGCCGTGGCGGTAGTACTCGACTTCGATCGGCGTGTCGATGCGCA
>JBGAIO010000073.1:0-13495 GCA_044225415.1 Burkholderiaceae bacterium | reverse complement strand
AACGTCGTCTCGTTTGCGCTGTCGAGTCCGAAGCCGAGCACGGAACGCTGCGGCAGGCTGATGCCGTCCTCGCCGCCATACGCCTTCAGTCCCACCGCAATGTAGTAGACCATCTGCGCGAAGGCCAGCGTGATCATGATGAAGTACACGCCGCGCGTGCGCAGCGACAGTGCGCCGATGGCGAGCGCCAGCGCCGCGGCCACTGCGGCGGCCAGCGGCCACGCGATCCACGCACTGCTCACGCCGTGCGCCATCGCGATGCTCACCGTGTATGCGCCGGCGCCGAAGAACGCGGCGTGGCCGAGGCTCACCAGTCCTGCGTGGCCCATGACGAAGTTCAGCGCGCTCGCGGCCAGCGCGTAGATCATCAGCCGGCGCACGAAGCCGACGTAGTAGTCCTGGCCGAGAGCGCCGGCGATCCACGGCAGCGCGATCGCCGTGGCCAGCAGCAGCCAGGGAAGCGCGCGCTGCAGCGTGCGGGAAGGCGAGGCGTCAGGCAAAGTCAGGCACGAGACGGGAACAGGCCCTGCGGGCGGAAGACCAGCACCGCCGCCATCAGCAGGTAGATCGCGATCGCCGCGAGCGCCGGGCCGAGCTGCGCGGCAGCCTCGTTGCTCAGCACGCGTTGCAGCAGGTCCGGCAGGAAGGCGCGGCCCGCGGTGTCGACGATCCCGACCACCAATGCGCCGAGGAATGCGCCGCGGATCGAACCGATGCCGCCGATGACGATCACGACCAGCGCCAGGATCAGGATGCTCTGACCCATGCCGACCTCCACCGCGAGCAGCGGGCCCAGCAGCGCGCCGGCGACCGCTGCCAGCATCGCGCCCAGCGTGAAGATCACCGCGAACAGCCGATCGACGCGCACGCCCATCGCCGCTGCCATCGCGCGGTTGCTGCTGCCGGCGCGCACCAGCATGCCGGTGCGGGTCTTCGCGACCAGCAGGTAAAGGCCGAGCGCCAGCACCAGACCGACGCCGATGATCAGCAGCCGGTACGACGGATAGACGAAGCCGGGTGCGAGCGTCACGGGGCCGGACAGCGCGGCCGGCGCCGACAGCATCAGTGGGGATGGTCCCCAGATCATGCGCACGGCGTCGTCGGCGATCAGGATCAGCGCGAAGGTGGCGAGCACCTGCGCCAGGTGGTCGCGCCCGTAGAGGCGGCGGAACAGCGTCACCTCCAGCAGCAGGCCGACCGCGCCGGTGGCGACGACCGCGACCGGCACCGCGATCCAGAAGGAGCCGCTCGCAGCGGCGACGCTGGCCGCGACATACGCGCCGATCATGTACAGCGAGCCGTGCGCAAGATTGAGCACGTCCATGATGCCGAACACCAGCGTCAGGCCGGCGGCGATCAGGAACAGCATCAGGCCGAACTGCAGGCCGTTGAGCAGCTGCTCCGCGAAGAGCGTCATGCGGGCGCTACTGCAGCTTGCATTGCGCGGCGAAGGAGTCCTGGAAGTCCTTCATCACGATCGACAGCGTGCGGTTGGTGATGCGGCCCTGCGCATCCTTGCCGATGGTGCGCAGGTAGTAGCTCTGGATCGGGAACTGGTTGGGGCCGTAGCGGAACGTGCCGCGCAGCGAACCGTAGTTCGCCTTCTTCAGCGCGGCGCGTACGGCGGCCTTGTTGTCCAGTTCACCCTTGACGTCGCGCACCGCCGCGTCCATCAGCAGCACGGCGTCGTACGCCTGTGCCGCGTAGATCGACGGCAGCCGGCCATATTCCTTCTGGTAGGCCTGCACGAAGGCCTGGCTCGCTGCGTTTGCGAAGTCGTGGTTCCAGTGCGCCGTGTTGAACATGCCCAGCATCGGTTCGCCGACCGCGCGGATCACGTCCTCGTCGGCCGAGAAGCCGGAGCTCAGCAGCTGCGTGTTCTTCGACAGTCCCGCGCCGACGAACTGCTTGATGAAGTTGATGCCCATGCCACCCGGCAGGAAGATGTAGAGCGCGTCGGGTGCTTCGGCGCGCAGCTTCGCGATCTCGGCCGCGTAGTCGAGCTGGCCGAGCTTGGTCAGTGTCTCCGAAGACACGGCGCTGCCGAAGCCCTTCTTGAATCCGTTGATGCCGTCGATGCCGGCCGGGTAGTTCGGCGCCATCACCGCGACCTTCCTGTATCCGCGCTCGGCGGCGAAGCGTCCGACGGCCTCGTGATAGGCGTCGTTCTGGTACGCGGTGCTGACGAAGTACTCGTTGCATTGCGCGCCCGCGAGCTGCGACGGGCCGGCGTTGTTGCTGAGGTAGAAGACCTGCGCCGCCGCCAGCGTCGGCAGCACGGCCAGCGCGACGTTCGAACCGATCGGCCCGGTGTAGAAGTGGATGCGATCGCGCTTCAGGTAGCGGTCGACGTGCTGGCGCGCCGTGTCGGGATTGCCGGCCTCGTCGGTGGCGAAGACTTCCACCGGTATGCCCCCGAACCTGTTGCCGAGCTGCTTGAGCGCGAGGTTGAAGCCATCACGCGCCTCGGTGCCGAGTGCGGCGAAGGGACCGGAGATCGACGTCGAGAAGCCGACGCGGACCTGCTCGACAGGCTTGGCGGATGGCGCGGCGGACAGGACGGCAAGGGTCGCGGCAACGGCGACGCCCAGGGCGTGGAAGACGGCTGGCTTGGACACTTCGGACTCCGATGAACGGCTGCGAGGCAGGGCGGAACGGCGGGACGCGGAAGTTTCCGTAAAGGCCGACGCCGCGTCAAATGCGCTGTCGAGTGCGGCGTCGTTGTCGAGTGCGGCGTCGTTGTGAGGCCGATCATCCACCGGCCGCATCAGCGGACAGGATGATCCCCCGCAGGCGCCGTACGGCCTGTGCCGGCGCGGGCTTCTTGCCTATCATCGCCGCTGTCGCGCCATGCGCATCCACAGAAGGTCGGCATGTCCGGTCCGTTGACCCGCTTTGGCCTCGTCGTCGAGACGCAGGAACAGCGCAGGGAGAAGATCCTTGCCGGCGTGATGGCCTCGGTGTATCGGCAGGTGCCGCAGTCGGTGCTGGTCAGCATCGTCGGCGCCTTCGCGCTGGTCGTCGTCTTCTGGAACTCGATGAACCAGAACCTGCTGATGGGCTGGTTCGTCATCGTGCTGCTCGAATCGCTGGTGCGGGTGCGCATCGCCTATCGCTTCCGCCACGCGGCGGCCGTGGTCGACGAGGTGCAGAAGTGGGCGACGCGCTGGGTGGCGCTGGCGGTGGCGTCGGGCATCCTGTGGGGCATCGCGGGCGCGGCATTCTTCTCGCACGACCAGCCGCTGCACCAGATCGTGCTGGTGGCGGTCGTGCTGTCGGTCGCCTTCGGGTCGCTGACGCTGTACGCGTGCTACCGGCCGGCGTTCTACTCGTTCATGCTGCTTGCGCTGCTGCCGCTGATCGCGAGGATGGTCTGGGAGCAGGACGCCACCTACTACACCGCGTCGGTCGTGATGGCCGCCGTGTTCTTCTTCACGGTGTTCTACGGCCGCACCTTCGGCGATGCGGTGTTCGAGTCGGTGAAGAACAACTACGAGAACGAGGTGCTGGTCGAGCAGCTGATCAACGAGAAGCGGCTGGCCGAGGAGGCGCGCCGCGACGCGGAAAACGCCACGCGCTCGAAGACGCAGTTCTTCGCCGCCGCGAGCCACGACCTGCGCCAGCCGCTGCAGGCCATCGGCATCTACGTGTCGCTGCTGAAGAAGCGCGCGCAGGGGCCGATGGAGCCGCTGATCAACAATCTTGCAACCGCGGTCGAGTCGCTGTCGAAGCTGGTCGAGGAACTGCTGGAGATCTCGCGCCTCGATTCGGGCTCCATCCAGCCGCGCGTCGACCAGATGCTGCTCGACGACCTGTTCACGCTGCTCGAGCAGGAGTTCACGCCGCTCACGGCCTCGAAGGGCCTGTCGCTGCGCGTGCGCCGCTCGGGCTTCGCCATCGACAGCGATCCGCTGCTGCTGCAGCAGGTGATCAACCTGCTCGCCAACGCCATCCGCCGCTACACGCAGCGCGGCGGCATCGGCGCTGATGAAGAAGCGGCGCGGCCACGCGGCGGGTCGAGTCGCTGTCGAAGCTCAAACTGCTGGAGATCCTCGCGCCTCGATTCGGGCTCCATCTGCAACGTCGGCCAGATGCTCGACGACCTGTTCACGCTGCTCGAGCAGGAGTTCACCGGCCCCTCGAAGGGCCTGTCGCTGTCCGCGCCGCTGGGCTCGCCAAACAGCTGGCGAGCTCGATCGCATCTGATGGCGGCGCGGCCACGGCGGGCTGATCAACGTATCGCGGCGAGAGCTCGAGAGGAGTTTATCGAGAACAGCGGCGCGGGCTTCGGGCTGGGCCTGTCGATCGTCAAGCGCATCTGCGGCCTGCTCGGCCATCCGCTGATCGTCACGACGCGCCCGGGTACCGGTACGGTATTCCGCGTGGAGGGTGCCGCTGTCGATCACGCCGCTGAAAGGCCAAGCGCACCGCGCCGGAGACCATCGACGTCGCGATCCGCGCGCTGAACGGCTTCACCTTCGTCGTGCTGGAAGACAACGCCGAGATCCTGAACAGCCTGACGCGGCTGCTGCGCTCGTGGGGCGCGGAAGTCGTGCCGTCGACCGGCTACAACGCGCAGCTCATCAAGCGCATCAGCCTGCACCAGCGCATCGACGCCATCATCGCCGACCACAACCTCGGCCCGCACTCGATCAGCGGCGTGGAAGCCGTATTCAAGATCCGCGAACTGGTGGGCGTGCCGGTGCCGGTGATCATGCTGACCGCCGTGCAGCGCGCCGACGTGCTGCTCGAGTTCCAGCGCGCAATGGCCACGCACCTCGCCGGCGATCCCGGTTCGTCGTCGATCGCGCGCAGCCCGAACGAGGAGCCGATCGTGCTGCAGAAGCCGACGACAGCGGCCGTGCTGAACAACAGCCTCGGCGAACTGCTGGGCCTGACCACGCTGCCGATGGTGCGCACGGCCATGCAGCCGCCGCCGGCGATCGCGGACACCGTGACGACGCGGGCGGTGGACGGTTAGTACTTCGGGTTTCGGCAGCCCGTTCCGTCGCCCTGGCGAAGGCCGGGGCGAAGGCGCAAGTGAGGGTGCTTACCCTATGTCGTACCCGTGCCGCCGTGCGGCGAGCAGCGCCTCGGTGCGATTGGACGCGCCGAAGGCGCGATAGATCGCGGTGACGTGCGTCTTGACCGTACCTTCGGACAGGCCGAGCTCGCGGCAGATGATCTTGATCGGCGCGCCGCGCGCCAGCAGCTGCAGCACCTGTTCCTGCCGCTCGGTCAGTTCGACGCGGCCCGCACCGGGTTCGCGCGGGCGATCCGGTGCCGCGAACATGGCGGACCGGTTCACTTCCTCGAGCAGGTCGGCCGGAATGTAGACACCGCCCGACAGCACGAACTTCACGGCGGACAGCAGCGTCTCGGAGGCCATCGACTTCGGCACGAAGCCCGCCGCGCCGAGTTGCAGCACGCGCATGACGTTGCGCTGGTCCTGCTGGCCCGACAGCACCAGGATCTTCATTTCGGGCGCGGCCGCGACCATCGCCTCAAGCAGCGACGTGCCCGACACGCCGGGCATGCCGAGGTCGAGCACGACCAGGTCGAGGTCCGGGTGTTCCTGCTGAAGCTGCAGGGCCGATTCGGCCGTGCGCGTGGTGATGACCTCGGCGTCGGGGTCCAGATCGAGGAACAGCACCGACAGTGCGTCGGTGATCAGCGAATGGTCGTCGACGACGAGAATTTTCATCGGGTGGGACTCAGGTGTTCCTAGGGTTCCGTGCGATCGCCGCGGAACCGCATTCAGGTGGCAGGCGGCGATTGTAGACCGCGCTGCCCCCAGAGCCGCTGCATCGAAAAGGCAGGCTTTCGTGCGCTTTCGTCCCCCGGTTCCCGGTATCAGTCGACCGGCCGCGGCTGGACCAGCGCGGCGGCGCGGCGCGCAGTCAGGCGCGCACTGTCCGCCGACGCGGCGCGCGCCAGCGCCACACCCATGCGTCGCTTCACGAAGGATTCGGGCTTGCCGAACAGGCGCAGGTCGACGCCGGGCAGTGCGAGCGCGTCGGCGAGGCCATCGAAGCGCAGCGCCTTCGCGTCGAGCCCGCCGTAGATGACGGCGCTGGCGCCGGGCGTGGCGAGCGTCGTGTCCACGGGCAGGCCGAGGATCGCGCGCGCGTGCAGTTCGAACTCGTTCTGCCACTGCGTGGCCATCGTCACCATGCCGGTGTCGTGCGGCCGCGGGCTCACTTCGGAGAACCACACCTGATCGCCCTTGACGAAGAGCTCGACGCCGAAGATGCCGGTGCCGCCGAGATCGCCGGTGATGCGCGCCGCGTAGTCGCGCGCGGTGGCGAGCGCCGCGTCGCTCATCGGGTGCGGCTGCCAGCTCTCGACGTAGTCGCCGGCGACCTGCAGATGGCCGATCGGTTCGCAGAAGTGCGTCGCGACGCGTCCGCCGGCGCCGCGCGCACGCACCGTGAGCAGCGTGATCTCGTAGTCGAAGTCGATGAAGCCTTCGACGATGACGCGGCCCAGCGCGACGCGGCCGCCCGCATTGGCGTAGTCCCACGCCCGCGCCAGGTCGGCGGCGGAGTCGATGCGGCTCTGGCCCTTGCCCGACGAGGACATCACGGGCTTGACGATGCATGGATAGCCGATGGCCTGCGCTGCGGCGGCGAACTCGTCGTAGCTGCCGGCGAAGCGGTACGGCGACGTCGGCAGGCCGAGCGTCTCCGCCGCCAGCCGCCGGATGCCTTCCCGGTTCATCGTCAGCTGCACCGCGCGTGCCGTGGGCACGACGCGGGCGATGCCGGCGCGCTCGATGTCGGCGAGCGCATCCGTTGCGATGGCCTCGATCTCGGGCACCACGATATGAGGACGTTCGGTCTCGATCACCCTACGCAGCGCGGCCGCGTCGGTCATCGGAACCGCGTGCCAGCGGTGTGCCACCTGATGGCCCGGCGCGCCGGCATAGCGGTCGACCGCGATGGTCTCCACGCCCAGCCGCTGCAGGGCGATGATCACCTCCCTGCCCAGTTCGCCGGCGCCGAGCAGCAGCACGCGCAGCGCGGCGGACGACAGGGGCGTGCCCAGCGGAAGGGGTTGCGAAGGATCGTCGCTCATTGCATGTCCATGGCTGATGCAGGGTCGAGACTATGGCATGGGCGCCCGCACAGCCGGCGTCGGGCCTCGATGTGCAGCCCCGTTGACCGAGCGCAACGCCCCCGCGCTGCGCCGGACCACACTGGCAGAAGTCGGAATGGCCCGTCGAGCGGGCAAGATTGGCGAGTGGGCGATGTTACGCAGGCTGGAACGGGAGGGGTGGGAGGTGTGGGTCGGCGGTGCCGCGCTGCTATGCGCGTTGCTGCTGCTCGCGTCCTGCACCACCGATCGCGGCGCCGAGCCCGTTCGCTTTGTCGGATCCGATAGCTGCCAGGGCTGCCATCCCGAGGAATTCGCGACCTGGAAGGACAACTACCACGCGAAGATGGTGCGTGCCGCGCACGATGGCCTGCTCGAAGAGGCGCGCGCGCATTGGTCGACGGACTCGCAGGGCAACCCGGGCCCGCGCCGTGCCAATGCCACGGGCGCGGAAGCGTCGATCGACGACGTGGTGTTCGTCGTCGGCTCGCGCTGGAAGCAGCGCTACCTGGTGGTCAATCCCGCGACGGGCAAGCACCAGTTTCTCGACCGGCAGTGGAACGCGTACACGCAGGTGTGGGAACCGTTCGGCGAAACGCGCGAATGGGAAACGCAGTGCTCGACCTGCCATACCGCGGGCTTCCGCGCGGCCAGCTTTGAACGCTCGGGCGATCATGCGCACGCGAAACGCAGATCAGGGCAGGGCGTCGTGTGCGAGAACTGCCATGGCCCCGGCTCCGCGCATGTGACGTCGCGCAGCCGCTCCGACATCTACAACCCGAAGAATGCCAGCCAGCAGGACGCCGAACGCGTGTGCGGGCATTGCCACGAACGTCCGAAGGACCACCTGCCGATGCCGAATCATCCTGCCACGTCGGCGAAGGTCGCGACGGCAGACAGACCCACGTGAACTGAGAGCAGCAGGGAGCAGCGCAGACAACTACAAGGTGGGGAGGGGGCACAAAAAAGCCGGCGCAAGCCGGCTTTTTTGCCTTCCCGGTTGCCGGGAACTACATCGCGAGGATCCACTTCATGATCGCCGGCAGATCGGCATCCGCGGGCGCCTTGGGGTGGCCCTTGCCGGTCTTCAGCCGTTCGATCAGATCAGCCTCTGCACTGGCATTGCCCTTGAACTTCTTGGCGATGTCCTTGTAGGACGGACCCATCTTCTTCGTGTCTACCGCATGGCACTTGTTGCAGCCGGCCTTGTCCGCGAGTTCCGGACTGGCCTGCGCTGCGCCGGCCGTCAACAATGCTGCTGCGGCGACGGCAACCGCCAACTTCAACTTCATCATTCCTCCCGAGTTGCTGAAACGGCACGGTGACGCGGAACCTCTCCGGCAATCGGGGCACGCCCCGCCGCGTCAACCGTGCCAGGCGCGGTCTACTGCGCCAGTACCCACTTGACGATGCCGGTGAGATCCGCTTCCGAAGCCTTGATCGGCGGATGGCCCTTGCCACCCTTCAGCTTCGCGATGATGTCGGCCTCGGCGGTGGCATTGCCCTTGAACTTCTTGGCGATGTCCTTGAACGACGGGCCCATTTTCTTGGTGTCCAGCGCGTGGCAGGTACCGCACGTTTTCTGCGCGAGGTCCGCCTGCGCGGCCGCGGTGCCGGCGAACATCACGCCGGACGCCGCAATGGCTGCAACGATCCATGCTTTCATTCACTTCCTCCCGGGTTGTCGCCACGCGTCGTGGCCAAAAAACTGCGCCAGTCTAACGTCTGAGGCCGCGCTTTGTTGACGCGGCGACGTCCGGATGTTGATGCAGTCCAAGTGTGGCTGCTGCAACGCCACATGTAACAGTCACCGTTCGCGATGACGCGCCAGGTAGGAGGGCGTGCGCGCCTTCGGCAGCTTGCGGACGAAGTGATAGCGCGCCACGTGGTAGCTCGGATCGAAGCCGTAGAAGTTCTCGTGCATCTTCGCGAGTTCTTCCGCGCGATACGCGGCAAGCGGCTTGCGTGCCTCGTCCTCTGCGCGACGTTGGCGCCTTGCAGCCAGCGTCGCCGCGAAGCCCTCGAAAGCCATTCGCTGCGCATCGTCAAGGGCGCGCGCGAGGAACTGCGCCGGCGTGCCACCGTGGTGCGCGTCGATCAGGCCGCAGCACGCCGCTGCGGGAGCGCCCAGCGGCAGCCGTCCTTCGGTGATCGCGCGCGCGCCGTCGGCGCCGACACGCCGTGGCAGCAGATAGGTCCAGTATTCGGAGCCGTAGAGATTGCCCATGCCCTTGTAGTGCGGATTGAGCACCACGCCGCTGCGCGCGAGCACGCGGTCGGCGGCCAGCGCGAGGAACACGCCGCCGGCGCCGGCGTTGCCCTGCAGGGCGGAGACCGTCAGGTGCGTGTCCGTCGTCAGGATCGCCAGCGCCAGGTCGTCCATCGCGGCGATGTTGCGCGACGACTCGTCGGCCGGGTTGTCGGCGGCCTCGATGACGTTGAGGTTCAGTCCGTTGCTCCAGAAGTCCGCTCCGCCCGCCAGCACGACGACGCGCGTGGGGCGCCCGCAGGCGCGGCGCCAGGCGGCAGTCAGCCGTTCGCACTGCCGCGTCGACATCGCGCCGTTGTAGAAGGGAAAGTGCAGCACGCCGACCGCGCCGCGTTCTTCGTAACGGATGTCGCTCCACGTGCCGTCGGCCGGCGCATCCTCGGCAGCATCGTGTTCGGGCACGTCGGCGATCCGCTCACCGAGCACCAGCGCCGCCGGCAGCTTGAACGGCCGCTGCTCGTCGGCCGGGTTGCGCAGGTGCGTGATCCACACGGCGCCGTCGACGGTCGCGCGGCAGATTGCGCCGTGGCGCTGCGCGATGACTGCGCCGGCGGCGCCGCGCAGCGAGGATTCGCGGTGCCCGTCGTAGCAGTGCACGGCCAGTCCCTGCAGGTCGTCGAGCACGCCCGGCGTGCCGTCGGCCGCGTGCAGCCTGCGCAGCACGCGTTCGGTGTCGTCGCGTTGCCAGTCGATCGCACGATCGGACTGGCGCATCATGGGCCGCCAGCGCCCGCGCGCGCCGGCGAACTGCGACAGGGGCGTCGGCGCGCGGCCGGCGGCCATGCGCGCCAGCGCTTCGTGTACGGCGGCGACCGCCGCCTCGGTGACTTCGTTGCGATACAGGCTGCCCTTGCTGGCGGGCCGCATGTCGAAAACCGCGGTGGCCCACACGTCGCCCGCGTCGAAGGTGTCGTTCGCCTGCAGCACCGTCACGCCCCAGCGCGACTCGCCGTCCATGACCGCCCAGTCGAGCGCCGACGGACCGCGATCTCCGACGATGCCGGGATGCACGACCAGGCAGCGCACGCTGCGCCATACGTCTTCGGGGATCGCGCGCTTCAGGAACGGCGCCAGCACCAGGTCGGGCGCATGGCGCTGCACCGCCTCGCGCGTCACCGCATCGTTGATGTCGAGTTCGAGCGAGACGTCGTGGCCCGCGTCGGCCAGTTCGATCCACAGCCGCTGCGTCAGGCTGTTGAACGAATGCGCAAGCAGCAGGATGCGCATGCCGCCGCGCTCAGCAGATGCGCGGGAGCTGCTCGCCGGTCAGCCAGTCGACGACGCGACGGCCGCCGAAGCTCGTGTCCATCTGCACGAAGGCGTGTGCGTCCTCCTGCACATGGCCGATGAGCGCCGCCTGCGCGCCGAGGGGATGAGCATGCATCGCGGCGAGCAGCCGCTCGGCGTCCTGCGGCGCGCAGATCGCGACGAGCTTGCCCTCGTTGGCGACGTACAGCGGATCGAGCCCGAGGAACTCGCAGGCAGCGGAAACTTCGGAGCGCACGGGGATGGCCGCTTCGCGCAGCAGCATGCCCACCGTCGACTGCCGCGCGATCTCGTTGAGCGTCGTGGCCAGTCCGCCGCGCGTGGGATCGCGCAGGCAATGGATGTCCGGCACCGCGGCCACCATGGCCGCGACCAGGCCGTGCAGAGCGGCCGTGTCGGAGCGGATCGTCGTCTCGAAAGTCAGGTTCTCGCGCAGCGACATGATCGCCACGCCGTGGTCGCCGATCGTGCCCGATACGAGGATCGCGTCCCCGGGCCGCGCGCGGTCGCCGGAGATGTTCACGCCCGGCGGCACGACGCCGATGCCGGTCGTGGTGATGAACACGCCGTCGCCCTTGCCCTGCTCGACGACCTTGGTGTCGCCGGTGACGATCGGCACGCCGGCCTCGCGCGCCGCGGCGGCCATCGACTCGACGATGCGCTTCAGCGCGGCGAGTTCGAAGCCTTCCTCGAGGATGAAGCCGGCGGACAGGTACAGCGGCTTCGCGCCGGCCATCGCGACGTCGTTGACCGTGCCGTGCACGCCAGACAGCCGATGTCGCCGCCTGGAAACTCCAGCGGCGACACGACGTGGCTGTCGGTGGCCATCACCAGCCGGCCGGCCGGCACGTCGAAGGCCGCGTTGTCGTTGCCCTGCGCGAGCCACTCGTTGGCGAAGGCGCGTGCGAACAGCTCCTCGACGAGCTGCGCCATCGCGCGGCCACCGCTGCCGTGCGTCATGTCGACGCGGCCGTGCCTGAAATCGACCGGCCGCACGTAGGCCCGTCGTGGCTGGTCAGGCCGGGCGGGCGCGTCGGCCGCGGTTGCGGCAGGCTTCAGCGGATCAGTGACGCGGTTCATGGTGTCGCCCTCGTGTCCCAGGATCACGCCGCGCGAACGGCGATGTCCTTGAAGCGGCCGTAGGTGTAGTGCGCCGCGCACGCGCCCTCGGAGCTGACCATGCACGATCCCATCGGATTCTCGGGCGTGCAGACCGTGCCGAACAGCTTGCAGTCGGTGGGCTGCTTAACGCCGCGCAGGATGGCGCCGCACTCGCAGGCCTTGTTGTCGGCGACGCTGCGCGTGGCGATACCGTAGCGGCGTTCTGCGTCGAAGGCCGCATACGCTTCGCGGATGCGCAGTGCGGAGTAGGGCACTTCACCGAGGCCGCGCCATTCGAAGGAGCGGCGCAGTTCGAACACGTCGGCGACCAGCGACTTGGCCTTGACGTTGCCCTCGCGCGTGACCGCGCGCGTGAACTCGTTCTCGACTTCGGCACGGCCTTCGTTGATCTGCCGTACCAGCATCAGGATCGCCTGCATGACGTCGAGCGGCTCGAAGCCGGCGATGACCACCGGGCGGCGATACTCCTCGGCGAAGTACTCGTAGGGCTGGCTGCCGATGATCGTGCTGACGTGTGCCGGGCCGATGAAGCCGTCGAGCGGCACGATGCCGAGGTCGCGCACCTCGGGGGACTCCAGGATGTGCGTGATCGCCGCCGGCGTCAGCACGTGGTTGCAGAACACCGAAAAGTTGGCGAGCGCGAGCGCCTGCGCCTGGCGGATGACGATCGCGGTCGGCGGTGTCGTCGTCTCGAAGCCGATGGCGAAGAACACGACGTCGCGCTGTGGATTGGCCTGTGCGATCGCCAGCGCATCGGCGGCCGAATAGATCATGCGGATGTCGGCGCCGCGCGCGCGGGCCTTCATCAAAGACAAGCCGCCGCTGGCCGGCACGCGCATCGTGTCCGCATAGGTGCAGACGATGGCTCGGCGCTCCAGCGCCAGTTCGATCGCGTTGTCGATGCGGCCGATCGGCAGCACGCACACCGGGCAGCCGGGACCGTGGATCATGCGCACGGTGTCGGGGAGCAGTCCGCCGATGCCGTAGCGTGCGATCGCGTGCGTGTGCCCGCCGCAAAACTCCATGAAGTTGTAGCGGCGCCCGGGCTGCGCTTCCGACACGATGCGCGCCGCGATGCCGGCGGCGAGCTCGCCGTCGCGGAATTCGTCGACGTATTTCATGCGAGACGCCTCATGACGCCGGCGCCGCTGCCGCGTTCATGCCGGCCTCGGCGAACAGCCGCAGCGTGCGCTCGGCCTCGTCGGGATCGAGCTTCTGCAGCGCGTAGCCGACGTGAACGATGACGTAGTCGCCGGGCTGCACGTCGGCCACCAGTTCGAGCGAGATGCGCTTGCGCACGCCGCCCAGATCGATCAGACCTTCGGAGTCGGGCAGCAGTTCGACGACGCGGGCGGGCAGGGCGAGGCACATGGCGGCTTCCTCAAGGCAGCGCTGGCCGGATTGACCCGGCCAGAGCGGCGCGCGCGACCCATGCCTGTCCCAGGCTCAGGCCGCCATCGTTCGGCGGCGCCTGCCGTGCTTCCAGCACGACGAGGCCGGCGTCCTGCAGACGCACACGCAGTGCGTCGGACAGCAGACCGTTGTTGAAGCAGCCGCCGGCCAGGGCGATGGTCTCGAGTCCGCTCGCGCGAGCATGTACGGCAGTCCAGGCGGCGAGCGCATCGACCAGCGTTGCATGGAACTGGGCGGCGCCCAGTCCGGCGTCGCGCTGGTCGGCCAATGCGGCGGCCAGCGGCAGCAGATCCAGGTCGCCATCGTCGATGCGCCACGCGTCGCGCAGCG
>JBGAIO010000072.1:0-14817 GCA_044225415.1 Burkholderiaceae bacterium | reverse complement strand
GGCGACCATGGCCACCGCGCAGGTGGCCGCGCCTGCGAAGACCGTGCCGGGCGCATCGGCGCCGCTGCCGGCCGGCGTGACGCGTGGCCCGACGGTCGAGGGCATCACCGAATACCGGCTGGCCAACGGCCTGCGCTTCGTGCTGTTTCCGGACCCGTCCAAGCCGACAGCCACCGTCAACATCACCTTTCTGGTCGGCTCGCGCCATGAGAACTACGGTGAGACCGGCATGGCGCACCTGCTCGAGCACCTGATGTTCAAGGGTTCGAAGAATTTCCCGAACCCGACGGCGGAGTTCAGCAAGCGCGGCTTCGAGTTCAATGGCACGACCTGGATCGATCGCACCAACTACTTCAACACCTTCCAGGCGAGCGACGACAACCTGAAGTGGGCGATCGACTGGTCGGCTGATGCGATGGTGAACTCCTTCATCGCGAAGAAGGACCTCGATTCGGAAATGACGGTGGTGCGCAACGAATTCGAGATGGGCCAGACCAATCCGACGCGGCTGATGCTGCAGGCCAACCAGGCGCTGCTCTACGACTGGCACAACTACGGCCACACCACCATCGGCGCACGCTCCGACATCGAGAACGTACGCATCGAGAACCTGCAGGCGTTCTATCGCACCTACTACCAGCCGGACAATGCCGTGCTGGTCGTCGCCGGCAAGTTCGACGAGGCCAGGGTGATCCGCTGGGTCGCCGACGCCTTCAGCCGCATTCCGAAGCCGAAGCGTGCGCTGCCGCCGCTGTGGACGGTGGAGCCCACGCGCGACGGCGAACGCCAGTTCACCATCCGCCGCAAGGGCGAGATCCAGATGGTGACGGTCGCCTACCGGCTGCCGAGCGGCCTGCATCCCGATTTTCTCGGCGCCGACCTGGCCACCGATATCCTGAGCGACACGCCGAACGGCCGGCTGCACCAGGCGCTGGTGCAGACCGGCAAGGCCGCGCAGGTCTTCGGCTACACGATCGGCGCGCGCGATCCGGGCTTCGTGATCTTCGGCGCGGTGGTGAAGAAGGGCGAGCCGGTCGAGCCGGTCGCGCAGACGATCATCGACATCGTCGAGAACGGCTTCCGGAAGGAGCCGGTGACGGCGGCCGAACTCACCCGCGCCGTGCAGCAGCGCAAGACGGCGGCCGAGCGCACCCTCGCCGACCCGCAGTCCTTCGGCGTCGGCCTGTCGGAGTACGTGGCGATGGGCGACTGGCGCCTGTTCTTCTACGACCGCGACCGCTCGGCGAAACAGGCGGCCGACGATGCGATGAAGGCCGCCGCGCGCTACTTCGTGCGCGACAACCGCGTGGTCGGATTCTTCATCCCCGAAGACAATCCGCAGCGCGCCGAAATCCCCGCAGCGCAGACGCCTGCTGAGGTGCTGGCGGCCTACAAGCCTGCGGCACAGGGCCAGAGCGGCGAGGCCTTCGACCCGTCGCAGGACAACATCGACAAGCGCACGCGCATCGTGCGCATCGGCGAGCTCAACATCGCGCTGCTGCCGAAGAAGAACCGCGGCGAGACCGTCAACGTCCGCACGAACTTCCAATGGGGCGACCTCGCGACGCTGACCGGCCGCAGCATCGAAGGCGATCTGGCCGGCGCAATGCTGACGCGCGGCACCGACAAGCTGACGCGCCAGCAGATCGCCGACGAGATGACTCGCCTGCAGATGACCGGCGGCCTCACCGGCTTCCAGACGACACGGGCCCAACTGCCCGATGCGCTGAGGCTGATGGCGGGCGTGATGCGCGGCGCGTCGTTTCCGGCCGCCGAGTACGAGCAACTGACCCGCGAGACGATCACCGGCCTGTCGGCGCAGCTCGACGATCCGCAGGCGCTGTCGCGCGACGCGCTCGCCACGCACTTCAGCACCTGGCCGGCCGGCGACCCCCGCCGCTACATCCCGTTGAAGGAGCGGATCGAGGCGATCGGCAGGACACCGCTCGAGGCCGTGAAGAAGTACTACGCCGACTTCTACGGAACGGCCCGCGGCGAGATCGCCATCGTCGGCGACTTCGACGACAAGGCGATCGAGCCGCTGCTGAAGGAGCTGTTCGCCGGCTGGGCGTCGAAGGCGCCGTACGCGCGCATCGATCGCGAGTATCGCGACATCAAGCCCGTGCGCGTCGTGATTGACACGCCGGACAAGGAGAACGCGACCTTTCGCGCGAGAATGGACTTTCCCCTGCGCGACGACGATCCCGACGCGCCGGCGCTGGCCATCGCCAACGAGATCTTCGGCGGCGGTGCCGGGCTGTCCAACCGCCTGATGCAGCGGCTGCGGCAGAAAGACGGCCTGAGCTATGGCGTCGGTTCGGGCATCGCCATGGGCTCGCGCGACAAGCTCTCGTCGTTCACCATCGGGGCCATCGCCGCGCCGCAGAACGTCGTCAAGGCCGAGCAGGCGATGCGCGACGAACTGGCGCGCGCACTGAAGGACGGCTTCACGGCGTCCGAGGTCGAAGATGCGCGCAAGGGGCTGCTGCAGGCGCGCGTGCTGAACCGGTCGGAGGATTCGACCGTGGCGGCCGCCTGGGTCAGCTACATGGACCTCGATCGTACCTTCGCGTTCTCGAAGGCCTTTGAGCAGAAGCTGCGGACGGTCACGGTGGAGCAGGTCAACGCGGCCTTCCGCCGCCACGTCGATCCGGCGAAGATGAGTTTCGTCATCGCCGGCGACGCGAAGAAGGGCATGCAATGACGCGCGTGCAGCTGGGCGACTGGGCGACGCTGCGCGAATGGGCCGAACCCATCCGCCGAACCGTGTTCGTCGAGGAGCAGAAGGTGCCCGAGGACATCGAGATCGACGAGTGGGACCCGCAGTCGCTGCATGCGGTGGTGTTCGACGAGAAGGGCCGGGCCCGGCACCGGCCGGCTGCTGCCCGACGGCCACATCGGACGCATGGCCGTGACGCGCGAAGCGCGCGGCAGCGGCGTGGGCAGCCTGCTGCTGTCGTCGCTGATGGCCGAGGCGCGCCGCCGTGGGCACGCGACGGCGGTACTCAGCGCGCAGACGCCGTGCCGTTCTATCAGCGGCACGGTTACGGCATCGTCGGCGACGAGTACCTCGAGGCAGGTATTCGGCACGTGGACATGCAACGGACGCTGTAGGCCGAGAAGTCGATGGATCTCGCGCAGGCGCGGATCCATGCTCACTGCCCAGTTCGATCCGGGCGCCGCCAGCCGTGCCGGCCGCGACGCCGTGTCGATCATGAACTCGAAGTGACGGTCAGACCACTGCTCGGGATCGGTCGCGTCGAAGCTGCGTTCGAAGAGGTTCACCAGACCGTCGGCGCGCACCGTGACGACCGTCGTCGCGCGCGTGCCGTAGCCGTTGGCGCGGATCTGCACCGACGACAGTGCCCGCTCCCAGTCGAGCGGCACGCCGGTCGCCGGCAACTCATGCTCGCGCGCGCTCGCGATCGCCCATCACCGTCAGCAGTTCATCCACGCTGACGCGGTCGCCACCGACAGCGCAAACCGTCCGATCGCGCGCGTCACCTTCGGCCACGGCGTATCGAGGAAGGCGTTGGACAGCCCGTAGACGTCGGGTGGCAGCACTCGCGCCGGCTCATCCACGCGATTGCTGTAGTAGTGCAGCGCGCCGAGCGCTTCGCCTTCGCGCGGCATGACGTCGCCCGCCAGCAGGTTGAAGCCATTGAACAGCGGCATGCGGTGCGCGTGGCGGTCGAGCCAGCGGTCGATACGCTCCGGTGACTGCAGCGCCGCCACCACCAGCGCACCGCGCGACGGCGCGTGCGGATTGCGTTCGCCCGGCGCGCGCACGTTGGTCAGCGCCGCGACGCGGCCGCGGCGCGTGATGCCGAACCACGTGCCGCCGGCTTCCTCGTCGCGTCCGGCGAGCAGCGATACGGCCTGGCCCCACCACGCCGCCGGCCGCGTGCGGCGCGTATAGAACTCGTCCCGGTTGCCCGCCAGGATCAGCGGGTAGTCCGGGTGAGCATGCCAGGCGAAGACGAGCAGACACATGCGGGCAGCGTAATCGAATCGTCACGGTCGAGCCATCGCCGGCGGACCTGCGGTCGCGGGATTCACAACGGTCGAAAGCGTTCGACGTGCCGAGGCGATGGCAGTTCCTGCGCCAGGCCGCTGGCGGCCAATGCGTCGGCAAGCTGCAAGGAGAAGGCCTGTGGGTCGACAACGCCTTCGTAGACTTCCATCCACGTCGGCGTCGTGTGCGCGGCTGCGCGTGCCTCGATGCGTGCGGCGACACCACTTGCCAGCGTGAGCTGGCGCTGCATTGCGCGCAGACGGGGCAGCGATTGCGGATCCGACGGCGCCGGATAGTAGATGTACCAGTTCTCGCGATCTGTGCTCATCGATGCCTCCGCGCTGCGCGCCGCGCCGCGAGCTGGCCTGGGGCGGCCCGGCGCTGCGCTCGTCACGCCGTGGGATCGACCAACTTGTAAGGCAGCGGCAGCAAAGCGAGCGGTGGGCCATTGCGGCCCTGCAGATGCAGCGTGCCGCCATCGAGCCGGTCGACGGGCGCCTCGAACAGCAGATCGACGCCGCCGCCGGGTGTGCTTGCCGCCATCACCACGGTACCGGCGGGTTCGGCCTGCGTCGAGTGGAACACGTCTGCGCCGGGCGGCGGTGGCGCATCCGAAGCGGCGTGCGCGCGCTGCATGCGGCGCTTCAGCTTGCCCAGGTACTGGCTGCGTGCAACGATCTCCTGCCCGGGATAGCAGCCTTTGCGGAAATTCACGCCGCCCAGCACTTCGAAGTTGATCATCTGCGGCACGAAGGACTCCTGCGTCGAGGCGAACACCGTCGGCACGGCCACATCGACCTCGCTCCACCACCACGAGGCGCATGGCAATGCCGGCAATGCCTGCAGTGCCGGCGGCAGCACACGGCCGGCCTCGGCGCTCAGCAGGAAACGTTCCGGGCACCGTGGTCCGGCCGGCAGGCGGCTGACGCGCACGCCATCGTGCACGACCGACGCCCAGGCCGTGGCGCCGGGCTCGATGCCGGCCGCGCGCAGTGAGTCGGCGGCGCCGGGACCGACGATCGCGAGTGCGCTGCGCTGCGCGCTGTCGTCGAAGACCTTGACCTTGGCCCGCAGCACGAACATCGACAGCCGCTTCACGAACCCAGGCAGGATCGGCCGCGGCAGCTGCAGCATCCACGCATCGCCCTCGCGCCATTGCTGGAAAGTGGCAATCAGGCGTCCCTTCGGCGTGCAGTAGCCGCCGAGCCGCAGTTCGTTGGCCGGCTGCTGTGCAACGTCTGAAGTGAGCTGGGACTGCAGGAAACTGGTCGCATCGGCTCCCTCGACCCGCACGCGGCCGAGTCCGGGCAATGCGATGCACACCGGCTGCGTCAGGACCGGTGCAATCTCGGCAATAGCCGCATGGAACCGGGCGTCTGCGTCGTTCATCGCGGAAATGGTGGAATCCATCAGGAAGGACGAGTCGTATCGCCGACTATCATAGGTGCCGTCAGCCGCAATCTTCCCTCAGTCTTTCAGATAATGCCGAATTCCGGGCGAGCGCCTTCCCGTGGGCTGGCCAGGGCGCTGTTCCTGGTTGCCCTGCTGTTCGTGGCCCTGGCCGTCGCCGCCGTCTACGGCGCGCGCTGGTACGCCAATGAACGGCCGCTGCCGATGAATGCCGACACGGTCGAGTTCCGCGCGCCGCAGGGCAGTTCGGCGCGCGGCGTCGCGCAGGCCGCGACAGCCGCGGCGTGCAGGTCGACGCCAACGCCTTCGCCCTGCTGGTGCGCTGGTCCGGTGCGGGCCAGGCGCTGAAGGCCGGCCGCTACCAGGTCGAGCGCGGCATCACGCTGGCGCAGTTGCTGGCCAAGCTGCGCGAAGGCGCGGTGATGCGCGAGCGGCTGACACTGGTCGAGGGCTCGACCTTCCGCGAGATGCGCGCCGTGCTGGCCGCCACGCGCGCGCTGAAGCAGGACAGTGCCGCGCTGACGACTGATCAACTGCTGAAGGCCATCGGCGCGACCGAAGCACACCCCGAAGGCCTGTTCGCGCCCGACACCTATGTCTTCGACGACGGCACCAGCGACTTGGACATCTGGCGACAGGCCTACCGCGCGCAATCGGCAGCGCTCGCCGACGCGTGGGGGAAGCGCGCGGCCGACCTGCCGTATGCAACACCCTACGAGGCGCTGATCATGGCGTCGATCGTCGAGAAGGAAACGGGGCAGGCCTCCGAGCGTCCGATGATTGCGGGCGTGTTCGTCAACCGGCTGAAGCGCGGCATGCTGCTGCAGACCGACCCGACGATCATCTACGGCCTCGGCGAACGCTTCGACGGCAACCTGCGCAAGCGCGACCTCACCACCGACGGCCCGTACAACACCTACACGCGCGCGGGCCTGCCGCCCACCCCGATCGCGATGCCCGGGCGCGCCGCGATCGCGGCAGCGCTGCAGCCGGCGTCCACGGATGCGCTGTACTTCGTGGCGCGCGGCGACGGCACGTCGCACTTCTCGCCGTCGCTCGACCAGCACAACCGCGCGGTGCAGAAGTACCAGCTCGGCGGAGGCTCGAAGTGAAGGTGCTTCGGGGCCGCTTCATCACTTTCGAAGGCATCGACGGTGCGGGGAAGAGCACGCAGATCGACGTCGTGGCGCGCGCGCTGCGCGAACATGGCCACGATCCCGTGATCACGCGCGAGCCCGGCGGCACGCCGCTGGGCGAAACGCTGCGCGAGCTGGTGCTGCAGCAGGCGATGAGCGCCGACACCGAGACGCTGCTGATGTTCGCCGCGCGCGCCGAGCACATCGCGCAGGTCATCGGCCCGGCGCTGGCCTCAGGACGCTGGGTGCTGAGCGACCGTTTCACCGATGCGACCTACGCCTACCAGGCCGGCGGCCGCGGCGTGGCCGAAGCGCGCATCGACGCGCTGGCGCGCTGGGTGCACGCCGACCTCGCGCCCGACCTCACGCTGCTCTTCGACGTGCCGCCCGAGGTCGCGGCCCGGCGGCTGGCGCGCGCCCGCGCGGCCGATCGCTTCGAGGCCGAGCAGGTCGATTACTTCCGCGGCGTGCGCGAGCGTTACCTGGCGCTCGCGCAGCGCGAGCCGCAGCGCTTCGTCGTCATCGCCGGCACGCGCACGCCCGACGAACTGCGCGCACGAATTACCGCGCTGCTGCAGCAGCGGCTGGCGGAATGGCAGTGACGAGGACGCGACGCCGTGGACATGATGCAGCCCTTGCCCTGGCAGGCCGAGCTCTGGCAGCAGGTCGTGGCACTGCGTGCGCGCCAGCCCCACGCGCTGCTGCTGTACGGCGGACGCGGCATCGGCAAGCGGCATTTCGCACAGGCGCTGGCGCAGTCGCTGCTCTGCGAGGCGCCGGAGGCTGGACGTCCGCGGGGACTCGCCTGCGGACACTGTGCCGGCTGCCAGCTGCTCGCCGCCGACAACCATCCCGACCTGCGCTGGCTGGTGCCGGCGATCGACCGGCGCCAGCGCGGCGATGAGGCCGAGGACACGGGAGCCGACGGCGAGCAGGAAACGATCGCTGCCGAGCCAGCGGGCAAGGGCGCGAAACTGAGCCGCGAGATCCGCATCGATCAGGTACGTGCGATCGGCGAGTTCCTGGCGATGGCGGCTCATCGGGGACGAAGGCGCGTGGTGCTGGTCTGGCCGGCGGAGTCGCTGAATGCGCATGCGTCGAACGCGCTGCTGAAGATCCTCGAAGAGCCGCCGGCGGGCGCGCTGTTCATCGCCGTTACCGACGAACTCGATGCGGTGCTGCCGACCGTACGGTCGCGCTGCGTGCTGCTGCGTGCGCCCGTGCCCGACCCGCAGGCGGCGCTCGCCTGGCTGCGCGAGCGCGGCGTGGCGGACGCGGAGGATCGCCTGGCCGAAGCGGGCGGCGCGCCGATGGGACTGGCGCCACCAGTGGATGGCGCCGAGGCCGATCCGCGCGTGCTGTCGCCGGACCTGCACCAGAAGCTGCTCGAAATGCTGGCGCGGGGCCTGCGCCTGGAGGCGGCCGACATCGCCTCGGCCGTGCCCCGGGAAATCCCGGTGGGTGCGGCAATCCGTCTGTTTCAGCGCTGGGGATGGGACTTATTGGCGGAAAGGACGGCAGGACGCGTTCGTTATCATCCCCGGCATCAGCGCGTGATCGCGTCGATCGCGCGCGCCGTGCAGGGGCAGCCGCTGCTGGGCTGGCTGGATCAACTGTCGCGTGCCCAGCGCGCGGCCGACCATCCGCTCAATGCGCGGCTGGCTGTCGAAAGCGCGCTGCTCGGTTATCGGTCGGCGCTGCACGCGGAGTCGTCGACGCAGGCCCAGGACACCGTCAGGAAGGTGCAATCGCTGTGAGCGACACGGTTTTGAAGACGGCAATGAACGGGGCGGGCCAGGCACCGGTGCCGGCTGCCGGTGGCGCGCAGGCACCGCGTCCGGCCGTGCTGTCGTTGTCGATCAAGGAAAAGGCGGCGCTGTACGCGGCCTACATGCCGTACCTGAAGAACGGCGGCATCTTCGTACCGACCACGCGTCCGTACCAGCTCGGCGATGACGTCTACCTGATCCTGACGCTGCTCGACGATGCGACCCGCATTCCGGTGGCCGGCAAGGTCGTGTGGATCAGTCCTGCCGCGGGCGGCAGCAAGACGCCGGGCATCGGCGTCCATTTTCCGGCCGACGAATCGGGGATCATGGCGCGCAAGCGCATCGAAGACGCCCTCGGCGCCGCGCTGAAGTCTGCGCGCCCGACGCATACGCTGTAGCCTGCGTTTTTCCGAGCTTCGCTGTGCAGTGCCGCGATGGGCTGCGCTCCCGACATGTACGTCGATTCGCATTGCCACCTGACCTTTCCCGAGCTCGCTGCGGATCTCGCGGGCGTGCTCGAGCGCATGCGTGCGGCACAGGTCGAGGCCGCGCTGACGGTGTGCACGACACTCGAGGAATTCCCGGCGGTGCTCGCCACCGCACGAGCAGCGCCGACTCTCCATGCGTCAGTGGGTGTGCATCCGGAAGCTCCGGCCTCCACGCAGCCGACCGTCGCAGACCTGGTCGAGCGCGCCCGCGATCCGAAGGTGGTCGCGATCGGCGAAACCGGGCTCGACTACTACCGGCTCACCGAGCCCTTTGACTGGCAGCGCGAGCGCTTCCGCATTCACATCCGCGCGGCGCGCGCCTGCGGCAAGCCGCTGATCATCCACACGCGCGCCGCCGCCGAAGACACGCTGCGGCTGATGCGGGAAGAGGGCGCCGAGGCCGCGGGTGGCGTCATGCACTGCTTCACCGAGACCGCCGACGTCGCGCGCGCAGCGCTCGACCTGGGCTTCTACATCTCCTTCTCGGGCATCGTGACCTTCAGGAACGCCGTGGAACTGCAGGCCACCGCGCGCCAGGTGCCCAGGGACCGCCTCCTGATCGAAACGGACTCACCGTATCTCGCGCCGATTCCGTTCCGTGGCAAGCGCAACGAGCCGTCGTACGTGCCGCACGTGGCGGCCAAGCTCGCGGAACTCGCCGGTGCGGACCCGGCCGTGATCGCAGCCGCATCCAGAGAGAATTTCTATCGTCTTTTCAAGGTATTACAGTAAATATTTAAAGTAACTTCAAACGATCATTCCGACGATCGCAGCGGTAATGCAGGTTGCCAGCAGGCCCGCGAGCACCGACTTCATGCCGAGTTCGGCGAGTTCCGTGCGGCGTTCCTCGGGCAGCAGTGCGCCCATTCCTCCCAGCATGATCCCCAGGCTGCCGAAGTTCGCGAAGCCGCACAGCGCATAGGTCATCAGCAGCCGGCTGCGGGCGGACAGCGCGTCCGCCGGAAGCCGCGCCAGGTCGAAGTACGCGATGAGCTCGTTCAGCACGGTCTTCTTGCCGAGCAGCGCGCCCGCGGTCAATGCCTCGCCGGCGGGAATGCCGATCAGCCAGGCCAGCGGCGAAAACAGCCACCCGAAGACCCGCTCCAGGGTCAGCGGTGCGCCGTGCAGATCGGGCAGCACCGACAGCAGCGCGTTGGCCAGTGCCACGAGGGCGACGAACACCAGCAGCAGCGCGGCGATGTTCAGCAGCAGCTGCAGCCCTTCGAGCGTGCCGCGCGTCAGCGCAGCCACGGCGTTCGCGTCCTGCCGCGCAAAGCGGACCTGCGTATCGTCGGTCAGCACCGGCGGCACCATGATCGCAGCCACCACGATGGCGACGGGTGTGGCGACGATCGATGCCACCAGCAGGTGTCCGAGCGCGTTCGGCACGACGGGCGCGAGCAGCGTCGCGTACAGCACCAGCACTGTTCCCGCGATGGTCGCCATGCCGCAGTTCATGACGATGAAGATCTCGCCGCGCGACAGCCGTGCGAGCCACGGCGCAATCACCAGCGGGGCTTCCACCATGCCGACGAAGACGTTGGCCGCGGCCGACACGCCGACCGCGCCGCCGATGCCCATCGTGCGCTTCAGTACCCACGCGAACCCGCGCACGATCAGCGGCAGTACGCCCCAGTGGAACAGCAGTGCGGACAGCGCACCCACCAGCAGCACCAGCGGCAGCGCACGGAACGCCAGCACGAAGGTCGCGCCGGCATTGGTCACGGCGAAGGGCGGGTCGCCGCCGCCGAGATAGCCGAACACGAATCCTGTGCCTGCGAGCAGTGACCGCTCCAGCAGATCGAGCACGCCGTTGAGCTGGGCAAGGACAGCCGCCAGCGCAGGCACCCGCAACAGTGCCGCCGCCAGAACGAAGGCCAGCAGCAGGCCCGTGACGATCAGCCGCCACGGCATGGCGCGGCGCTGCTCGGACACGGACCACGTCAGTGCGAGCAGTGCCAGTGCGCCCAGCGCGCTGTGCAGGTTCTGCATCGACTCTCCCGGTTCCCCTCCGCGGCGATCGACATTGGAGCACAGGCTCGATGGAGCAGCGCTAAGCTTCGATCAATCTTCCTTCCGCGCACCGCCATGCATCCGTCCGATCTGCCTGCCATGCAGCGCGCTTTCGAAGTGCAGCGCGAAAGCTATGACGGTGCGTCTTTCGCCGACTGGCCGACCCGGCGCGATCGCCTGCAGCGTCTGCAGCGCCTGGTCAGTGCGAACGAGCGTGAGATCGAGGCCGCGATCGACCTCGACTTCGGCGGCCGGCCGAGCATGGAAACGCAGCTCGCCGAGATCTTCCCGACACTGGCCGAGGTCCGCAGCGCGCTGAAGCACGGCGAGCGCTGGATGCAGCCGCGGCGTGCGGGTGTGGGTAAATGGTTCATGCCGGCCACCGCGTGCGTGCAGCCGCGTCCGCTCGGCGTCGTGGGCATCATCGCGGCGTGGAACTATCCGCTGTTCGTTTCGGCCGGCCCGCTGGTGGGTGCGCTGGCGGCGGGCAACCGCGCGATGATCAAACTGTCGGAGTTCACGCCGGCATTCTCGCGGCTGTTCGCCGATCTCGTGCGTCACGACTTCGCGCCCGACGAAGTCACCGTCGTCCATGGCGACGCGGAGCTTGCGGCCGGGTTTGCCGCGCTGCCCGTCGATCACCTGGTGGTCACCGGCTCGACGGCCGTGGGCCGCAAGGTCATGGCCGCGGCGGCGTCGAACCTGACCCCGGTGACGCTCGAACTCGGCGGCAAGTCGCCGGCAATCGTGACGCCGGGCTTCGACATCGACCGCGCCGCCACGCGCATCCTCGCCGGCAAGCTGCTCAATGCGGGGCAGACCTGCATCGCGCCCGACTACGTGCTGGTCTCGAACGCCGACCGCGAGCGGCTGCTGATCGCGCTGCAGACGCAGGCGCGCCGCATGTACCCGCGCGGCCTTGCGGAGCGCGACTATTGCAGCGTGGTCAACGCGCGCCACTACGAGCGGCTGGCAGGCTACCTCGACCAGGCCACAGCGAGCGGCGTGGCCGCACGGCCGCTGTTCGACGGTGCGCAGCGCGATGAAGTCGCACACCGCCTGGCGCCGGTCGCGCTGGTCGATCCGCCGCGCACGCTGGACGTGATGCGCAACGAGATCTTCGGGCCGATCCTGCCGGTCATCGGCTACGAGTCCGGCGACGGCACCGCCGATGCCGCGCTGGCGCTCGTCAACGCGCAGCCTCGTCCGCTGGCGTTGTACTGGTTCGACGACGACCGCGCGCGCACCGGGCGCATGCTGCAGCAGGTGCATGCCGGCGGCGTGACCATCAACGACACGCTGCTGCATATCGCGCAGGACAGCCTGCCGTTCGGCGGCGTCGGCGCATCCGGCATGGGCCACTATCACGGACGGTGGGGCTTCGACGCGCTGAGCAAGCTCACGCCCGTGTTCCGCCAGTCGAAGCTCAACGGCATGAAGCTCTTCACGCCGCCGTATCGTCCGCTGGCGCAGAAGCTGCTGGGGCTGATGAAGCGGTTCTAGCGCGCGCAATACGTACTGTCGCCGTGCGGCGCCGCCAGGAAGTTCGGCAGTGCCTCGGCTGCATCCGAGTATGCGGCGAGTTGCGGGGACTGCGCAGCCGGCACGACATCCCCCACCGTCTGCCGGGCGAACTGCCACGCGACAGCCGTGGTGATGCCCGCCTGTCCGATACTCGCCGTCGTCGGCACGCGCGGGTTCTCGACGAGGTCGCGCTCGAGTTCGGCGAAGGCCGCCTGCAACTGTCCGCTGGTGCGCTCCAGCCATGGCGCGTGAATCTTCTCGGCGGGACGCAGGTTGCGTTCGTAGTAGATCTGCACGGCCTTCTCGGTCGCGGCCAATGCCAGCCCGACGAGCCGCAGTTCATGCAGCAGCGCCGGCGTCTCTGTCGGCAGCAGCGTGCGGGGCCGGGCCAGCGCCTCCGCGTACTGCAGGATCAGTGTCGAGTCCATCAGCACGGTGCCGTCGTCGCACACCAGCGTCGGCGCCTTGACCACCGGGTTGATCTGCCGGAATGCGTGAAAGCCGCGAAACACGGACAGTGACTGGTGCTCGAACGGCAGCCCGAGCAGCTGCAGCGAGATCGCGACGCGCCGCACGTAGGGTGAATCCAGCATGCCGATCAGCTTCATGAATCCTCCCGGGAAGGTTCGTCCCACAGCCAGGCCGCACCGCGCACGCCGCTCGAGTCACCGTGCAGCGGTGCTTCGAGACGGGTGACGACGTCGTCGGAAAACACATACGCGCGCCACAGGCGTGGCACGTTCGCATAGAGCCGTTCGATGTTCGACAGGCCACCGCCCAGCACGATGATGTCGGGGTCGAGCACGTTGATGACGCCCGCCAGCGCGCGCGCCAGCCGATCCTCGTAGCGCGCGAGCGCGTCTTCGCGGGCCGCACCGCCATCGCGCTCGAGCGCGGGCCCGCTGAGCCAGGCCTCGATGCAGCCGCTGCGTCCGCAGTAGCAGGGCGGTGGAGGGCGTTCCTCCGAGTCGGGAAGCGGCAGCGGGTTGTGCCCCCATTCGCCGGCAATGGCGTTCGGCCCTTCGAGTACCTTGCTCTCGACCACGATGCCGCCGCCGACCCCCGTGCCGAGGATGACGCCGAACACGACTCGCGCGCCGCGTCCCGCGCCATCGACAGCCTCCGACAGCGCGAAACAGTTCGCGTCGTTGGCAAGCCGCACCTCGCGGCCGAGCGCGGCTTCGAGATCCTGCTGCAACGGCCTGCCGTTCAGGCAGGTCGAGTTCGCGTTCTTCACCAGTCCGGTGACGCGCGACAGTGCGCCGGGCATGCCGACGCCTACGGTGCCGCGCTGACCTGTGCAGGCTTCGAGGTCGGCGACCAGCATCGCGATCGAGTCGACCGTAGCGTCGTAGTCGCCGCGCGGTGTCGGCACGCGTCGGCGGACGAGTTCGCGGCCCGCATGGTCGATCGCGATGCCTTCGATCTTCGTCCCGCCGAGGTCGATGCCGATGCGCATGGCGCAGCTGCCCATGACCCGCTAATCGAGAGCGTCGAGGAGCAGGACGTCGACCGACTCGCCCGCTGCATAGGCGGTGGCCGGTCCGATGGCGGCGAGCGCATCGGCGCGGCTGAGTGTCGACAGCATGGCCGAACCCTGCTGTGGCAGCAGTTCGACCGAAAGCGCGCCACGTCGCCGCAGCAGGCGGGCACGACGCCAGTCGATGCGTCCACCGCGCGACTGCGCGGATGCGCTCAAAGGCACGCGCATCGTCTTCGTGCCGGCCGATTCTTCGTCGCCTCCGCCGAGTCGGGCGAGCAGAGGCGTCACGACCAGGTGGAACATGACGTAGGCTGCCACAGGATTGCCAGGCAGACCGTAGAACCAGGCAGTGTCATCGCCGTCGCCGATGCGGCCGTGCACGATGCCGCGTCCGGGTCGGATGTCGAGACCGACGAACTCACCGGCGACACGCCGCACGAAGTCCGCGTCGCCCTGCGCGACGCCGCCGCTGGCGATTAGCACATCGACCTCGCGAGAGGCCGCGGTGACCAGCGCGCCCCGCAGCGCCTCCTCGCGATCGGCGACGATGCCCAGATCGATCGCGTCATGGCCTGCGCGGCGCAGCGCCGCCAGCAGCATCGGGCGATTGCCGTCGTACTGCACTGACACGGCGGCGCCGCTTCCGGGATCTGAAAGCTCGTCGCCGGTGGAAATGACGCCGACACGCAGGCGCCTCATCACCGGCAGCAGTGCCGCCCCGGCGGCGGCGGCCAGTCCGACGTCATAGCTGCGCAGGCGTCGGCCGCGTGCGAGCACGACGTCACCCGCGCGCAGCTGCTCGCCACGCGGTCGGATATGCATCCCCGCGCGCACATCGCCGGCGACTTCGATCGCATCGCCGTCGACGCGCGCGTCCTCCTGCATGAGGATGGCGTCGGCACCGTCGGGCACGGCGGCGCCGGTCGTGATGCGCACTGCATCGCCCGCCGCCAGCACGCCGGGATAGGGGTGGCCGGCC
>JBGAIO010000071.1:0-14726 GCA_044225415.1 Burkholderiaceae bacterium | reverse complement strand
CGGCGCCGACGCCGAGCGCATGAGCTTCGGCGAATTCGAACTCGACCTGGCTACACGCACCCTCACGCGCAACGGCGAACCCGTCACCCTGACCACCGGCGAGTTCGCCGTGCTGAAGGCCATCGCGCGCCATCCGCGCATGCCGCTGTCGCGCGAGAAGCTGATGGGCCTGGCGCGCGGTCGCGAATACGAAGCCTTCGATCGCAGCCTCGACGTGCAGATCTCGCGGCTGCGCAAGCTGATCGAGCCCGATCCGGCGAAACCGCGCTACATCCAGACCGTCTGGGGACTCGGCTACGTGTTCATTCCCGACGGACAGTCGTGAGCGCTGCCGCCGATGCAACCCATCGCGCCTGGCTGCGCTCGCCGCCGCTGTTCTGGCGCACGCTGCTGCTGATCCTGCTGCTGATCGTCGCCAGCCTGTCGGCGTGGATCCAGAGCTTCCGGATGTTCGAACGCGCGCCACGCGCCGAGTCGGTCGCACAGCAGGTGACATCGATCGCACGGCTGACGCGCGCCGCCCTGCTCTACGCCGACCCCTACGTGCGGCGCGACCTGCTGGCGGAGCTCGCCAGCAATGAAGGCGTGCGCATCTTCCCGCTGGAGCCGACCGACGTCGTCGTGCCGGTGACGGACCGCCCGACGCTGCAGCTCGCATCGGAATCGATCGTCCGCAATCTCGGCACCGGCACGCGCATCGCCGCATCGGTCAACGGCGTCAGCGGACTGTGGGTCTCGCTCACGCTCGATGACGACGCGTACTGGCTGTACCTCGGACGCGATCCGGCGGACCGCAGCTTCGGCACGCAGTGGATCGGCTGGGCCGTCGTGGCGCTGGCGCTGTCGGTGCTGGGCGCGATCCTGATCACGCGCGTCATCAATCTTCCGCTCGCGCGGCTGTCGCATGCCGCCCGCGCCCTTGGCGCGGGCCACGCGCCAGAGGCATTGCCCGAAAGCGGACCGCAGGAGATCCGCACCGTCAACGCCAGTTTCAACCGCATGGTGGCCGATCTCGCCAAGCTGGAAGAAGACCGCGCCGTGCTGCTCGCCGGCATCTCGCACGACCTGCGCACGCCGCTGACGCGGCTGCGGCTCGAACTCGAACTCGCGAACCTGCCCGATGCAACGCGCGACGCGATGATCGGCGACCTGCAGCAGATGGATGCGATCGTGCGGCAATTCCTCGACTATGCGCGCGGCAGCGCGCGCCAGGCGCCGGAGCGCATCGACGTGGCCGAGGCCGTCGAGTCCGCGGTGGCGCGCGCACGCGTCGACTCGATGCCCGATGCGACCCTGCGCATCGATCCGCCGTTGCAGGCCGCACCACCGTTGATGATCGCCGGCGTACGGACGGAACTCGACCGCGCGCTCGACAACCTGCTGGTCAACGCGCTGCGCTACGGGCGCGATCCGGCCAGCGGCCATGCCGACGTGACGGTGTCGCTGACGCGTGAGGGCAGCCGAGCGCTGATCGCGGTGGCCGACCGCGGTCCCGGCATTGCACCGGGCGACGTCGCGCGACTGCTGCGGCCCTTCGAGCGCGGCGATGCGGCGCGGGGCGGCAGCGGCGCCGGCCTGGGCCTGCCGATCGTCCAGCGCATCGCCCGGCTGCATGGCGGTACGCTGCAACTGCTGCTCAACCCGCCCCATGGCCTGCGCGCCGAACTCGCGCTGCCGCTGTCGGACACACCATGAATCCACGTCGTCCATTCCCGGTCGCCGGGCACTCCTCCTCGCGGCGCGAGCTGCTGCGCTGCCTGCAGGCACTCGGCATCGGTACCTTGCTCGGCCCCCTGGCGGCGGCGTCCGCGCGCGCCACCGTCGAGCGCGGTTCTCCGCAGCAGCTGCCACTCGACGCGGTGGCGGACCTCGAGCTGTCGGCGCCTTCCACCATCGACGAAGAGCCGGTCGACCTCGCCGTGCTGACACTCGGCGGCATGGACATCGCGAGCGGCCTGCTGGTGGCCACCGACGGACTGCTCCTCGAGGGACAGCCCTTCGCGGCACGGGTCGAACCCGGCCGCTATCCGGTGCAGATCGTGCTGGCCCGGCTCCTCAGCGGGGAAGAACGCATCGCTCTTCTGCAGCTCAAGCTCGCGAACCGGCCCGCGGTGCGCTGGATGGCAGCGGTGCCGGCCGGTGCCGAACCTGCGCAGCCGGACGACGATGATCCGGAGTTCGAGGTCGAGTCCGGCGTTGCCTGCCTGATCGATGCGGCGGCGCTCGCCGCGTGGCGCACGGAGCTCGCCTCCGACCCCGCGGCCCTGCAGTCGCTCGAACGCGTGCTGCGCGAGAACCGCCGGCCGATCTGGACCTGGGCGCGCGTGCGCGCCGCAGAAGCCAGCGGCGTGCTGGTCACTGCCGGCTTCGGCGAAGGCAGCTACGTCGCTTACTGGGGCCTCGACACCGCCGGCGAGCGCGTGTCGCTCGTGCTGGACTTCGACCTGCTCGACTGGGCGGGACTGCCGGAGGAAGACCCGGTCGAGGTGTAGTTCACTGCGGCTGCCTTCGTGCAGCCCTGAGACGCGCGAAGGTCAGCGTCAGAATGAGCAGCAGCGGGGCGCACGTCGCGATCGCCGTCTGCGAACCCCAGCGTTCCACAGCGGCTGCGGCCAGTGTCACACCGACCGTGTGGCCGAGGAAGAAGCAGCCCGCGAACAGCGACACCGCCACGCCGCGCGCCGGGGGTGCCATCTGCGTGGCGTTGGTCTGCAATGTGTTGTGAAACATGTAGAAGCCGAGGCCGGTGACCACGCAGGCGACGGGCGCGGTCCACCACGCCGGCGACAGTGCGAACAGCAGCAGGCCGAGCGCCAGCAGCAGCCCGCCGCCGCGCGCCAGGCCGCTTTCGCCCAGCCTGCGCACCAGCATCGACGACAGCAGCGCGAACACGAGACCACCCGCCGCGTAGAGCGACACGATCGCGCCCGAGGCCGACAGCGACAATCCGTACCGCAGGTGCAGGTGCGTGGGGAAGAACGCCAGCACCCCGAACAGCAGCACGCCTTCCATGAAAACGACGGCGAGCACCACGCGCGCCCATGGCCATTGCAGCACGGCGCGGATCTGCTGCGTCAGGCGCCCCGCCGACACGCGCGGCGGCGACACGCTGGCCGCTTCATGCCGGCAGCGGTACAACAGGACTCCGGCGGCAATGAACCACAGTGCCAGCACCGCGAACGGCAGCTGCCAGAGTCCCAGGTCCGCCGCGGTACCGCCCAGCCACTGACCGCCGGCCATGCCCAGGATCTGTCCGGTCAGGAAGCGCGCGAGCACGGGCTGCCGCCGCTCGTAGGGCACGGCGTCGCCGATCCACGCCATGGACAGCGGGATCACGGCCGCGCAGGTCGCGCCGGCAGCCAGGCGCGCGCCGATGAGCCATCCGTAGGTCGGTGCCAGGGCGCATGCGGCCGTCGTCAGCGACGACAGCAGCGTCGTCGCCAGGATGATCCGCCACTTGCCGTAGCGGTCGCCGAGCGGCCCATAGCCGATCTGCATCAATCCATAGGCGAGCGAATACAGCGTCACGGCCTGCGCCATCGCCGCCAGCCCTACGCCGAAGTGCGTCGACAGCGCGGGCAACTGCGCATCGATGATGCGGATCGACGCCGCGCTGCCGAAAGCAGCCAGCGACAGCAGCACGATGAGCTGCCGCTCGCGCGCCGGCGTCAACGATGGCGTGACGGCCGCGGGTGTCGACACGGCGCGGTGCCGGCTCAGCCGGCGCGCGCCAGCAGCACCACCGCCTGCGCAGCGATGCCTTCGCTGCGGCCGAGCGCGCCGAGCTTCTCGTTCGTCTTGCCCTTGACGTTGACCGCGTCGACCGGCGTGCCGGTGCATTGCGCGATGGCTGCGCGCATCGCCGGCACGTACGGCAGCAGCTTCGGACGTTCGGCAATCACCGTCGTATCGATGTTCACCACGCGCCAGCCGGCGGCGCGCACGCGCTCGACCGCCGCGCCGAGCAGCTTGCGGCTGTCGGCGCCGCGCCATTGCTCGTCGCCGTCCGGGAAGAAGGTGCCGATGTCGCCGAGCGCCGCGGCGCCGAGGATCGCGTCGGTGAGCGCATGCAGCAGCACGTCGGCGTCGGAGTGGCCGAGCAGCCCGCGCTCGTACGGGACGTCGACGCCGCCGATGACCAGCCGCCGCCCCGGCACCAGCGCGTGCACGTCGTAACCCTGGCCCACCCTCATCGTCGTCATAGCCGTCCCTGCTCCGCGAGGATCGCGCGCGCCAGCACGAGATCCTCCGCCGTCGTGATCTTCAGGTTGCCGGCGCCACCGTGCACGAGGCGCGGCGCGTGTCCCTGGCGCTCCATCGCGCTGGCCTCGTCGGTGATGCCGTCGAGCGCCACGGCAGAAAGCGCCGCGCGCAGCGACGCTGCGCGGAACATCTGCGGCGTCTGCGCACACCACAGGCCTGCACGGTCGAGCGTCACGCCGACGCGCCCGTCCTCGCCGCGCTTCAGCGTGTCGTGCAGCGGAATGGCGAGCAGGCCGCCCGCGTTGTCGTCGCCGACCTCGTCGATCAGGCGTGCGAGCTGCGCCTCGGCCAGGCAGGGGCGCGCGGCGTCGTGCACCAGCACCCGGTCGTCGTCGGCGCAACGGCCCGCGATCGCGATCAGGCCATTGAGCACGCTCTGCGCGCGCGACGCGCCGCCTACCGGCAGGAATTCGACGCGCTCGTCCTGCACGTCCAGCTGCTGCCAGCGCGTGTCCGCCGGTGCGACCACCACGAAGACGCGATCGATGCGCGCGTCGGCGAGCAGCGCGTCGATCGAATGCTCCAGCATCGTGCGCGTTCCCAGCAGCACGTACTGCTTCGGCGCATCGCCGCCCATGCGCGTGCCGACGCCGGCGGCTGGAATCAGGGCGAGATAGCGCAGGGGTCGAGGCACGATGGCGGGGGCGGGAACGTCGGTGGCAAGCGCTGCGCAGCACAGGCTGTCTCCAGCGCAGACTGCCTTCAGCGCGTTCGTATAATAGCGATCGAGTCCGGCAGCCACGAGCCTGCGCCTTCCGCGTTCTTCGGCTCGGGCTGCCGTTCGTTTTTCATGTCCAGCGAAGTTCCTGTCGCAAGCCCCGTGTCGATGGCGGGGCCATCGTCGCGATCGTTGCCGATCGCAGGGACTCGTATCGCCGTCGCGCGGCCACCCGGTTCGGCCGATGCACTGCTGCTCGCGCAGTTCGCCGCGGCGGCGCGGCGCGAGCAGCGCCTGCTGGTGGTCGTCGCGGCCGATGCCCTCGACGCGCAGCGCCTGGTCGACGAGATCCCCTGGTTCGATCCTTCGCTCGCGGTGCGCGCGCTGCCCGACTGGGAGACGCTGCCCTACGACGCGCTGTCGCCGCACCAGGACCTGGTGTCGCAGCGGCTGGAGACCCTGTATCGGCTGAGTCAGCCCCACATCGGCATGGACGTGCTGGTGCTGCCGGCCAGCACCGCGCTGTACCGGCTTGCGCCGCCCGCCTACGTCGCGGGCCACACGTTCTTCTTCCGCCAGGGCCAGGCGGTCGATGTCGAAAGCCTGCGTGCGCAGCTCGTGCTCGGCGGCTATCAGCACGTGACGCAGGTGGTCGCGCCCGGCGAGTTCGCGATCCGCGGCGGATTGATCGACCTGTTTCCGATGTCGACGACCAGCTCGAAACCATCCGCGCCTTCGATCCCGACACGCAGCGCGGGCTGTATCCGGTGCCCGACGTGCGCCTGCTGCCGGGCCGCGAGTTCCCGGTCGACGAGCCCGCGCGCCAGGCCTTCCGGCGTCGCTGGCGTGACCGCATCGAAGGCGACCCGAGCCGCTCGAGCATCTACAAGGACGTCGGCACCGGCATCGCGCCGCCCGGCATCGAGTACTACCTGCCGCTGTTCTTCGACGACACGGCGACGCTCTTCGACTATCTGCGGCCGGGCGCCGTCGTCGCGCTGCATGGACCTGTCGAGGCCGCCATCCGGCGCTTCTGGAACGAGACCAGCGAACGGCATCGCTTCCTGGCGCGCGACAGTGCGCGTCCGATCCTGCCGCCGGCGGCGCTGTTCCTCGACGCGGAAGGATTCTTCGCGCGCGCGAAGCCGCATGCGCGCATCGCCCTCGGCGAGGCCGCAGACGATGCAGCGACGGAGGCATCGGGCTTCGGCGCCCTGCCCGCGCTCGCAGTCGAACGCCGCGCCGATGATCCGCTGGCGCGGCTGCGCCACTACGCCGAGACCTATGACGGTCGCATCCTGATCGTCGCCGACTCCGCCGGCCGGCGCGAGACCATCGGGCAGATGCTGGCCGAATACGGCCTGCCCTTCGGCGACAGCGCGGACTTCGATGCCTTCGTGCATGGCTCGGCGCGGCTGGCGCTGGGCGTCGCGCCGCTGCACGAGGGCTTCGCGCTGCGCGCGCCGTCGATCAGCGTACTGACCGAGACGGAGCTCTACGCAGCCAGCCCGCGCCGCCTGCGCGGCAAGCAGCGCGAGCGCGCGTCGAACGTCGACGCGATGATCCGCGACCTGGCCGAATTGCGGGTCGGCGACCCGGTGGTGCACGTCGAGCACGGCATTGGCCGCTACCTCGGACTGCAGTCGATGGATCTCGGCAACGGACCGACGGAGTTCCTGCAGCTCGAGTATGCGAACGAAGCCACGCTGTATGTGCCGGTCGCGCAGCTGCATCTGATCGGCCGCTACAGCGGCGCGGACCCGGCCGCTGCGCCGCTGCACCAGCTCGGCAGCGGCGACTGGGAGAAGGCGCGAAAGAAGGCGGCGAAGCACGTGCGTGACACGGCGGCTGAGCTGCTGAACCTCTACGCGCTGCGCGCCGCGCGCAAAGGCCACGCCTTCCAGTTCAGGCAGCACGACTACGAAGCCTTCGCCGAAGGTTTCGGCTTCGACGAGACCGCCGACCAGCAGGCCGCCATCGACGCGGTGCTGAAGGACATGGGCGCGGGCTTCCCGATGGACCGGCTGGTGTGCGGCGACGTGGGCTTCGGCAAGACCGAGGTCGCGCTGCGCGCCGCGTTCGCCGCCGTTGCCGGCGGCAAGCAGGTCGCCGTGCTGTGCCCGACCACGCTGCTCGCCGAGCAGCATTTCCAGACCTTCCGCGACCGCTTTGCGCAGTGGCCGGTCAGCATCGTCGAGCTGTCGCGCTTCCGCTCGGCGAAGGAAGTGTCGGACGCGATCGCGGGGCTGAACGCGGGCACGGTGGACGTCGTCATCGGCACGCACAAGCTGCTGTCGCAGGACGTGAAGTTCGACCGGCTCGGGCTGGTGATCATCGACGAGGAACACCGCTTCGGCGTGCGGCAGAAGGAGCGGCTGAAGGCATTGCGCGCCGAGGTGGACGTGCTGACGCTGACCGCCACGCCGATCCCGCGCACGCTGTCGCTGTCGCTCGAAGGCATCCGCGACTTCTCGGTGATCGCCACCGCGCCGCAGCGGCGGCTGGCCATCAAGACCTTCGTGCGCAAGGAGTCGGCGAGCCTGATGCGCGAAGCGGTGCTGCGCGAACTCAAGCGCGGCGGGCAGGTGTACTTCCTGCACAACGAAGTCGAGACCATCGAGAACCGGCGCGCGCGCCTGGCGGAACTGCTGCCCGAGGCGCGCATCGAGATCGCGCACGGGCAGATGCCCGAGCGCGATCTCGAACGCGTGATGCGCGACTTCTACCAGCAGCGCTTCAACGTCCTGCTGTGCACGACCATCATCGAGACCGGCATCGACGTGCCCACCGCCAACACCATCATCATCCATCGTGCCGACAAGTTCGGGCTGGCGCAGCTGCACCAGCTGCGCGGCCGCGTCGGCCGTTCGCACCACCAGGCCTATGCGTACCTGATGGTGCCCGACGAAGGGGGGCTGACCAAGAATGCCGAGAAGCGCCTGGAGGCGATCCAGAACCTGGAAGAGCTCGGTTCCGGCTTCTACCTGGCGATGCACGACCTCGAGATCCGCGGCGCGGGCGAAGTGCTGGGCGAGAACCAGAGCGGCAACATGCAGGAGGTGGGCTTCGACCTGTATACGCACATGCTCAACGCCGCCGTGCGCGCGCTCCGGTCGGGTCGCGAGCCCGACCTGCTGTCGCCGCTGGCCGCGGTCACCGAGATCAACCTGCACGTGCCCGCGCTGCTGCCGCCCGACTACGTCAACGACGTGCACCAGCGGCTGTCGATGTACAAGAAGCTTGCCAGCACCAATGAAGAGGATGCACTGATCGGCCTGCAGGAGGAACTCGTCGACCGCTACGGCAAGCTGCCCGAGGCCGGCCGCGCGCTGATCGACACGCACCGGCTGCGGCTCGCCGCCGAGCGGCTCGGCGTGAAGAAGATCGACGCCTCGCCCGACGCGATCCTGGTGCAGTTCGCGCCCCATCCGCCCTTCGACACCGCGAAGCTGATCGCGCTGATGCAGCGCTCGAGGACGATGCGGCTGGCCGGCCCCGACCGCCTGCGCATCGACGAGAAGCTGCCGGCGCTCGATGCGCGACTGTCGCGCCTGCGCGAGGTGTTCAAGGCGCTGACATAGCGCCGCCCGTACACTGCGCCCGCCATGAAAGACCTGATCATCCAGGGCCCGACGCTGGCCGGTGAAGCGCTCGACACCTTCAAGGTGGTCGCGCGGCCCGAGCGCATCCGCGTGAAGGGCACGGCAGCCCGCTGCAGCGGCGTCGACGACGATGCGGAAACGCGCAAGGCCGTGCGCGGACTCGCCGATTACTGGAAGCTCGACTGGGCATTCGTCGAACCATCGGCGCAGCTCGCCGACTATCGACTGCTCGCGATGGACATGGACTCCACGCTGATCACCATCGAAAGCCTCGACGAGGTGGCCGCGCTGGCCGGCTGCGGCGATGCGGTGGCGGCGATCACCGACGCGGCGATGCGCGGCGAGATCAGCGATTACAGGGAGAGCCTGCGCCGGCGCGTGGCGCTGCTCGCCGGCGTCGATGCCGCGCTGTTGCAGCAGGTGTACGACGAGAAGATGGCGCTGAATCCGGGCGCGCAGGCGCTGGTCGGCGGTTGCCGCAAGGCCGGCCTGCGCACGCTGCTGGTCACCGGTGGTTTCAGCTTCTTCACCGAGCGCATGCAGCAGCGACTGGGCTTCGATGCCGTGCGCTGCAATGAACTCGAGATCGTCGACGGCCGGCTGACCGGCAAGGTCTGGGGGCCGGAAGGCGGCGACATCGTCGATGCGCAGGGCAAGGCGCAGGCGGTGCGCGACGAATGCGCGCGGCTCGCCTGCCCCACCGACCGCGCCATCGCGGTGGGCGACGGCGCCAACGACCTGGCGATGATGGCGCTGGCCGGCGTGTCGGTCGCCTGGCGCGCGAAGCCGGTGGTGCGCGAGCAGGCCACGCATGCGCTGAACCACGCGGGGCTCGACGGCGTGCTGGCGTGGTTCAGCGACCGCTGGGCCGACTGACGGAACGGCGCCGTGCCGCGGCGGAACCTTGCACGCTTTGCCTGGCTGTCGATCGCGGCAGCGCTCGCGACCATTGCCATCAAGGCCGGCGCCTGGTGGCTGACGGGATCGGTCGGCCTGCTGTCGGACGCGCTCGAATCGATCGTCAATCTTGCCGCCGCCGGCATGACGCTATGGATGCTGACGCTGGCCGCGCGACCGGCGAGCGACGAGTACGCGTACGGCTATTCGAAGGCCGAGTACTTCGCGAGCGGCCTCGAAGGCGCACTGATCTTCGCGGCGGCGCTGGTGATCGCGTGGACGGCGCTGCCGCGGCTGATGGATCCGCAGGCGCTGACGCGGATCGACCTCGGCATCGCGCTGTCGATGGCCGCGAGCGCGATCAACTTCGTCGTCGCTCGCGTGCTGCTGGGCGCGGCGCGGCGCCATCGCTCGATCGCCCTGGAGGCCGATGCCCGCCACCTGATGACCGACGTGTGGACCTCGGTGGGTGTCGCGCTCGCCGTCGGGCTCGTCGCGCTGACCGGCTGGGCGATACTGGACCCGCTGATCGCCGTGGCCGTGGCGATCAACATCGTCGTGACCGGCTTCTCGCTGGTGCGGCGCTCGGCAACCGGCCTGCTGGACCGCGCGATTCCGCCGGAGCACCGCGCAACGATCGAGCAGCTCCTGCAGGCGCTGGCGCCGCGCGGCATCGGCTTCCACGCGCTGCGCACGCGCGCGGCCGCGGGCCGCTCGTTCGTGTCGGTGCATCTGCTCGTGCCCGGCACCTGGAGCGTGCGCCGGGGCCACGACATCGCCGAGGAAGTCGAGCGCGCCATCGCCGCGGCCGTACCCGGCGCCGCGGTCATCACGCACATCGAGCCACGCGAGGACCCGGCGTCGTACGCGGATCAGTCGCTGGACAGATCTGCCGGCTGAGGCCGCCGGGCGCGGGCAGCAGCAAGGTGGATCCCTGCTTTCGCGGGGATGACGACCTCAGGCAGTGACGCTGCGATCACTCCGCAGCCTTTCCCGTGCAGGCGGGACCCGTTCTGACATTCTTCGTGCCTCACACAACCGCCTCCACCCGCGCTACGCTGCGCGCATCGCAATCCCGGAGAGCCGGCCGTGGGCGCGAGTTGCTATCTGTGCGAACTGAGTATGGCGGTGTTTCCGTCCACCCAGGCCGGTGACGCCGTGGGTGCCTGCAAGCTGTGCGGGGTACTGGCCTGTTCCGGCCATGCGAAGCGCAATCCCAACGGCCCGGCGTACGAGTGCGGCATTTGCATGCCGAACGTGCTGGCGACCGCGGCCGCGAAGTCGCTACCGCCGGCTGCGCCGCCCGTCACGCCCGGCGGCGGCCAGCCCGGAGGCGCGACGCCGGGTGGCGGCTACGCGCAACGCGCGGCAACCGTCGAAGACGTCTCTGACGTCATCGTCGATATCGACAGCGGGCAGTGGCAGGGGCTGCGCGAGGACGCCGCCTATCTGGGACGCTATCTGTCCGGCACCGACATGCCTGCGGCGCTGCGCGGCCATGCGCCGACCGAGAGGTCCCGACGCCTGCTCGCGGCCGCGGCCGCGCTCGCCACGCAGCTGCGCGTGCCGGCCAGTGAAATGACGCCATTGCTGGCCGCAGTCACGGAGGCCGTCCAGGTCGGCTCGCGGCGATGAGCAGGACTGCCGTCGTGGTCAAGGCCAGGGGCGATACCACCGCCGTGACGCTGCCCGAGCGCGCGCAGTTCAATCCGCCGATGGGCGACCCCAGGTACCTGCGCATCACGCTCGAAAGCGACAGCACGCGTACCGGCGTCTTCGAGGTGGCAAGGAATCCGCGTGCGGGCGCCGAAGGCAACGAGATCTGGATGCAGACCGGCCAGTTGAAGCTGGGCTTCAACGAAGGCCAGAAGGCGTGGGCCGAGTCCGCATCCGCGTGGGCGTGGCGCCAGTCTCAGTTGGCCACGACGAATGGCGGACTGGTGCTCGCGACGTTCATCGCTGCCGTGACGGCCGCGTGGATCGACGGTTCTCTCGGGATCGGCAAGGTCATGGCACCGCTGTGGCTGTTTTCCGACTCAGCGCTGGGTGCGATGAGCGCGGTGTCGATGATGGCGAAATTCGTCACAGCAGCGTGCGCGTTCCTGCTCGCACTGTGGTTCAAGAAATAGCGGCCTCGCACCGCACGAATGGCATCGCGCCCACGCGATCCGCCTCGAGGAGAAAAAATGCTGGGTCTGACAACGTTGGGAGCCATCCATACCGCCGTCAGCATCGTCGGTCTGGTCGCCGGGTTCATCGCACTCTGGCACCACCTAGAGATATCGACCCGCAGCACGGCGGGCATGGTGTTCTTTGTCGGGACCGCGCTGTCGGCGTTGACCGGGCTCGGCATATACCAGCGCGGGGGCTTCGGCGTACCGCACATGCTGTCGATCTTCACGCTCCTGCTGCTGGCGATCGCCTGGGCAGCCGAGCGCAGGCGGTGGTTCGGGCACCTGGCCGACTATGTGGCGCGGATCGGACTGCTGCTGGGACTGTTTCTGCACTTCATTCCGGGAACGGTTGAATCGCTGACGCGCCTTCCGCCGGACGCGCCGTACCTCCGCCACCCGGAAGACCCGCGCGCCTTTCCGATCATCGGCACGTTCTTCGCGATCTTCGTGGTTGGAGCCGTGTGGCAGTGGCTGAGGATCCGGCGCGCGTCGATGGCGCGCCCGACCCCGTCATAGCCCGGCGGCCGCATCCGCAACGGATGCGACTTCGTGTCGGTGCCCCATCGGGCTTGCGTTGATCCTGTCGCGAACGCACCGCATGAACGCCCGCGTGGTGCGCATCGCCCTTGACCGGCCCGCACTGCGCGCACATCTTCTCGGGACGCTCGCAGCGCGGACGGTCGATGCCCTGCTGCTTCGCGCAGTCGAACTCGTGCGACTGCGCGCGCACACGGGACGCGAGAACCGGTCCGCATTGCAGCGCGGACCGGGACGGTAGCATCCCGGGCAATGGCAATGCCTGTTGCCGCTTCGCGATCAGAACTCGTCCCGACCCGGTGACCGGCCAATGGCGCCAGTGATCCCCAATCCGCGAAAGATCAGGTCCTTCCGCTCGGCGACCGCATTTGAAGCGTGGCTCGCCGAGCACCATCATCGCGAGACGGAGCTTTGGCTGAAGATTCACAAGAAAGACTCTGGCCGGGCAACCGTCACCTACGCAGAAGCGCTGGACGTGGTCCTGTGCTGGGGCTGGATCGACGGCATCAGGAAGTCCTTCGACGAAGTCTCTTTCCTGCAGCGGTTCACACCACGCAAGGCGAAGAGCATCTGGAGCCAGGTCAACAGGGAGCACGTCGCGCGTCTGACCGCGGCCGATCGCATGACACCGCACGGTCAGCGGCACGTCGACGCCGCGAAGGCGGACGGCCGCTGGGACGCAGCCTATGCGCCGATCCGCAACGCGACGGCAGCCACGGTGCCGGAAGATCTCCTCGCGGCCATCCAGGCAAGCGCGCGCGCCTACGCCACGTTCAAGACCCTCACTCGCCAGAATCTGTTCGCGCTGATTTTCCGCACCAACAACATGAAGACACCGGCCGGACGTGCAAGGAAGATCGAGTCGCTCGTGTCGATGCTGGCGCGTGGCGAGACTATCGTGCCGCAGCGCAGGAAATGAAGCCGCACGGTCCCGGCAGGCTCACTTCCTGTCCGTAGCCGTCCGCCCGCGCTGATCCACCCATACGCGCTCGCTGCCCGTGTCCACGTGCACGAAGCCGCGTCCCACGTAGAAGCCGGTGCCGCCCTGCCCCAGCAGGCTCGCCATGCCGGCGAGCTTCACCGGGGTGACTCCCGGCACCGAGATGTCGGCCGCCTGGCCGACCACGTGGCGCGAGTTCAGCGCGGCGCCCTCGGTGGCCTTGTTGGTGCCGATGGTGCGATAGCCCGAGTGCAGCACGATCGGCTCGCTCGTGCCGCCGTATGCGAGCCACGCCTGCAGGCCGGCCAGCACATCGAGCAGACCGCGGTCCATCGTGAACACGCGGTCGGCCTGCAGGTCGCGCAGGATCCAGCAGAGCTTCAGGTACTCGTCGTCGTTGCGACCCTTCGCCGCGGTCCAGTAGGTCGCGCGCAGTTCTTCGCTGCCGCGCCGCAGCCACAGCGTGCGACGCTCGCTGATCAGCGCGGCGATGCGCGGGTCGATGCCTTTCGGCGGCGTCGGTGCGCTGGCCTGCGCCAAGGACGGCCATGGATGCATTGCGCCGCAGGCACAGCAGGCCGCGGCGGCGAGCAGCCGCCGTCGGTCCGTCGCGAGCGACTCGCCCGCACCGACCACCGCTGACCTCAGATGCGCTCGAACACAGCGGCGATGCCCTGTCCGCCGCCGATGCACATCGTCACCAGCGCGCGTTTGCCGCCGGTGCGCTGCAATTCGTACAGCGCCTTGACGGTGATGATCGCGCCGGTCGCGCCCACCGGGTGACCCAGCGAGATGCCGCTGCCGTTGGGATTGACCTTGTCCGCGGGAAAGCCCAGGTCCTTCGCCACCGCGCAGGCCTGCGCCGCGAAGGCCTCGTTGGCCTCGATGACGTCGAGATCGGCGACCGTGAGACCGGCGCGCTTCAGCGCCAGCTTCGTCGCGGGCACGGGACCGATGCCCATGATCGTCGGATCGACCCCGGCGTGTCCGTACGACACGAGTCGCGCCAGCGGCTTCAGTCCGCGCTTCTCGGCGACGGAGCGCTCCATCAACACCAGCGCGGCCGCCCCATCGTTGAGTCCGGACGCGTTGCCGGCCGTGACCGAGCCGTTCTCCTTGGCGAACACCGGCTTCAACTTGCCCAGGTCCTCGACCGTCGTGCTCTCGCGGAAGTGTTCGTCGGTGTCGAACACCGTCGGACCCTTCTTGCCCTTGACCTCGATCGGCAGGATCTGGGACTTGAAATGGCCGGCCTTCGTCGCCGCCGCCGCGCGCCGATGGCTCTCGACGGCGAGCGCGTCCTGCTCGGCGCGCGTGATGCCCCACTGCTTCGCGACGTTCTCCGCGGTCACGCCCATGTGGATGACGTCGAACGGGTCGTGCAGCGCGCCAACCATCATGTCGATGGCCTTGATCTCCCCCATGCGCTGGCCCCAGCGCGCGGCCGCCAGGATGTACGGGCCGCGCGACATCGATTCCGCGCCGCCGCCGATCGCGATGTCGGCATCGCCGAGCTGGATCGATTGCGCGGCGCTGATCACCGCCTGCAGTCCGCTGCCGCACAGGCGGTTCAGCGTCAGGCACGGCGCGTCCTTCGTCACGCCACCGTTGAGCGCCGCGACGCGGCCGAGGTACATGTCCTTCGGCTCGGTGTT
>JBGAIO010000070.1:0-15224 GCA_044225415.1 Burkholderiaceae bacterium | reverse complement strand
TGTTCATCGGCTGCGCGACACCGATCGCGTACGCGACCTGTACCTGGCACTGGCGCGCCAGTCCCGCAGCGACGACGTTCTTCGCGACGTAGCGCGCCGCATAGGCCGCCGAGCGGTCGACCTTCGACGGGTCCTTTCCGGAGAAAGCGCCTCCCCCATGCGGGCACGCGCCGCCATACGTGTCGACGATGATCTTGCGGCCGGTGAGCCCGCAGTCGCCCTGCGGCCCGCCGACCACGAAGCGGCCCGTCGGATTGATCAGGAACTTCGTTTCCTTCGTCAGCCACTCGGCCGGCAGCACGGGCCTGATGATGTTCTCGATCACCGCCTCGTTGAACTCCGGCTTCATCTTCTTGCCGTCGCTCATCTCGGGGGAATGCTGCGACGACAGCACGACTGTGTCGATCGAGTGCGGCTTGCCGTCGACGTAGCGCATCGTGATCTGGCTCTTCGCGTCCGGCCGCAGGAACGGCAGGCGGCCGTCGCGGCGCAGGTCGGCCTGGCGCTCGACCAGTCGGTGCGCGTAATAGATCGGCGCGGGCATCAGGTCCGGCGTTTCGTCGCAGGCGTAGCCGAACATCAGGCCCTGGTCGCCAGCGCCCTGGTTCAGGTAGTCGTCGTGGGCGTGGTCCACGCCCTGCGCGATGTCGTTGCTCTGCTTGTCGTAGGCCACCAGCACCGCGCAGCCCTTGTAGTCGATGCCGTATTCCGTGTTGTCGTAGCCGATGCGCTTGATCGTGTTGCGCGCGACCTCGATGTAGTCGACGTGCGCGTTCGTCGTGATCTCGCCGGCCAGAACGACCAGGCCGGTGTTGACCAGCGTCTCGGCGGCGACGCGCGAGCGCGGATCCTGCGTGAAGATCGCGTCGAGGATCGCGTCGGAAATCTGGTCGGCAACCTTGTCCGGATGGCCTTCGGACACCGACTCGGAGGTGAAGAGGAAATCGCTGGACATGGTCCGCTCCTGTTCGATGATCGGGGTGCGTTGCGCACTCCTGGGAGCGGCGACGCTTTAGCGGTATTTGCCGGAAACTGCCCGGACGTGCCCCGCAAGTTGTCATTAACTCGGCGAGGCACATTATAGAAGATCGCGCGGCGCCGGACTGTTCCAGCGCAAATTGCCGGCACGTCGACGTCGCAGCGGCCGTGCCGGTTGGCAGGCATCAGGGCAGAATCCGCCGATGCTCGAATGGCTGTTCAAGGCGGTCTCGCGCCTGCCGCTCGCAACCGTGCAGGCCATCGGCGGCTTCCTCGGCCGCGTGATCACGTGGCTGTCGCCGACCTACCGGCGGCGGCTGTGCGAGAACCTTGCGCTCGCGGGCTACGACGATCCGTCGCTGCGCCGCGCGGCGGCCGAGGGCGCGGGCCGGCAGGCGCTGGAAACGCCGTGGATCTGGATGCGGCCGCGCACCGACATCGTCGCGCTCACCGACGTCGCCGACATGTCGATCGCCGACGTCGCGCTCGCCGACGGCCGTCCCGTGATGTTCCTGCCGCCGCATCTGGGCTGCTTCGAGGTCACCGCGCAGTTCTACGCGGCGTTCCGTCCCGAGGCGAAGACGCGGCCGATGACCGTGCTGTACCGCATTCCGCGCAAGTCGATCCTGCGTGGCATCGTCGAGTCCGGGCGCGCCGCCGAAGGCCTTAAGCTCGCCCCCGCCGAAATGAAGGGCGTGCGCATGCTGATGAAGGCGATGAAGGACCGCGAGGTCGTCGGCATCCTGCCCGATCAGGTTCCGTCGCGCGGCGAGGGCGTGTGGGCGCCGTTCTTCGGCCGCTGGGCCTACACGATGACGCTGCCGGCGCGGCTGGCACGGCAATTCGACGCGATCGTGCTGTTCGTCTACGGCGAACGCCTGCCGGGCGGCCGCGGCTATCGCATCCACCTGAAGCGGCTGGAAGAGCCCTTCACCGGCGATCCCGCGCAGGACGCGGCCGTGATGAACCGCGGACTCGAAGCGCTGATCCGCGAGCGGCCGGCGCAGTACCTGTGGGGCTACAACCGCTACAAGGTGCCCGCCGGCGCCGAGCCGCCCCCCGCGGGGAAACCGGCATGAGCCTGCGTTCGACACTGAACGTGTGGGGCGCCAACGTCGGTATCGGCCTCATCAACGCGACGGCGAACTGGTCGCAGGCGGCGCGCACGCGCCTGGCGCATCTGCTGTCCGACCTCGTGTGGTGGCTGGCGTGGCCGCGCCGCCATGTGTCGCTGACCAACCTGCGACTGTGCTTTCCCGCGATGTCCGATGCCGAGCGCAAGCGCATCGGCCGGCAGGCGTTCCGCAACCTGGCGCGCGCCGCGCTCGATCATTCGGTGCTGTGGAACGCCGATCGCGCTGCGCTCGAACGCTACATCCGCGTCGAAGGCGAGGAACATCTGCGCGCCCTCGAAGGCCAGCCGCTGATCATGATTGCACCGCACTTCGCCGGGCTGGATGCTGGCGGCACGCGCTTCAACACACTGGCGCGCGGCATCTCGATCTACTCGCGGCAGAAGAATCCCGTATGGGACGCGTGGCTGCTGAAGGGCCGGCAACGCTTCAGCGATCCGGTGCTGCTGCCGCGCCAGGGCATCGACATGCGCGCGGTGGTGCGCGCGGTGCGCGACGGCCTGCCGCTGTATTACCTGCCCGACATGGACCTGGGCCCGGTGAACTCGATCTTCGTGCCCTTCTTCGGCGTCGAGGCCGCAACCATTCCGATGGTGTCGCGCATCGCGCGCATGACCGGCGCGAAGGTCGTGATGACCGTCACCGAGATGACCGACGACGGCTACATCTTCCACATCGAACCCCCTTGGGAGAACTTCCCCGGCGAATCGGTGGAAGCCGACACGCTGCGCATGAACCAGGAACTCGAACGCTGGGTGCTGCGCCTGATGACGCAGTACTTCTGGACGCACAAGCGCTTCAAGACGCGCCCGCCGGGCGAGGCGGACTTCTACCGTCCGCCTGCCGCGGCGCAGGGCGAAGGCCGGAGGCTCCACTAGACTTGGCGTCGTGAGAATTTCGTTCACCAAGATGCAGGGCGCCGGCAATGACTTCGTCATGCTGGACGGCGTCACGCAGCGCATGGAGCTGACGCGCGAACAGCTGCGGCGGCTCGCCGATCGCCGCTTCGGCGTCGGTGCCGACCAGATCCTGCTGGTGGAGAGCGCGAACCGGTCAGGCGTGGACTTCCGCTATCGCATCTTCAATGCCGACGGCGGCGAGGTCGAACAGTGCGGCAACGGCGCGCGCTGCTTCGTCCGGTTCGTCCGCGACCGCGGCCTGACGACGAAGGATGCGATCCGCGTCGAGACACTGTCCGGCGTCATCGAGCCGCGCATCGCGGCGAGCGGCGAGGTGACGGTGGACATGGGTGTGCCGATCTTCGAGCCGCCGCGCGTGCCCTTCGACGGCGCGGGACTGACACCGGCGAAAGAGGGCGATGACTCGCTATGGCCGCTCGACCTGCCGCAGCAGTCCGTCTGGTGCTCTGTCCTGTCGATGGGCAATCCGCACGCCGTGCAGCTCGTCGATGATGTCGACGCGGCGCCCGTGACGCAGCAGGGACCGGCCATCGAGCACCAGCGGCGCTTTCCGCAGCGGGCAAATGCCGGCTTCATGCAGATCATCGATCGTGGCCATATCCGGCTGCGGGTGTGGGAACGAGGGGCGGGTGAGACACTCGCCTGCGGCACCGGCGCGTGCGCAGCCGCGGTGTCCGGCATCCGTCGCGGCCTGCTGGATTCGCCCGTGCGTGTCGACGCGCGCGGCGGCACCTTGCATATCGAGTGGAAGGGCGGCCCGGTGCTGATGACCGGGCCGGCGACGACGGTCTTTGAAGGCACGATCGATATCTGAATCAGCAAGAGGACTCGCAGCAATGCAGGACGACGACATCGCCAGCTATCTCGCCGGGCACCCGGATTTCTTCGACCAGCATGCCGATCTGCTGGCCACGCTGCAGCTGCCGCACCCGCAGACCGGACAGGCGATCTCGCTGGTCGAGCGCCAGTCGCTGATGCTGCGCGAGCGCATCCGGACGCTGGAGGCGCGCGTCGCCGACATGGTGCGCAACGCGCAGGAGAACGACGCGATCTCCGGACGGCTGGTCGCCTGGACGCGCGCGGTGCTGCTCGAGCACGAGTCGGCGGCGCTGCCGCAGACGCTGGTCAGTTCGATGAAGGAAGTGTTCAGCGTGCCGCACTGCGCGCTGCGGCTGTGGTCCGTGAAGCCGGAGTACGCGGACCTGCCGTGCGCGCGGCCCGTGGCGGCCGACACGGTGTCGCTGGCCAACAGCATGCGCGTGCCCTTCTGCGGCTCCAACGTCGGCTTCGAGGCCGCGACCTGGTTCGAGGACGGCAGCGGAGTGCAGAGCCTGGCGATGCTGCCGCTGCGGGTCGGCGCGGACGCGAAGACCTTCGGCCTGCTGGTACTGGGCTCGGCCGACAAGGACCGCTTCCACATCACGATGGGCACGGCCTTCCTCGAACGCATCGCCGAGCTCGCCAGCGCGGCGCTGGCGCGACTGAAAGCCTGACACTTCATGCGCGAACGCGCCGCCACAGCCGCCGACGATGAGGTCTCCCTGGCTGCGCAGCCGCTGCCGGCGTCGATCGTCGCGTTCCTCGAAGAGCTGCGCACGCAGCGGCGCGCATCGGCGCACACCGTCGCGGGATATCGCCGCGACCTGTCCCGCCTGGCCGACTGCGCGGCGGGGCGCGATCCGGCGCAGCTGGGCGCCCACGAAGTGCGCGCGCTGATCGCGCGGCTGCACAGCCGGGGCCTCGCGCCCGCCTCGCTGGCGCGTGCGCTGTCGGCGTGGCGCTCGTATTTCGACTGGCGCGTGCAGCGTGGACTGGCCGTTGCCAACCCGGCTGCGGGCATTCGCGCGCCGCGCCGGACGAAACACCTGCCGAAGGCGCTGGCCGTCGATCAGGCGGTGCAGCTCGCCGAGGGCGCGGGCCGTCGCGCCGCGACGAACGATGGCCCCAAGGCGTGGCAGGCCGCGCGCGATCATGCGCTGGTCGAACTGCTGTATTCGAGCGGCCTGCGCCTGTCGGAGCTGGTGTCGCTCGACCGGCGGCCGTTCGCCGCGCACGGTGACGCGCCGCGCAGCGCGAGCTGGATCGATCTCGACGAGGCCGAGGCCACGGTGTTCGGCAAAGGCAGCAAGACGCGCGCCGTGCCGATCGAAGTGTCTGCGCTCGAGGGCACTACGGCGCTGGCTCGCGCGCGCCGCGCCGCGCGGGTCGCGCCCGGGCGACCTCGCGCAGGAAGAACGAGCTTCCTGTCGGCGCGCGGCGCGCAGCTCACCGCGCGCAGCGTGGTCGCGGGCTGGCGCGGCTGGCGCGCGAACTGGGGCTCGGCGTGCGCGCAGCATCCGCACGTGCTGCGACACTCGTTCGCCTCGCATCTGCTGCAGTCGAGCGGCGACCTGCGCGCCGTGCAGGAACTGCTCGGCCACGCCAACATCTCGACGACGCAGATCTACACGCGGCTCGACTGGCAGCACCTGGCCAAGGCCTACGACGCCGCGCACCCGCGCGCGCCAGCGCGGCGGCGTCGCGCGCAGCGCCGCGCGAGGCGGTGGCCGTCGGCCCGCGGCGCACGACGCGGACGCGCCGGTGGCGCGCGAACCTTGGCCGCGCAGGCGCGTCGGCAAGCTGCAGGACCGTGCCCGACGCGTCCTCCGCAAGGCGCGAGTCTGCAATTGCGTTTCCATCGGCGCTGGCGTCTGCGCGTCGAGCCCACGGTCGTGCTGCGTCCGGGCAAGGAAAAGTCACCTTGCGCCGCCACCCGTGGTCTACGCCATCCTGGCTGCTGAGCGCGTCAGCGCAGGAGCGGCTCGCCGGCGAAACCTGCCGTCGCGTGACGGCCGACGATGGCCGCTTCCTCGCCTGGGCGGCGTATTCGCCGACGTCCGCGCGCGCGCCTGGACCTTCGATGAAGGCGCGTCGATGCGGCGCTGGCGCAGAGCGCAAGAGGCGGTCGTCGCCTGCGCCCAGCTGATCGGCCGACTCAAGCAGCGCGCTGCGCCTGGTCTTCGGCGAATTGACGGCCTGCCCGGCCTGATCGTCGACCGCTACGGCGCGCAGCTCGTCACGCAGTTCCAGGCCGCCGGCGTCGATGCGCAGCGCGACGTGCTGATCGCCGCCTTGCGCGACGCCACCGGCTGCGCCGACATCTACGACCGCAGCGACGGCGCGACGCGCGCCGCGAAGCCTCAGCCGGCGATCGCCGGCGTGCTCGCCGGCGCCGAGCCGACCGACGCGATCGAGATCCGCGAACACGGTCTGCGCTTCCTGGTCGACGTGCGGCGCGGCCACAAGACCGGCTACTACATCGACCAGCGTGACAATCGGCATCTCGTGCGCAGCCTGGTCGAGCAGCACGCGGGCACGGGTGCGACGGTGCGCGGCCTGAACTGCTTCTGCTACACGGGCGGCTTTTCGATCGCGATGCTGGCCGGCGGCGCGGCCTCGGTGCATTCCATCGATTCGTCCGCCGACGCGCTGGCGATGGCAGCGCGCCATGGCACGCTGAACGACCTCGATGCGCAACGCGCGACCTGGGACGAGGCCGACGTCTTCACCGCGCTGCGCGCGCTGAAGGCGGCCGGCGCGCAGTACGACGTGATCGTGCTCGATCCGCCGAAGTTCACGGCCAGCCACCACCATGTCGAGCGCGCGGCGCGTGCCTACAAGGACATCAACCTGAACGCGCTGCGCCTGCTGGCGCCGGGCGGATCGCTGCTGACCTACTCGTGTTCGGGCGCGATCGACACGGACCTGTTCCAGAAGATCGTCGCCGGCGCGGTCATCGATGCCGGGGTCGATGCCTGGATGGTCGCGCGGCTGGCCGCCGGCGAGGATCATCCCCTGTTGATGACCGTGCCGGAGTCCGAGTACCTCAAGGGGCTGCACCTGCTGCGGGCGGCCTGAAATGGAAACCCGCGCGCGATCCACCAACTTGCGCCCCTTCATTTTTCGCGGGCGGTCATATGTGCCGCCGGCCCACCCGGCGGCGTCCGGGATCCTGAATGAACGAAGCGAAACTGGTGCCGGTCACGGTGCTCACGGGCTTTCTGGGCGCGGGCCAGACGACGCTGCTCAACCGCATCCTGTCGGAACAGCACGGTCACCGTATCGCCGTGATCGAGAACGAGTTCGGCCCCGAAGGCATCGACAACGAACTGCTGGTGACCGACACCAACGAGCAGATCGTCGAGATGAACAACGGCTGCATCTGCTGCACGGTGCGCGGCGACCTGGTGCGCATCCTGGCCGACCTGAAGCGCAAGCGCGAAGCGAAGGAACTCGACTTCGAGCGCGTGATCATCGAGACCACCGGCATGGCCAATCCCGGCCCGGTGACGCAGACCTTCTTCATCGAGGACGACATCGCGTCGTACTACCTGCTCGACAGCGTCATCACCATTGTCGACGCCAAGCACGGCCACGACACGCTCGACAAGCAGGAGGAGGCGCAGAACCAGGTGGGCTTCGCCGACCGCATCCTGATGAGCAAGACCGACCTGGTCGATGCCGGCGAGCAGGCGTCGCTGCGCGAGCGGTTGGTGCATATCAATCCGCGCGCTCCGATCACGCCGGTCAACTTCGGGCAGGTGCCGCTGAAGGATGTGCTCGACCTGCGCGGCTTCAACCTGAATGCGATTCTCGAAATCGACCCGGAATTCCTCGCGGCCGAACACCCGGATGCGGCGAAGGCGCACAGCCTGCAGTCACTCACACGATCACCATCATGGCCACGACCATGACCACGGCCACGTGCACGACGAGCACTGCGGTCACGGTCCACGATCACGATCACGGTCACGCCCATCATCACGCGCGCGACCTTGGACGATCAAGCAACTTTGTCTTCCAGTCGACGAAGCCCTTCGACAGCGCACGTTTCGAGGAGTACATGGGTGCGCTGACTCAGGTTTACGGCCCCGATATGCTCCGGTATAAAGGCGTGCTTTTCATGAACGGGACCAACCGTCGCATGATCTTCCAGGGCGTGCACATGCTCGCCAGGAGCGGACGTCGGCAAGCCTGGGCAAGGACGAAAAGCCCAATTCCAAGATCGTGTTCATCCGGACGCCTGCCGAAAGACACGATCCTCAAGGGACTCGAGGCCTGCCTCGCGCGCTGAGGCCCGCCCACTTCAGACGAGGTCACTGACGATGGCTGCAGCGGCGGCGCCGAAGAGCTGCGGCACGCCAAGACCGCGGCGAGCAAGCCCGCGAGCAAGCCGGCCGCGAAGAAGGCCGTGCCTGCGAAGAAGGCTGCGCCCGCGAAGAAAGGCTGCGCCGGCGAAGAAGGCTGCGCCTGCGAAGAAGCCCGCTGCGCCGGTCAAGGCCAAGGCAGTCCCCGCGGCGAAGCCCGCCAGACCGGCCGCCCCTGCAAAGCCGGCCAAGGTCGCGAAGGACTTCGGCGGCGAAGGACAAGAAGCCTGCAACACCGACAAAGCCGTCCAGCGTCGCGCGCCGAACGAGGTGGTCGCGCCAGTCGCCGCTGTGCCGACGCCCGAGCCTTGCCTGTGCAGGCCCGGCCCGCGCCAGCGCCGACGCCCAAGCTGGCCGCACGCTGAATATCTGCTGTCGCGTTCTGCCACGCGCAGCGAGGAGCCGGTTTTGGTGAATGGAAGGAAGTTGCCGACCGAGGGCGAACTGCTGAAGATGCCCGAGGCCGACTACATGAACGAGCAGCAGCTGGCGTTCTTCAAGTACCGGCTGCAGCAGATGGAAAACGAGCTGCTGCAGAACGCCGACGAGACCACCGAGCATCTGCGCGAGACGGTGATCGTGCCCGATCCCGCCGACCGCGCCACCATCGAGGAAGAGCACGCGCTCGAACTGCGTACGCGTGACCGCGAGCGCAAGCTGCTGAAGAAGGTGCAGCAGTCGCTGGCGCGCATCGAAGCGGGCGACTACGGCTACTGCGAGGAAACCGGCGATCCGATCGGCGTGCCGCGCCTGCTGGCGCGTCCGACCTCGACGCTGTCGCTGGAAGCGCAGCAGCGCCGCGAGATCAAGCAGAAGATGTACGGCGATTGAGGTTTCCCCGGGCCTCCAGCCCCGGTGCTGTCGTGGGACTGCGCGCAGGCCGCTTCATCAGATCATCCGGCCGGGTCAGCTTGCTAGCCGACAGGCGGGATAGTCGTCCAGATCGACGGTTTGGCGCGGAACGAATGTTGTTACTATGGGCCGAAGCTACCGTTCGTCGCTCGGCAGCGTGCGCTTTGTCGTTTCTGCGCATCGGCATGTGACGAGGGTTAGCGGTTCTGGCGGCATGCCGCCGCCGGTTCACGACAACGACAGCAGAAGGCAGCGTGGTCTTCTCGTTCTTCAAGAAGGACCCCAAGGACGCAGATCCGTCCTCCGCCAGGGCCGGCTCTAATCGCTCGTCCAAGCCTGTCGCGCGCCCGTTGTCCGGGCCGGTCAATCGCTCCGCGTCGTCCACGCAGCCCCGGCCGGGCAACACCGACGTTTCGGTGCCCGACAAGGATCTCCATCGCACGCTCGCGATGGAAACGGCCGCGAAGATCGATGCGATCGAGTCCGAAATGGCGCGGGATTTCATGCGCCCGTCGGGCACGTTCGGCTTTCGCCAATTCCGCCGCCAACTCCACGCTGGGCCGCATGTCGCAGCAGCCGGTCGAGCAGCCGCTCGCCGACCGTGGTGCAGACGCAGGTCCTGACCAAGGTGCGGCAGGACAACGCGATCGACCAGGTCGACCAACGGTCGACGAATGGCAGGGCAATGCCAATGCGATCGAACTGCACGGCGAAGGCTCGGGTTCGGCGATCGACGAGGCGGCGATCCTGTTCGCCAATGGCCTGGTCGAGCCAGCCGAGGCCGGATTGCGGGCCGCCATTCATTCCGATGCGCTCGGCGATGCCGCGCAGCGCGCGTGGCTGATGCTGTTCGAGCTGTTCCAGCAGCGCGGCGACAAGGCAAGCTTCGACAACCTGACCATCGAGTACGTGCTGCGCTTCGAAAGCTCGCCGCCCGCGTGGATCGACTACAAGGACGAGACGGCCGAACTGAACGCCGGCAAGACCGCGAGCGGTGCGCCCATCGTGCCGCTGCCCTCGACCGTCGATGCCAACGTGGTCAAGTCGCTGGAGCAGCTGAAGAACTACTCGGCGCAGCACCAGTCGCTGACGCTGGATGCATCCGGTGTCCGTGAGATCGATCTGGTGGGCGCAGAACTGCTGCTGCGCGTGATCAATGCATTCAAGCGCGCGAGCCACGAACTGCTGGTGCTGGGCGCCGACCAGTTGATCACGCCGCTGCGCGCGATCGTCGAGCCGGGGCGCCGCGACCCGAGCGACGCGGCGTGGATGCTGCTGCTCGAAGTGTTCCGCCTGCTTGCAAGCAGCATGAGTTCGAGGAAACCGGCATCCAGTACTGCATCACCTACGAGGTGTCGCCGCCGTCGTGGGAGCCGCCGCCGCCCAGCCTGAAGACGCGCGCCGCCACGCCGGCCGACCGCCCGGTCGAGGTCGACGACGGCCTGCAGTGGCGCGGCACCGTGCGCGGTACCGGCGAGCCGCATTTCGGCCGGCTGGCCGTCGCCGCGCGCGCCGAGAAGCGCCTGGCCATCGACTGCACGTACCTGAAGCGCATCGAGTTTTCCACCGCCACCGCGCTGCTGTCGCTGCTGACCAAGGTGCGCCAGTCCGGCGTGACCATCGAGTTCCGCAACGTCAACCACCTGGTGGCGGCGCTGTATTCGCTGCTCGGCGTCGACATGGTTGCCGACGTGCAGTTGCGTCGCGTCTGACCGTCCCATCCTGCAGCCTCGCGTGAGTCCACCGACCTCGAACACGCAGGATTCCATGGAACCCTTTCACGGTACGACCATCGTGTCGGTCCGTCGCGGCAGCGCAGTCGCGCTCGGCGGCGACGGGCAGGTGACCCTCGGCAACATCGTCGTCAAGCAGACGGCGCGCAAGGTGCGGCGGCTTTACCACGACCGCATCCTCGCCGGCTTTGCCGGTGCCACCGCCGATGCGTTCACGCTGTTCGAACGCTTCGAAGGCAAGCTGGAGAAGCATCAGGGCCATCTGGTGCGCTCGGCCGTGGAACTCGCGAAGGACTGGCGTACCGACCGCATCCTGCGCCGGCTGGAAGCGATGCTCGCGGTGGCCGATCGTGAAGCGTCGCCGATCATCACCGGCAACGGCGACGTGCTCGAACCCGAGCACGGCCTGGTCGCCATCGGCTCCGGCGGACCCTACGCGCAGGCGGCCGCCCGCGCGCTGCTCGACCACACCGAACTCGCGCCCGCCGACATCGTGAAGAAGGCGCTGACCATCGCCGGCGACCTGTGCATCTACACCAACCAGAGCATCACACGATCGAGTCGCTCGATTGACGGTTTTCCTCGTGACCTGCGTGCCTGCGCATCTCAAGTACGCGCAAGGTGAAATTCCAATGATGACTCCCAAAGAAATCGTCCACGAACTGAACAAGCACATCGTCGGCCAGGACCGCGCCAAGCGTGCGGTGGCCGTCGCGCTGCGCAACCGCTGGCGCCGCCAGCAGGTGCCCGACCCTCTGCGCACCGAGATCACGCCGAAGAACATCCTGATGATCGGGCCGACCGGCGTCGGCAAGACCGAGATCGCGCGCCGCCTGGCGCGGCTGGCCGATGCGCCGTTCATCAAGGTCGAGGCGACCAAGTTCACCGAGGTGGGCTACGTCGGCCGCGACGTCGACACCATCATCCGCGACCTGGTCGACATCTCGGTGAAGCAGACCCGCGAGACGGAGATGCGCAAGGTGACCACGCGCGCGCAGGACGCCGCCGAGGACCGCATCCTCGACATCCTGGTGCCGCCGGCGGCGGTCGCGGGCTTCTCGTCGGGCAACCGCGAGGACGACAACGCCACCCGCCAGCGCTTCCGCAAGAAGCTGCGCGAGGGCGAGCTCGACGACAAGGGAGATGGAAGTCGAGCTGTCGGCGGCGCCGGCGAACCTGGAGGTGATGGCGCCTCCCGGCATGGAAGAGCTGACGCAGCAGCTGCAGGGCATGTTCGCCAACCTCGGCCGCGAGCGCCGCAAGCCGCGCAAGATGCGCATCGCCGATGCGCTGAAGGCGCTGACCGACGAAGAGGCGGCGCGGCTGGTCAACGACGAGGACCTGAAGACCCGTGCCGTCGCGAACGCCGAGGCCAACGGCATCGTGTTCATCGACGAGATCGACAAGGTGGCGTCGCGCTCCGAGCTGCAAGGCGCGGACGTGTCGCGCCAGGGCGTGCAGCGCGACCTGCTGCCGCTGGTCGAAGGCACCACCGTCAACACGAAGTACGGAATGGTGAAGACCGACCATATCCTGTTCATCGCGTCGGGCGCATTCCATCTCGCGCGGCCATCGGACCTGATCCCCGAACTGCAGGGACGTTTCCCGATCCGTGTCGAGCTCGACTCGCTGACGGTCGGGGATTTCGAGCGCATCCTGAAGACGACCGACGCCAGCCTGACCGACCAGTACCGCGCGACTGCTCGGCACCGACGACTGCGCGCTCGAGTTCACCGACGAGGGCATCCACCGCATCGCGGAGATCGCCTACGCTGTCAACGAGAAGACCGAGAACATCGGCGCGCGGCGGCTGTACACGGTGATCGAGAAGCTGCTGGAGGAAGTGTCCTTCGATGCCGGCAGCGGCATGCGGAGGCGAAAGTGAAGATCGACGCCGCCTACGTCGATGCGCGCCTCGCAGAACTCGCGCAGAACGAGGATCTGGCGCGGTACGTGCTCTGATCAGTGGGGAAATCAGGCCTCGGCCTAACTTGCGCGCAGTGCCGGCGAAAGCGGGGATCATTCCGTGATGCGCGCGATCGCCGCGCCGTCTGCACTCGATAATGACCTCGACCGCAACCCGGCGGCTCCCGACGCGACGACAACGGGACCTGTGGCTGTGCTGCTGCCATTGCGCTGGCGCGCTGGATCGGCGCACTCCGCCACGGGTGCCCCCCAACGCGCATCGGCGCCGGCTGCCGTTATGGACGGCCGCGCGCTCGTCGTTGCTCGCTGGCGCTCGCCGTCGTCCTGCTCGCCGCGCCGACTGTATTCGACGGCACCGTGCTGCGCTGGTCGATCGACTGGGTGCCTCAGCTCGGACTCGCCTTCGGACTGCGCATGGACGGGCTGGCGTGGCTGTTCGCGCTGCTGATCACCGCCATCGGCGCGCTGGTCGTGCTCTACGCCGCCTACTACCTGTCGCCCGACGACCCGTCGCCGCGCTTCTTCCGGTTCCTGCTGCTGTTCATGGGCGCGATGCTCGGCCTGGTGCTGGCCGACAACCTGCTGCTGATGGTGGTGTTCTGGGAAGGCACGAGCCTCGCGTCCTTCCTGCTGATCGGCTACTGGCACACGCGCACCGACGCGCGCGAGGGCGCGAAGATGGCGCTGACCATCACCGGTGCCGGCGGACTCGCGTTGCTGGCCGGCGTGCTCATCCTCGGCCACATCGCCGGCAGCTTCCGCCTCGACGACGTGCTGGCCGCCGGCGCGACGGTGCGTGCGCATCCGCTGTACCTGCCGGCCTTGCTGCTGGTGCTGGCGGGGGCCTTCACCAAGAGCGCGCAGTTTCCGCTGCACTTCTGGCTGCCGCACGCGATGGCGGCGCCCACGCCGGTATCCGCGTACCTGCACTCCGCGACAATGGTGAAGGCGGGCGTGTTCCTGCTCGCGCGCTGCTATCCGGTGCTGGGCCACTCGCCCGAATGGTTCTGGATCGTCAGCGTCACGGGGCTCGCGACGCTGATCATCGGCGCCTATCTGGCGATCTTCCAGCCGACCTGAAGGGCCTGCTCGCGCTGCGACGATCATCTCGGGTTGATCACGCTGCTCTCGGTCTCGACGACGCGCTCGGCATCGTGGCCGGCGTCTTCCATCTGCTGAACCACGCGACCTTCAAGGCTTCGCTGTTCATGGCCGCCGGCATCATCGACCACGAAGCCAGCGCGCGACATGCGGCAGCTCAGCGGCCTGTATGGAGACATGCCGTGGACCGCTACGCTGGGCATCGTCGCGGCGGCGGCCATGGCCGGCGTGCCGCTGCTCAACGGCTTCCTGTCGAAGGAGATGTTCTTCGGTGCCGCGCTGGCGCCGCAGCGGCATCATGGGCTGGATTGTGCTGCCCATCGGCGCGACCATCGCCGGCATCTTCAGCGTGGCCTACAGCACGCGCTTCATCCACGACGTGTTCTTCGGCCCGCCCTCGACGAAGCTCGAGCGCGTGCCGCACGAGCCGCCGCGTTTCATGCGCGTGCCGGTGGAGATCCTCGTCGTTGCCTGCCTGGCCGTCGGCATCCTGCCGGCGCTCACGGTCGCGCCGCTGCTTGCGGTTGCCGCGCGCGCCACGCTCGCGACACCGCTGCCCGACTACAGCCTCGCGCTGTGGCACGGCTTCAACCTGCCGCTGGCGATGTCGGCGCTCGCGACTTTCGGCGCGCGCTGCTCTACTTCGGCCTGCAACGCGTGATCAACTTGCACCGCGTCGTCCATTTGGCGCGCGGCGGCCGAGAACTTCGTGTTCACGGCGACGCGCGCGATCGATGCGGCGCGCTGGCTGACGCTGGCGCTGCAGAATGGCAGCCTGCAGCGCTACCTCTTCTTCCTGGTGATCATGGCGCTGCTGGCCGGCGCGTTGCCGTTGCTGGCGCGTGGCGCGATTGCCCGATTCTCCGCGACACCGCTCGATCCCGCGATCGTGCTGCTGCTGGCCGGCATGGTCGTCGCGATCGCGGCCACGCTCGTGCATCGCCGGCGCCTGCATGCGGTGCTGTTGCTCGGCGCGGTCGGGCTGATCGTTTCGTGGCTGTTCGTCGCGCTGTCCGCGCCCGACCTCGGCGCTGACGCAGCTGCTGGTCGAAGTCGTGACCATCGTGCTGATGCTCCTCGCGCTGCACTGGCTGCCGCAGACCACGCCCAACGAGCGCTGGCCATGCGCCGCCGCGTGCATGCCGTGGTCGCCGTGGCGGCCGGGCTCGGCACGGCCGCGCTGTGGTGGGTGCTCGCGCAGCCCCATCCGGACTCGATCGCGCCGTTCTATCTGGCGACGGCGTTGCCCGCTGGCCGGCGGCGCCAACGTCGTCAACGTGATGCTGGTGGACTTCCGCGCGTTCGACACGCTGGGGGAGATCACCGTGCTCGGCATCGCGGCACTGGTGGTGGCCGCGCTGCTGCGCGATCCGCAGCGCTCCGCGCGCGCGCACG
>JBGAIO010000069.1:0-14779 GCA_044225415.1 Burkholderiaceae bacterium | reverse complement strand
GCTGAAAGCGAGCGAGAACCTCCGCTCGATTTGTCGTATCAATGGCGTCCACGGCGGCCGAATTCGGCGCTGGCGGTGGTGGCGGTGGTGGTGGTGGCGAGGGGGCTGGGGAGGGCGGCGTGGCGGCCGGCGAATCGGAGCCTCCGCAACCTCCTAACACGAGTCCGGTGGCCACCATAAGCACGCTTGCCGATACGAACAAAGCGCGCGTATTCCGGTTTGTCAGCATAGGCGACATCTCCGATGGCGAACTCGCTACTTTCCAACTACTAAGAAACCGTTCAGGACCGGCTAAGCCAGAGCGACACCACATAGAAAGGGCCTTTCTGAAACGGCGTCTCTACTATGTCCTCCCAATATATCTCACAGTGAGCCGTCACATTGCCGAATACAGCCGGTTCAGCGGGACAGCGCCTGTTGGGCAGCGCAATCATCGCAGCCAGGTAGTCGACAGCTTGGCGAACGAAGTTGTTAGGTGGTAAGTCGCTGTACCAGTCGGTGCCGATTGCCGAGTTGAGTTTGTTGATTAGAGTATTCCAGTAGGGTTCTGCTCCGTTGCTCCATCTAAGGCCAGTTGAGTAGATCTGAAATGAGGATGTCAAGTCATCGCCGTCTGCGCAAATACCCCGGTCGGCGTGCCAAGTCTTAGGCGGCGCACAGATACAACTATTCGAAATCAGCTGCCACTGCCCCGGCCGCCACAGATTCGCCTGACAGAAGTACTCTCGACCTTCAACAATTGACCCGGACTGTGTGCGTGGACAAGCCATCGTCCGTTGTTCGGGCCTGGGTTGCACGCCTCGACAATCCACACACACCGCTTGTCGAGTCGTTCCATTCTGATCCCATAATTTCGCAGGCGGGCACGAAAACCCAGGCAGCGGCTGCAAGCATGTCGAATCCTGGCAACCCCGCTGATCATCAGCTTCAGCCGTGGGATGATGGCCCGCCAGGCAGGTTAGCAACGCGCAAAGCAAGGCCGACCTTTTCATCGAGAACCGCCTAGTAAACGCACTGCGTCTGCGCAATGGCCTGAAGGTTGTACGGCGCGCCCGAGATCCGATGGGTCGACGTCGCATTGCTGCTTTCATCGACCAGTCGAAGAGCGATCGACCACGACGGCCCGGTATCCGCTACAGCAATCTGCATGCGGTTGGCTTCGCCGTAAGTGGGCGAATTCGGCGCAGGGCCGAAACCGGCCCAGCTCGGATCCGTTCCGGGATCCTGGGGAACCACGACCACATTAGGTGTGCCACCAGGCCCACAGGCGGGCTTCGCAACTGACCCGCTGTGTACGACCGCAACCTGGTCCATCTGCACGACACGCGACATCCGGCTGCGGCTTGCAACATAAGTCCCACTCCAGCAAATGATCTGCTGGCCCGTCGCTGAGGTAGCGGTCGCGCCGTCCGTAGCGCATGCGGCGCCAAGATTCGACTGCAGCGCCAAGGTTCGCCAGATACCCCCTCGACAGAATGCGACGCCTTCACCGTCGACGGTGGTAACGCGCCCCAGCGCGCCCGCTTCGATGCAAGGATTGCCGGGGAGAACCGCATTTTGGAACTGCAGCGAGGCTGCGACGGCCATGCCGTTGTCCTGCACACGGCCCGCCTCCACTCCCCCCACGGTGAACCTCACGCTCCCCGCCGCCGGCGCCGCCACCTCCGACGGGCTATCGATGCGGTTGTTGTTCATGTTCAGGTTGCCCACCATCCCCGCATCCGAACCATCGCGACGCAGGAAGGCGCCCAGATCGGTGCTCGCACCCCAGCCTGCTCGCGCCGCAATCACGCCGGGCTGATTGCCGAGCGGGTTGGGAATCGGCCAGATGCCGTCGAGACCGGAGAGCTGCGCGGCATTCGTGACGCTTGCGATGGCTGCGTCGATGCCGGCGGCCGACTGCATGATCGCGATACGCTGGACTTGGGGAACAGGCCCCTCCATCAGGGGCCTCGTCGCCCACATCACACCCTGGAGGTCGACGCAGTTGGTGGCGGGCACGCAGGCGGCGGGCAGGCGGTCGACGCGGAGCTGGTACGTCAGGCCGTTCGGCCCCACGTCGCCGACCGATGGTGCGAGCGCGTTGACGGCGCGCAGCTCCGCCAGGGTCGGCGCAATAGGATCGGTGACACCAGCGACCGGCGCGCCCGCCAGCAGATCGGCGCGGTGCTGGTCCAGATAGCGCTGCAGCGCGAGTTGGATGATCTTGAGGTGCTCGCCCGCGGCGCGGTCGATCTGCATGCGTGACGTGCGATGCTGGTCCCGCATCGAGAACAGCAGGATCATCGTGAACAGTGCCAGCGCCAGCGTCATCTCGAGGATGCCGAAACCGCGCTGACGCTTGTACAACGCACGCATGACCGTCGTCGCGTCGGATCAGCGGCCGTAGTCGAATGCGATGACCTGGTTGTTGACGCTCGCGGCCGTCGTGCACTGCGTTCCCAGGTTCGCCGGGTTGAGCTGCCCGTTCAGCGTCTTCACGACGTTGCCGTTGACCGACACTCGGCGCGCATTGCCTTCGGCCGCCCGCACGAGCTTGGAACACGTGTCGTCGCGCATGCCGTTGAACTTGAACTGCAGCGTGAAGCCGTCGTTGGCATTGACCAGCGTGGCCGCGCCGCAGCCCATCGTGCCATCGTCGAACACGTGCCGCAGGTCGGGCGCTGCGCCACCGACTGCGCGGAACGAGGTTCCCTGAAAGAGCCCGTTGTTGATCAGCACGGCGCAGTTGGCCGTGGCGATGTTGTTCCCCAGCGCGGCAAAGGTCTGCGGCGCGGGAAACACGCTGGCGACCGAGACAGCGACCTTGGACAGGTCGGAAGCCATCGTGTTGACGTTGTTCGAATCGCGGTTGTCCACAAAGCGGGTAAAGACGACGATGCCGGCGATCGCGATCAGCAGCAGTACGACGCCGATCTCGATCAGGGTGAAGCCTGTCTGGCGGCGGGAAGTGCGTGTCATGGTTGCTCCTTCAGCGGATGCGGTGGGCCTGTTGCAACTGCGTTGGATCGGGTTGGGGTATCGCTGCAATGCAGACCAGCATCACGCCGCCGGCCGCCAGCAGCGTGATGACGGTGAAGACGCGCGCCAGGCGTTCGAGGCGACGCTTGAGCGCCGTGGCTTCGTCGCGCGCGGCGCGCAGCAGCAGGTCGGGCAGTTCGAGGCCGCCGACCTTGCCGTAGTCGATCAGCCGGTGGTACAGGCTTCGCGACAGCACGCCACTGCCGAGCGCGGCAAGGGGGTTCGAGGCGTGCCGTGTCGCGGCCGCTTCGAGGATCTGGTCGGCATGCCATGCCATCCAGCGCGAGCCTGCCTCGCCCATGCGCACGATCGAGTCGCGCAGCGACACGCGATTGCGCAGCAACGTCGCCAGCGCCATCAGCAGCCCCACGCCACGCAGGTCGCGCACCGCCGAGTACGGCAGGAAGCAGTCGTCCACCCATGTGCGCACACGCCCGGTCCAGCGATCCAGTGACACCATGTAGGCCGTCAGCATGGCCGCCAGCAGCGTCAACCCGGCGAGGCCGCCCGGCCCGGCGAGGAACATCGCAACGGTGGCCACGTCGCGGTTGAAACTTGGCCAGAACTGCATCGGGTAGACCTTCGCGAACTCCGGGAAGATCTTTCCGCCATAGACCAGGAACAGCACGATGGCGGCGCTCAGTCCGATCAGCGGCATGACGAGCGCGGTGATGAGCACGGACTTGAGCTCGCGCGTGCGCTCGATCTGTTCGCCGAGCAGGTCCAGTGCATCGGGCAGGTTCTGCGCGTTGGCGGCTGCGCGCAGCATCAGGTGGTCGGTCACGGGGACCAGCGGCGTCGCAGCTTCGGCAAAGTCCGGCCGCACGAGCATCGCCTCCAGCCACATCTGCGCGAAGCGACCGCGCGCGGAGCCGGGCTCGCGCGCAGCCAGCGTCATCAGCCGTTCGCGCAGCGAGATTTTGTTGCGGATCATCGTCGCGAGGTCGCGCCAGAACTCCGCCCGCTGCCCTCGGAACTGCCAGCGCACCCACGCTTCGTTCAGGCGCTCGGTCAAGGCGATCATCGACGCAGTTCCTGCGGCAACGGCACAACGCCGATGCGCCGCTCCTCCGACACGACGTGCAGATGGAACGGCCGGAATTTCTCCTCGACGGAGCGCGGGTCGAACACGCCCTGCAATGCCTTGAACAGGCCTACTTCGAGCGCTTCCTTCCCGCGCGTGTCCTCGGCGTCGAACGAGGCGCTGCGCGATGCGCGCCAGCGCCGCCAAAGGTTGACCTGGTCGCCGCGCAGGATCAGGGCGCGGTCTTCCATGTCCGGCTGGAACCACTCGGCCACGACCTCGCGGCCTGCATAGCCGTACAGCTCCGGATGACGCGTGCTGCGGCAGCGCTCGCAGCCGTCCGGATTACGGAGCTCGAACAGCCGCGCTCCACCTGGAACTTGCCTTCGATGATCATGGCCAGATAGGCGCACCGAGGAGAACACATGCCCGGCGCTCCCGCTCAATGCCTGCAGCCGAGCAAAGCCGCTTGACCAGCGCACAGGCGCGCCAGCGTGTTGATGAACGATGGGTCTGCGAGGTCGCTGCGTGACAGGCCGAGTTCCGGAATCAGCAGTCGCGGCACCTGGCCGAGCGCGCTCTGTGCGTGCACCGTCGTGTAGACGGGATGTCCCGACAGCACGACGTCGCGCGCCGCCGCCATCGAATCCGCGTCCCGGATCTCGCCGAGGAGCATCGCGTTCAGGTCGCCGCGCTTGATCGCGAGCAGATTGGTGCGGAAAGCGGTCTCGGAGTCGGCCTTGCTGCTGAGATCGCGCTGCACCAGCACCTGGGTGTTCGCGTGGCGGTACTCGATCGGATCCTCGAAGGAGTACTTCTTCCAGTAGCCCGGCAGCCGGTCGAAGAGCGCGCGCAGCGACGTGCTCTTGCCGGCGCCTACCTGCCCGGAGATGGAGAACAGTCCTGTCTTGAACGCCACCGCGCGTTCGAAGGCGAGCTACCTGCGACGGCAGATGGCCAAGTTCCCCAGACCGGGCACGCGCTCCTGGTCGCAGAACAGGATGCGCAGCACCAGGTCCATCGGTGCGACCGTGCCGCCGTCGATGTGCAGGTCGGGACCGTTGACGCGCAGCGTCTGCACACGGCCGCGCACGCGCCGCGCGCGGTGGGTGCGCGGGTCGTGCGCGTCGCGCTCGGTCATCTCTGCGACGAAACCCCTCGCGAGTTGAATGCGGTTGGAGCCGCCCTGGCACAGGTTGTTGTAGAGGAAGCCGATCAGGTCGAGCAGTTGCTTCCGGGCCCTCGATCAGATGCGGCATCTCGACCATGTCGCCGCCGGTGCGGAAGTGCACACGGCAGGGCTCGTCGGTGCGCACCTCGACGTGCACGTCTGAGGCGTCGAGCGCGACCGCCTGCTGCAGATCCTCCCAGCGCACGAGCAGCGGCGAGATCGCCGAGCGTGCGCCCACGCCGGCGGATGACGAGGCCGGCGCTTCCGCTCTGCACGCCGTTTAGCGGCGATCATTCGCACCGACACCTTGTGGACAGCGATGACCGAGTAGGTCGCTTCACGCAGCCGCGCCCGCATCGACAGCGACTCGTGGGGCGCGACGCCGGTCGCCTCGAGCAAGTGCACTGTCCGTTCGCCAGCGCGGATCAGCAGTGCGGCGAAGCGGCTGGCGCGATCCTCCTCGTACAGCTTCTCGCCGGTGCGCGTCAGCACGCGCTCGTGCATCGGCACCGCGCCTTCGGCGCCGCCCGTCGGGACCGCCGGCAAGCGTGTCAGCGGGTTCAGTGCCGGCGTCGAGACCCGTGCAGAAGGAGCTGTGCCGCCGACAGCGCTGTTCGGACCTGCAGCCGGAGCGGGCCGCGCACGCACCGTCCGCGCAGGCGCAGGCCGCAGCGGCTCCTTCTTGCCGAACCAGTTCATCAGCGTGACGACCTGCGCAGGCACCGTCAGCGCGCCAGCACGGGCGAGATCGGCGCGCCGAAGACCGGCGGCCCTTGCATGGGCAGCGGCGACGGATTCTTCATGTCGCTCGCGGTCGGCAGGGATTCAACCGCACCGGCAGCACGATGCGATCGACCGGCCCCTCGCCGTTCGCACCGCTGCCCTTCTTCACGGCCACGGCAGACACGGCGGGCCGCTCGAGCACGATCTGCTGCGGCGACGCGCATGCCAGCGACCAACCGCCGACGCTCTGCACATGATGCGGCGCGCTGCCCAGCACGACCGGCACGTCGCCGCGATAGCTGACCAGCGCCGCCAGGTTGTCGACCGGACCGAACACGCCGCGCACCTGGAAGTCATCCTCAGGCCGCCGCGGCTCGGGCGCGACCAATGGCTTGCTGGCGCGCGTCAACGCTTCGGTGCGCCGCTTCGCCTTGGCGAGCTCCGCCCTGCTTCTGCACCGCGAGCTGGCGATCGAGCTCGATCAGCTCCTGCACGCTCTGCCCGGCCGCCGGTGCCATCGACATCAGCACCGACAGGCCGCAGGCTGCGAGACCAAGGCTAGCTCCTGCGCGCATAGATCGCTCCTTTCAGCGTGGCGGCGACACCGCCCTGCGCTGCCAATGAAAGCTCGACGCTTTCCCATGTGAGACCAGGAATGACGGGCAACCCCGCCACGGCCCACGCCGGAACGTTTGCGGTCACAGGCCAGACCCGCACCAGTCCCTTGATCTGCGATTCCGATGCGCCGGGTGGGATGGCGCCGGCGATGCGTGCCGGTTGCGGCGCGAGCGTCGCCTTCAGCGGCAGGGATTCGAGGTTCTGCACGACGGGCCACCAGCGCAGCGGCAGTTCGCCTTCGCTGAGGAACATGCCCGCCATCGGCGCCGCGGCGGACGCCGTCGCGGCCGGCGGCAACGCGAGTCGCACCGCCACGCGTGAACCATCGAATGCGTAGTCGATCGCGCTGAAGTGCTTCTCCGGTGCCGCAGCGCGGAATTCGTTGTAGGTCGCCGGGCCGTTGCGCGGCCGCACGTAGGTCGCCGTGCAGACGCGCTGCTGCAGATCGCAGCTCAACAGCTTGTCGAGCTGGAAGCTCGCGATCTCTGCCGGAATGCGGCTGGCGTGGTCGATGAGAGCGGCGACGGCCGCACCGTCGTTCCATGGCGTGCTGCGCAGGGCCTGCTCGAGCGAAGTCAGGTACGGCAGCGTTGGATCCGCCGCGACCCGGGCGCGCTGCTGCGAGGCGCGTTCGCGTGCCTGGTAGGCGTCCCATCCATACATGCCGACGCCCGCGGCGAGCACGGCCGCGACCGCCGCCATCGCGTACTGGCGCGCTTCCTCGGCCTCCATCGGCGCAACGTTGCCGCGCGTGGCAATGTCGTCCCATGTCATCGGCACAGCGCCAGGTCCTTCGCCGTACAGCGTCGGCCGATCGTTGGTCAGGTCGAGGATCAGCTCTGTCAGGCGATTCACCTCTTCCCCGAGCCGCTGCTCGGGGAGTACGAGGTCGAAGTCCGGCAGCGGCATGCGCTGATGCACGCCGATGATGGCGAACTCGCGATCGCCGCCACGTGGCGCGTCGTCTTCCGGCACCGGCAGCACGAGCAGGGCCGTTGGATCGACATCGCCGATCGACGCGAACATCGCCGCGGCCGACCACAGCTTGCGCGGCACCGGCGTGCGTCGTGGCAGATCACCCTTCGCGAGAAAACCGGCGACGCTTTCGGCGCGCTGCACGCGCGTGGCTCGCAATGAGCGTTGCAGCTGCGCAATCTCGCGCCGCGGCTGGCGGCCGGCCAGCGATCGCCACACCAGCCCGCAGGCCAGCGGCTTCATCGCGGTGATCAGGCGTGCGGTCATGCGCGTTCGGCCGGTGCTCAGAGTGTGTCCAGCACGCGGACCTTGATGGTCAGGAAGGTGCGCACCATCTGCTGCTGCGCCTTGACGCCACCGCCGAAGACCGGCGAGATCTGCTCGGCGAGCGAGCGCGTGGTGTTCGTGTCATCGCCCTGCGCCAGGCCGGAGAACACCAATTCGTCGCCGTCGCGCAGGATCAGGCTGTGCCGCGACTGCTCGGCCAGCTTGTCCGGCAGCTGCACCGTCTGCTGCGCGATGCCCTGGCCCGTCGTGAAGTTCTTCAGCGCAATCAGCCGCGACTCGTTCAGCATCACGTCGACCGCCACCGCGTTCTCGTTGACCACCACCGGCAGCAGCGACAGGATGCGGCCGACCGTGTCCTGCTTGGTCTGTATGCCGGTCGAGACCGCCGTCAGGCTGGCCGCGGAACTGGTGGTCTGGTAGACGTAGTCGTAGGTGTTGGTGACGGCATAGGCGACCGAGCGTCCCGACGTGGTGTACAGGATGTTCGAGCGCTCGATCTTCGTGTCGCCGATCTCGTCGAGCGCAGCGATGAACGCGCTGGAGCCATTCCAGCGGCCGTCGACCCCCGTGCCCGGCAGCGCCGTGATGCCGATGACGCCGGAGTTCTCCGTCGGTGCCACGATGGGACTGCCCACGGAGACGCGATAGCCGTAGCGCTCGAGGATGGCGGTGTAGAGCGCCTCCCAGTTGAAGTTGACATCGTTGATCTTGCTGGAGCGGAAGCTGACCGTGCGCAGTTCGACGACCACCTGGCGCCTCAGCAACCGGTTCTCTTCCGCGAGAAAGCGCGAGACGGCATCGAGCACGTCGTCGGTATCGGTGACGGAGATGGTCCGCGTGGCTTCGTTGTCCACGACGGTGCCGGCGACCGTCAGCATGGCGCGCACCGCCTGCACGCTCGACGAGAACGGCCGCAGCGTCGCGGTGGTGGTGACGTTCGCCGTCGCGGTGAAGTTGTTGCCGCCGGTGGCGTTCTGGCCGAGCTGCGTCGTGTAGTTCTGGTCGCCCGGCAGCGCCGTCACCTGGAACGTGCGCGTGCTGAGGCGATAGAACTCGAGGTAGCCGTCCTCGGTGTAGCGGGCGTTGATGCCGACGCGCGCCTTGACGAGCTCGAGCATCTTAGTCACCGGTCCCACCAGACGCGCCGGCATCGCGACCGACACGCTTTCGACCGGCGTAATCGGCGCGGCCGAGGGCGTGCGCGTCAGTTCCGCCGCGCGCTGCGCGCCGACGCCGCCGCTCTGGCCCGCGGCGGTGACATTGCTGGCGAATGACGTCACCACGGGCTGTGCACGGCCCGGCACCAGCGCACTGAGCGGCAGGTACACGTCGGACTTGACGCGCGTCGGCACGCCGGTGGCGAGCGTGATGCGTTCGGCCAGTGTGGCGATCGGGATCGACACGTCGCCGAGCGCGTTGGTCGGGCGTCCGTCGTCGAACACCATCGCCACGTCGCTGCGCAGGACCGGCGGGAAGCTCTGTTCGCGCGACACAGTCTGCACCCTGCGACCGATGAACGCTCGATCGACGCGTTCGACCAGCGGCGGCGGCGTGCGCATCTGCGACTGCATGGAGCTCACGACCTGCCGGGTCTGCTGGTCGGCAGCCGCCGTGTCGCGGCGGACTTCGTCACGGGTCGTCGAGCAGCCGACGAGCAGGGCGGTGCCGACAACGATGGCGGCTATGGCAGCGATGGAATTCATCGGCAACTTCCGCTCAGTCGCAGCGCTGCATGCGGGGAATGACGCGCGTCACCGCATTGGCATACAGGCATGCCCGCAGCGGCATCTCCGACGCTTCGATCGCCGCGAGCAGCTGCTGCAGCGCGTGCTCGTATGTGCCGCTGAACGCCGCGGTCGCGCCGACGTCGACGTCCTTGCTGGCCTCGTAGATGACCTGCATGCCGGCATTGCGGCTCCAGCGCTCGATGACACGCCGTACGTTCATGTCGGCGATCTCGACGCGCCAGGTCGAAGCGGCTGCACTGCTCGACTGGGTTGCGACCGGTACGGCAGACACAGTGATCGCCGCGCCGAGTGCGTTGGCCGACTGCGCGGCTTCCGGTACCGGCGGCGGGCTCGCGGGCGTTGCTACGGCAGTAGCTTCGTACAGCCGCACCGGCGCACCGAATGCACCGGCCTGTGCGTTCGCGGGCGCCGGGCCCACGGCGAGGGCGCCGACGACGATCATCGGGACGCTGATGGTCGGCAGCGTGGCGACCGGCCCCGCGGCGAACACTGCGCTGACCGACAGGACAGCAGCCTGTGCAACGAGCATGATGACCTCACTCCTCGTGCGTCGATGGCGGGCAAGCTAGCGCCTTCGGATGCGCTTGGCATCGACCCGAAATGGGTTGTTCCGGTCCGAAGCAGGTCATGACCGCGGTGCCGCGCGCACCACCAGGCCTTGCAGCCGGTCAAGTGAATAGATGAGCTTCGAGTCGGGCGGCACCTTCTGCATCAGCCGCTCGATGACGGTCGGCAGGGGGCCACGGTAGGCAAGCTCCGCGACCACCGGCAGGTCGTAGTCGGCCTCCCAGGCAAAGCCCACGCCTTCAAGTCGCGCCCAACGCGCGAGCCCGTGGCGCAGCGTGCTGTCGTCGGGTGAGAGCTTCCATTCCCGATCGATGAAGGCGGTGGCGGTGTCTGCCAGCCGTGAGCGGTGCTCCTGCTGCAGCTTTTCGGACGCCAGCTCGACCGACTTCAGTTCCAGCTCGGCGGCACGACGGCGCGCTTCGAGTTGCTCGCGTTCGCGCGCCAGCGTCGCGATCTCGGCGCGTCGCGCTTCCTGTGCAGCTGCTTCGAGTTCGGCGGCGCGGCGCCGCCACGCGGCCGCGTCATCGACGATCGCCGCGGTCGATTGCGGCGCCTGCGTCAGCACGATGCCGGCATCACTGACCACCGCACGCAGGCCGTTCGCGCGCAGCACGCTCTCGAGAGCGGTTGCGCGATCGAGCCCTGCGGACCAGCTCACGGGCGCCTGCAGCGATGCGGACTCGATGCCCTCGAATCCCGAAGGCCGAAGGCCCGGAGGCGCGATACGCACGACGGCGGCGGCGAGTGGGACGCCTTGTCCGGCGGTAACGATGGCCCGCCACTCCGGACGATCGAACGCGCCTTCCAGGTACGACACAACTCCGCGGCGGCGCGGCGCAGGCGGTGGAAGGCGCGACAGCAACGCGGGGTCGCTGACTGCCTGGCCCAATCGCCGCATGCCGTCCGGCTCGACCGCCGGCACGGTCCACACAGGCATCACTGCCGCGTCCACGATGATGTCGCCAACCCGTTGTGGCGGCATTGCGGCAGACCGCGGACGGCTCAGAGGTGCGTCCTGCGCACGCGCAGGGGGCTGCCACGCGAACAGGCAAGCGAGGACGAGCATTGCAATGCAGCCTGCGCTCGATGCATCCCGCACAGGAGGCGGCGGCGCGACGACGCGAACGCCGCCGGCAGTTCGTGAAACCACGGCGCCGACCGGCAGATCACCCAGCTCGTGCAGGCGGGCGAGCGCTGCCAGCGCGACACGCACTTCCGGCTCCGCACCCAGAGGTGACCGGCGATGGCAGGCGTGATCGATCAGTGCACTGATACGCGCCCGCTCGGCTGGATCGAGTTGCCAGCAGGCTGGCAGCCGCGCGAGCGCATGCAACGACAGCCGCTCGGGTGAGTCATGCACTTCGACCCACCGCCCTTCGCGCTGCTCGAGCGCGAGCAGCCAGCCGAGCTCGCAGACCACCGCCCCGATCGCCGCCAGTGATCCTGCGCCATACAGTCTCACGGCAATGTCGTAGCGTCGCTGCGCGCGTTGCTGCACGCTCAGGCCAGGCCTTCGCGCATCGACAGGAACTGCCGCTGCGGCGGCGAGCGCTGCAAAGGCCTGGCGCTCGAGTTCGGTGGCGCCACGCGGCAGGCGCGTCGCCGGCATCGGTGCCATCGGCAGCCATTCGGGCGCGGTCGCGTGGTCGAAGGCTTCGTCGCGCAAGGTCAGGGCGACACCAGCAACATCGATGATCGGGCGATAGCTCGAAGGTCGGACGTCGTTCTGCCAGCGGCGCAGCGCTGCATGCAGCGCCAGGGCGAACATCGCGCCAGCCGCCAGCCAAGGCGCGGCCGCGATGAGTTCAGCGAGCAGCAGCTGGCGGCCGAGCGTGTAGTGGCCCTGTACCGCAGCAGCCAGCGTTGGATCCGCACCGAGCAGCTGCGTCGCACGCACGACGATGACCCGTGCCGGCAGCACGATATGTGCCGCGCCGATCAACAGCAGGGCCAGCGACGCCGATAGCCAGGCAATGCGCGCGGTCATCGGGCACCCGGCCGTAGGCCCGCGCCTACGTAGCGGTCCACGTACGCCAGGCAGGCGAGTGTCGCGCGATCGGCGAAGTCGCCCGTGCCGGCGTTGCTGCGAGCCGGGAACTCAGAAACGACGCCGGCGCCGACGACGCGCTGGCCAACCGCGACAGAGTAGTGCAGCGGCGCACATGCGACGACCGGCTTGCGATCGGGCGTCACCAGCAGGATCAGCGCTACCCATACCGCAAACAGCGTGAACAGCGCCAAACCCAGCAGGTCACACACCGTGCGCATGGCGTCACGCGTCAGGCTCGCACCGAGGCGACGGTCGGGGGCGCACCGGCAACGGTCAGCGCTGCGGCGTCGGGCTGTGCAACCGCTTCCCGCAATCGACGGCGCACCAGCGGATCGATCAGCACGTCGCCGTCCATCGCAGCCGCGGCGGCGAGCGCCGCGGCCTTCGCACTCAACGCATCGACGACTTCGACCAGGTTGTCTTCGATGCTGCGCGCCGCAGCGATCAGCCGCAGGTTCATGTGGCGATAGCCGGTGCGCTGCACGCGACGCAGGATGCGATCAAGGTCTGAGGCCACGCTCACGAGCGTCGTGCACGAAGGCACTTCCAGTGCCACCACCTGCGCAGCGCGCACAGTCAGCAGCAGCTCCATCGCTCGAAACTTGCGGCCGTCACGCTGCAGCACCTCGACCAGGCGTTGCAGCCGGTCAGGCGGCGCGCCGCGCAGCGTGTTGCCGCGCGAGGCAAACGGCGGACGGACGACATTGCCGGAAGGCACGTCGTGGGCGGCGGCGTTGTTCATGATCATTGTGCTCCGTGATTCGCGACGAGGGGCTGCGCGGCGGTGAAGTGGCGCTGGACGATGCGATAGTGTTGCTCCCAGCGCCGGTAGTAGCGGTGGGCTTCCGGCGTGCCGCGCTCGGCCTGCGCGGGATTCCAGTAGGCCGCGATGGCCTTCCACGACATGCCGTAGCGCGCGACGTTCTCGCGCAGGATCTGCGCGGCGATGGCCGCGCCATGGAACGGGTGCTGGGCAAGACGCACCTGTTCGCGATGGGCCTGGAAGTGGCTGTTGACCTGGAAGGCGCCGAGGTCCTGGCCGCGCGTCGCTGGCACAGACAGCCGCAGATCGAAGTTGCCGCTCTCGTTCATTGCGATGGCGGCCAACGCGCGCGGGTCGACCTGTGCACTGTTGGCGGCGGCGCAGACGTTGCGCGCGATCGCCTGCCGCCACTCGGGCGTGTATGCAGCGTTGCGCTCGCCGACCAGCGACGTCAGCGCAGCCACGCACACGATGAAGTCTGCGGGACTCATCGCGCGTCGAGCAGGTAGCGCCGCACGGCAGCGGCACCTTCGGCCTGCAGGAAGATGCCGACGTCACGATCCCGCTGCAGAGCGCTCTCGGTCAACCGCTGCGAACCGACGAAGGCACGGTCCGGACGTCCACACCACGGTACTGTCGAAGTCAGCGTCCAGGGCGCGCCGCTTCGATGCCGGCGCCGCGCTGCCTCGGCGGCAGGTGTACGTGCGCGGCCATCGCCGGCAGCAGGCAGGCGCGCGCCGGGACCGCGTTTCAGTTGTGCGAGCGCGACCTTCGTCGAGCTCGGAAGCCAACACTATCGCGCCAGGCTTCTGCAGCAACTGCAGCAGTGGCGAGTTGTCATCCGGGCCGATGACGACATGATCTCGCGCCTGCTTCGCGAGCGTCGCCCGTGTCGCGTCGGCGGCACGATCATCGAACTCGCTGTCGAAGAGGGCAGCAAGCGCGGCGGAGGTGCCAGCCTGCATCGAGAGGCACAGGATCTTCGTCCTGTACAGAGGCGCGCCCGTGCAGACGACAGCATGTGCGGGACGTGGTCACATAGAAGGTGTGCGACGCGCGCCGGCCTGGCAATCCCCACCGGCGTCGAACTCCGAGAAGCGTGGACTGATCATCAGTTCGCCGGTGGTGCTGGCGAACGCGAGTTCGTCGGCCTGCGCACCTTGCGCTTAAGGCCGCGACGACAGCATCAGCCGGCCTCGCGCATCGAACGTGTAACTCGCCTTGGGACCGAGCAGATAGCGGATGCGCACCGCGCGTCGACTCGCATCGGCGAACGCTCGCAACAGGCAGCAGCGATTCCGCCTGGACCCGCAATTCCGCCGTCGCGCTGCGCACAACGTCAAAGAGCGGTTCAACCGCGAGCGCCGGATCGAAGAGCATCATCCCGCTACCTGTCGCGACTCGACGCGTTCCGCGTGCATGAATGCCACGCCCGCCAGCCGCCGGATGAACATCAGGTTCTGTCCGCCCCGTCCGACCAGCCGCGGCATGTAGCGGCGCTCGGCGATGACGACCGGCATCTGCGCGACGCCGCCCGCGCGCTTGACCGCGAACTCGCGGCGCTTCAGCCCCGTGACGCGCGACACCGCGCACACCAGTGCGAACGGCTCCTTGGCCAGGGGCTCGCGTGCAATGAACACGCGCTCGATGCCCAGCACGTCGCGGAGCATCGTGGCGTGCGTGCCGTCCTTGCCGACCAGCTTCGCGAACTCGTCGCCGGCGGCGGGCACGACCAGCATGCAGGTAGCGTTGTAGAGCGTGGCGCTGGCGTCAATGTCGAAGTAGTGGCGCACCAGCAGGCGCCGGCAGCGCCGTGTCGGTGCGCGACGCC
>JBGAIO010000068.1:0-14648 GCA_044225415.1 Burkholderiaceae bacterium | reverse complement strand
GGATGTGCACCTGGTCGCCGATGCGCACGTCGCGCAGCTTGTCGGCGATGTATCGGCGATCGGCCAGCAGGTGATTGTTGGACAGCGCACGCAGCGAGAAGCGTTCGCCCTGCTGTGCCGTGCGCCACTGGACGTAGCAGACGAACTGCCCGCTCGAATAGTCGGGGCCGACATAGCCGCCGGTGGTGACGTTCTCGGCGTACACGATGCACAGGTCGACCACGTTGAGGTTGTCGTTCGACGCCTTGTGGATCCAGTCCCACCACGTGCCGCTGTCGTGGCGGCTCACGACCAGGCCCCAGATCTCGTAGTCGGCGACCGGCTTGACGGTGTAGGTCACGCCGTCGACGGTGGTCTGGAAAGGCGCTGCCTGCGTCGATGTCTGCAGCGGTTCGCGGCGCAGCTCTGCACGCAGGTCCGCAGGGGCCGGCAGCGCCTCGCGCAGCAGCAGCGACGCCAGCAGCGCGGCGCCCGCGATCATCAGGATGCCGGCGGCCCGCATGAAGCACCGCGGCCTACAGCGGCCGCGTCTCGTCCCGATCCACCGGCCGCCGCTGCGGCGCGAGCAGCAACCACGCGATCAGCGGCCACAGCGCCGCGCCGATCAGGCTCGGCGCGAAGAAGGTCCAGCCCGGCCATTCGCCGCCGACCCACAGGCGGATCAGCAGCGACGCGAGCTGCGCGATCAGCAGCAGCGGCAGCACGTGCAGCGCCTGCGCGCCGAGCGGGAACCACTGGATGCGCCGGTGCAGCATGATCGCGCCGTAGGACACCAGCGTGTACGCCAGCGCGTGCTGGCCGAACAGCGCGCCTTCGTGCACGTCCATCAGCAGGCCGAACACGAAGGCCGCGCCCATGCCGACGCGGCGCGGCTGGTGCACGTTCCAGAAGATCGCCAGCGCCAGCCAGCCAGCGAGTCGCGCCCCCATGGCAGCAGGTTCGCCAGCAGCGCGACGATCAGCGAGAACCAGATGAACAGCGGGTTGGCGGGCCGCAGCAGGTACTCGCGCGCGAGCCCAGCGCGCGGCGCCGAGGTCGATCGGATCGGTCGCGCGCAGCGCGAAGGTGTCCTTGAGCCAGTCGCGCAGGCTCATCGCGCCCTCACCGACCGCAGCGCGCTCGCGACCTCCGCGTCGCTTGGTCGTGGGCGCATCGCGGCGCCGGCGGCGGCTCGAGCTTGGTGCGCGGCCTCCGCCAGCAGCACCAGCAGCTGCGTGTGATTCTCGACGCCGGCCGACGGCGTCATGACGATGCGCGCGAACTGGTCCTTCGCCGCGCGCTCCAGCAATGCGACGCGCCCCACCGGCAGGCCGGGCGGATACAGGCCATCGAGTCCCGAGGTCACCGCGACATCGCCATTGACCACGTCGGCGTTGGCCGCCATGAAGCGCAGGTCGAGCGTGCCCGGATCCGCGCCGCCGAAGGCGACACCGCGCAGGCCGTTGCGCACGATCTGGATCGGGATCGACTGGTCCTTGTCGGTGAGCAGCGTCACCTCGGCGGTGGTCTTGAACACGCGCGTCACCTGCCCGACCACGCCGACGTCGTCGATCACCGGATTGCCCGTGCGCACGCCGTGATCGGCGCCCACGTGCAGCACGATCTTGTGCGAGAAGCGGTCACGCGATTCGTACAGCACCGCGCCCAGCACGGTGGGCGTTGCCCAGCCGGTCGCGCGCGCCGAGCAGCCTGCGCAGCCGTTCGTTGTCCGCGGCAAGCTGCTGCGCCTGCTGCAGTTCCTGCGCGCTCTCGAGCTGCCGGCGCTTCAGCGCCTCGTTCTCCCGCTGCAGCGACGTCACCGACGTGAAGTAGTCCGGTCACGCTGTCCACCACCCGACCGGGGATCAGCAGCACCTGCTGCACCGGATACAGCACCACGCCGATGCCGACGCGCACGGTCTCCAGCGCCTTGATGCGCGAGTCGACGACGATCAGCGCGATCGCCAGGAAGGAGAAGAATGCGAGACGCGCGCGGGCGGAAACGCCCTGGTTGAAGAGGGGCGGAGGGGTGTCCACGGCTCGGGCGTGCGCGCGAAGCGGTGGCAAAGCCACACGATTTTTGGGAAGCGCGCACCGGCAGTACGCTCGTCGTTCAGCCGTTCGCGAAGATCGTGCCGAGCTTGTCCATGCGCTCCAGCGCGATGCCGCAGCCGCGCACCACGCAGGTCAGCGGCTCTTCGGCCACCACCACCGGCAGGCCGGTCTCTTCCATCAGCAGCCGGTCGAGGTCGCGCAGCAGCGCACCGCCGCCCGTGAGCATCATGCCGCGATCGGCGATGTCGGCACCCAGTTCCGGCGGCGTCTGCTCGAGCGCGATCTTCACGCTGGACACGATCTGGTTCAGCGGGTCGGTCAGCGCTTCGAGGATTTCGTTGCTGGAGATGGTGAAGCTGCGCGGAATGCCTTCGGAGAGGTTGCGGCCCTTCACTTCCATCTCGCGCACTTCGGAGCCCGGGAACGCGGAGCCGATCGTCTTCTTGATCAGCTCGGCGGTGGGCTCGCCGATCAGCATGCCGTAGTTGCGGCGGATGTAGTTGATGATCGCCTCGTCGAACTTGTCGCCGCCGACGCGCACGCTGCCCTTGTAGACCATGCCGCCCAGCGAGATGACGCCGACTTCGGTCGTGCCGCCGCCGATGTCCACCACCATCGAGCCGCTGGCTTCGCTGACCGGCAGGCCGGCGCCGATCGCCGCGGCCATCGGCTCCTCGATCAGGAACACCTGCGAGGCACCGGCCGCGTCGGCCGATTCCTTGATCGCGCGGCGCTCGACCTGCGTGGACCCGCAGGGCACGCAGATGATGATGCGCGGGTTCGGCGCGAACAGGCTCGACGGATGCACGATCTTGATGAACTGCTTGAGCATCTGCTCGGTGACGGTGAAGTCGGCGATCACGCCGTCCTTCATCGGGCGGATCGCCTCGATGTTGCCGGGCACCTTGCCGAGCATCTGCTTGGCTTCCTTGCCCACCGCCTGGATCGTGCGCTTGCCATTGGGGCCGCCTTCCTGGCGGATCGCGACCACCGACGGTTCATCGAGCACGATGCCCTTGCCGCGCACGTAGATCAGCGTGTTCGCGGTACCGAGATCGATGGCAAGGTCGTTGGAGAAGTAGCTGCGGAGAAAACCGAACATTGGAGGCCTGGTCGTGGGCGCTGCGGGCCGGCGCGCGTCGATCGCCCTGTAGGCTCGGCGCGGCACTGCGGTCCCCGTCTGACGCGCAGAGTCTTCAAAGAATGCGCGATGATAAACTAAGCGCGCCGCGAACCCGCTGCAAACGCTTGTTTTCTAAGGCTTCCATAGCCGGTCAGACACCGTTCGCATTTCCGCTGCTCCGCGGTTTCCAGCAACTGCTGCACTGCCCCATGGCCCTCGACCTCGCCCAAGTCCGGCGCATCGCCGACCTCGCCCGCATCAACGTGACCGATGCGGAAGCGCAGCGCACGCTGGCTCAGCTGCACGACATCTTCGCATGATCGAGCGCATGCAGGCGATCGACACCGACGGCGTGGAGCCGATGGCGCATCCGCTGGGTGGCGCGCAGCGTCTGCGTGACGATGCGGTGAGCGTCGGCGACGAACGCGCCGCGAATCTCGCGAATGCACCGGCGCAGCAGGACGGGCTGTTCCTGGTGCCGAAGGTCATCGAATGAGCGGCATGGATTTCGCAGCCGCCACTGTCGCCGACCTGTCGCGCGCCCTCGCGGCGCGCAAGGTGTCCGCGACCGAACTCGCAAAGGCCTACCTCGCGCGTATCGACGCGCAGCGTGATCTGAACGCCTTCCTCGACGTGCGTCCCGAGGTGACGCTCGCGCAGGCCGCGGCCGCCGATGCACGCATCGCGCGCGGCGACGCGACGCCGCTCACCGGCGTGCCGATCGCGCACAAGGACATCTTCGTCACGAAGGACTTCGCCACCACCGCGTCGAGCCGCATCCTCGAGGGCTACATGAGCCCCTTCGATGCCACCGTCGTCGAGAACCTCGGCGACGCCGGCATGGTGACGCTCGGCAAGACCAACTGCGACGAGTTCGCGATGGGCTCGAGCAACGAGAACAGCGCCTATGGCAACGTGCTCAATCCGTGGGACCGCGGCGCGGTGCCCGGCGGCTCGTCGGGCGGCTCGGCCGCGGCGGTCGCGGCGCGCATCGCGCCGGTGGCCACCGCCACCGACACCGGCGGATCGATCCGCGAGCCGGCGGCTTTCTCCGGCATCACCGGCATCAAGCCCACGTACGGCCGCCCGTCGCGCTGGGGCATGATCGCCTTCGCATCGAGCCTGGACACCGCGGGCCTGATGACGCTGTCGGCCGAGGACGCCGCGCTCGTCTTCAACGGGATGCTGGGCTTCGACGACAAGGACTCCACCAGCCTCGATCGCCCGGCCGAAGACTTCACGCGCGACCTGCAGCGCCCGGTGAAGGGCCTGAAGATCGGCGTACCGACCGAGTTCTTCGGCGCCGGCCTGCAACCCGACGTCGAGACCGCGGTGCGCGCGGCGCTCGACGAATACCGCCGCCTGGGCGCGCAGCTCGTCGACATCTCGCTGCCCAATGCCGCGCTCGGCATCCCGGTGTACTACGTCATCGCGCCGGCCGAGGCCTCCAGCAACCTCGCGCGCTTCGACGGCGTGCGCTACGGCCACCGCGCTGCGAGCTACACGGACATGAACGACATGATCCGACGGTCGCGCGCCGAAGGCTTCGGCGACGAGCCCAAGCGCCGCATCCTGGTCGGCACCTACGTGCTGTCGCACGGCTACTACGACGCCTACTTCATCAAGGCGATGAAGGTGCGCCGCGTGATCACCGACGAATTCCATCGCGCGTTCGCGCAGTGCGACGTCATCGCGGGGCCGGTGACCACCAGCGTCGCCTTCGGCTTCGGCGAGAAAGCCGCCGATCCGGTGGCGATGTACATGGCGGACCTGTTCACCGTGCCCGGCAGCCTCGCCGGCATTCCGTCGATGAGCATCCCCTGCGGTTTCGGCCACGCCGGCCGGCCGGTCGGACTGCAGCTGATGACCAACCACTACGAAGAGGCGAAGCTGCTCGGCGCGGCGCACGCCTACCAGCAGTCCACCGACTGGCACCGCCGCGCGCCGGCGGGCCTCTGAGGACGCGATGACGCAACGCCTGCTGCTCGCCAACCAGCGCCTGATCGACGCCGCGCACGCAGCTGGCGACACGGTCGGGCACACGCAGCGCCTGCAGGATCGCGCCGTGCTGCTGGCGCGCCTGGGCCGTATCGAGGCGGCGCGCGACGAGCTGGCCCGTGCGCGCGCTGCGCTGCCCGGTGGCGCAGCGGCCGCGGTGGAGCTGCGCAGCGACTACGTGGCCGCCATCTGCCTGTACTTCGACAAGCAGTTCGGCGACGCGCGCACGGCGATGATCGAGGTCGCCGAGCGCGCGCGCAGCGAGGTCGAGGACCGCGCGCTGGTGGCGGAATGCGAATCGGCGCTGGCGCTGTTCATGCAGCGCGAGAATGACGTGCGCGGCGCTGCGCGCCATGCGCGCAGCGTGCTGGCCAACGCCTCGGCGAGCATCGAGTCGCGCTACCGCGCGTACCTCGCGCTGGGCTCGCTGCACCAGGACGCGTGCGACTACGAGGAGGCCGCGCGCCTCTACGGCGAGGCCGAAGCGCTGGTGCGCGAACTCGACGACGACATCGGCATGGCGAGCTCGCTGCATCGGATCGCGCTGACGCGCACCGCGCACGCGCGGCAGGCCGCGGCCCTCGACGAACTCGACCAGCGCACCGTCACCGGCGCGGTGGAAGCACTCCGGCGCAGCATCGCGTTCATCGACAGCCTGCCCGAAGGCCCGGACACGGCGCTCGACCAGCTGCTGCTCGCCGAGATGTACGTGCTGCAGGGCCGGCACGCCGACGCGCTGGCGCTGTACGACGCCTGGCTGCCGGCGGCGGTGGAGCAGGGCTTCACGCAGGAAGTGGCGGTCGCGCTCGCCGATCGCGGACAGTGCTGCCTCGCGCTGGGACGCGACGACGAAGGCCACGCGCACCTGCGCGCCGCGCTGGCCAGGCTCGACGAGTCGACGCCCGCCGATATCCGCGCGATCGTGCATGCGGACATGGCCGATGCCCTGCAGCGGCGCGGCGATCGCAGCGCCGCCGACCAGCACCGGCTGCTGGCGAGCATGGCGTGGGACACCTACGCGCACGAACAGCGCGAGGCCCGCCGCCTGCTGGCCGGCGACCCGCCCCCTGCAACGCTGCACTAGGAGGCAACGCCATGACCTGGGAAGTCGTGATCGGACTCGAGACGCATGCGCAGCTCACCACGCGCAGCAAGATCTTCTCGGGCGCGTCCACCGCGTTCGGTGCCGAACCCAACACGCAGGCGAGCGCCGTCGACGTCGCGTTGCCCGGCACGCTGCCGGTACTGAACCGCGCAGCGGTGGAGCGCGCGATCCGCTTCGGGCTGGCGATCGGCGCCACCATCGCGCCGAAGAGCGTCTTCGCACGCAAGAACTACTTCTATCCGGACCTGCCGAAGGGCTACCAGATCAGCCAGTACGAGATTCCGGTCGTGCAGGGCGGCAGCCTGACGTTCGTCGTGCAGCCGAAGGGCGGCGCGGCGTACATGAAGACCGTGCGGCTGACGCGCGCGCACCTGGAGGAAGATGCCGGCAAGTCGCTGCACGAGGACTTCGCCGGGATGTCGGGCATCGACCTGAACCGCGCCGGCACGCCGCTGCTGGAGATCGTCACCGAGCCCGACATCTGCGTGGCGAGCGTCGCGGGCGCAGCCACCGAAGCCGTTGCCTATGCGCGCGCACTGCACTCGCTGGTCGTGTGGCTGGGCGTGTGCGACGGCAACATGCAGGAAGGCTCTTTCCGTTGCGACGCCAACGTGTCGGTGCGCCGCACGGGCGAACCGCTGGGTACGCGCTGCGAGATCAAGAACCTCAACAGCTTCCGCTTCATGCAGCAGGCGATCGAGTTCGAGGCGCGCCGGCAGATCGAGCTGCGGGAGGACGGCGGCAAGGTGATCCAGGAAACGCGCCTCTACGACCCCGACCGCGACGAGACGCGCAGCATGCGCAGCAAGGAAGACGCGATGGACTATCGCTACTTCCCCGATCCGGACCTGCTGCCGCTGGCGATCTCGCCCGAGTGGGTCTCGCGCGTGCGCGGCGAACTGCCCGAGCTGCCGGGCGCGATGCGGGAGCGCTTCGTAAGTGCTTATGGGCTGACTGAGTACGAAGCTAGTGTTCTGACAGCATCTAGATCACTAGCCGAATACTACGAGGGAGTCGCCCGCAACGCAGGCGATGCAAAGGCCGCTGCGAACTGGGTTATGGGCGAAGTGTCCGCAAGGGCGAACAAAGCCGGCATTGAGGTCGACGCTGCCCCTGTACCGGCTTCCTACCTCGGCAAACTCATCGCGAGAGTTACGGACGGCACCGTCACGACTACATCTGCGAAGGTTTTGTTCACACAAGTTTGGGACGGAGAAGCGGTGGCTTCCGAAAGCCCCGATGACCTGATCGAACAACGCGGCCTGAAGCAGATCTCGGACACGGGCGCGATCGAAGCGCTGGTCGACGGCGTGATCGCGGCGAACGAGAAGTCCGTCGCCGAGTTCCGCGCCGGCAAGGACAAGGCCTTCAACGCGCTGATCGGCCAGGCGATGAAGGCGAGCCAGGGCAAGGCCAACCCGACGCAGCTCACCGAGATACTGCGGCGCAAGCTGGCTGCAGGCTGAGGCACGCCGCCGTCGCCCCGGCGAAGGCCGGGGCCCAATTGGCGGCGCAACATCAAATTGGATCCCGGCCTTCGCCGGGATGACGGAAGTAGCCTGCTGTCATCCCCGCGGAAGCAACGATCCACCCAGGGAGTCCTAGTGAACCGACTGTGCATCTTTGCCTCATTCATCATCGCCACCCTCGGTACCGCCCATGCCGCCACCTTCGCCGGCGTCGACGTGCCGCCACCGTTGCCGGCCGCGCCGGTCACCGACACCTACTGGGGCGTCGAAGTCACCGATCCCTATCGCTTCCTGGAGGACACGAAGCAGCCGCAGGTGCAGGACTGGCTGAAGGCGCAGGCGACCGCCACCGACGCCATCCTCGCGAAGATCCCCGGCCGCAATGCGCTGCTGGCCCGCATCGAGGCGATCGAGGCCGCGGCCGCCGGCGTCACGGGCCGCATCGCCAGAGCGGACGGCGACCGCTGGTTCTTCCTGCGCCGCAATCCCGGCGAGGACCAGTTCAAGCTGGTGCTGCGCGACGGCATCGACGGTGCGGAGCGCGTACTCGTCGACCCCGAGACGCTCAGCAAGGCCGCCGGCCGCCCGCATGCGATCCAGGACTTCCAGCCGTCGAAGGACGGCCGGCGTCTCGCCTATTCGATCCAGGTGGGCGGCGGCGAGATCGGGCTGCTGCATGTCATCGACGTCGCCAGCGGCAAGCCGCTGATCGAGCCCATCGACCGCATCCGCTTCGGCGGCGCCGCATGGCTGGAGGACGGCAGCGGTTTCTTCTATTCGCGGCTGCGCGAAGGCTGGGACAAGCTGCCGCCGACCGAGCGCTTCCAGGACTCGCAGCGGCGCTTCCGTGCCATCGACTCGGGCGCCGACCGCGTCGTGTTCAGCGTCAGCCATGACCCCGAGCTCGCACTGCCCGGCTACGCGTCGGGCACGGTCGTTCCGCTTGCCGGTACAAAGCTCGTCGCTGCGCTGGTCAATCTGGGCGTCGACCGCAACCGCCTGCTGTACCTCGCCGATCTCGACGCGGCGATGCGCGGAGAGGCGAAGTGGCGCAAGGTGGTGGACGCGAGCGACCGCGTGGCCGAAGCCGAGATCCGCGACGGCTGGATCTACCTGCGCTCGGCAAAGGACGCGCCGCGCTACCGCGTGCTGCGCCTGCCGCTCGCCAGTCCCGACATCGCGAAGGCCGAGGTCGTCGTTCCGGAGAGTCGTTCGGTCATCGTCAGCCTGAGCGCCGCTCGCGACGGCGTGTACGTCACGCAGCGCGACGGCGTGGCGCTGTCGCTGGCGCGGCTCGATGCCGATGGAGCCAGGGGCCTGCAGCCCGTGGCGCTGCCCATCACCGGCAATGTCAGCGTCATCGATGCGTCAACGGACTTTCCCGGCGTGGTCGCGTCGCTCGGCAGTTGGGTGCGTGCGAGCAAGCCCTGGCTGATCGATGCTTCGCGGCCCGCGGGCCGGCAGCAGACGCCGCTCGCCTTCGTGAAGCCCGGCGCCTACGACGCGCCGCCCGGCCTTGCGGTGCGCGAGGTGCACGTGCGCAGCCACGACGGCACCGAGGTACCGCTGACCATCCTGTCGCGCGAAGGGGCCCCGCTCGACGGCCGCAATCCGACGATCCTCTACGGCTACGGCGCTTATGGCATCACCGAGGACCCCTCGTTCAGCCCGCGCGTGCTGGCATGGCTGGAGCGCGGCGGGGTCTACGCGATCGCGCATGTGCGCGGCGGCGGCGCCTACGGCGAAGGCTGGCACAGCGCCGGCCACAAGACGACCAAGCCCAATACGTGGAAGGACGCGATCGCCGCCGGCGAGTGGCTGGTGGCCAACGGCTACACGACGCCGTCGCGGCTGGGCATCTACGGCGGCAGCGCGGGCGGCATCCTGGTCGGCCGCGCGATCACGGAACGTCCCGACCTGTTCGCCGCCGCGGTGCCGTCGGTGCCCGTGCTCGACACCGTGCGTTCGGAGGCTCGCGCCAACGGCGTTGCGAACATTCCCGAGTACGGCACGGTGAAGAAGGAAGACGAGTTCCGCGCACTGCTGGCGATGAGCAGCTATCACCACCTGCGCGAGGGCACGCGCTATCCGGCCGTGATGCTCGCGCATGGCGTCAACGACACGCGCGTGGACGTGTGGCAGTCGGCGAAGTTCGCCTCGAAGCTCGGCGCGATCAATGCGCAGCGGAAGGACGCGCCGGCGGTGCTGATGCGGCTCGACTACGAGTCGGGCCACGGCAGCGGCGCGACGCGCGCGCAGACGCAGCTGCGCACGGCCGACATCTACGCGTTCTTCCTGTGGCAGTTCGGCGTGCCGGAGTTTCAGCCGGCGGCAGCGAAGTAGCGCCGCGCGGGAAACGTCAATGTGGATCCCCGCGAACGCGGAGATCCATGGTCAGCCGTTCAGCTCGCGCAGGTGGCCCGGAGTCGCCGCAATGATTCGTTCGATTTCGGCAGGACGAGCCGATCCTCGCCGGCGAAATAGCGCTCGCCCGGCGGCAGGTCGTTCGCGCCCTTCGGTCCCCAGCCGCGCACGGCGACGATGCCCGGCGCGAGGGTGGCCGGATCGATGCGGCCATTGTCGACATCACGCCGGCACACGTAGATCACGCCGCCCGCCGTCTGCACGCGCTCACGCACCGCGGCCAGGTTGGGCGGCGCATCGCTGCGCAGCGCATTGGTCTGCGGCGGCACGACCAGCAGGAAGAAGCGATGCCCTTTGGGGTTCGCCGCCAGCGCCTGCTTCGCCGCTTCATTGAACGTGAAGCCGGCGGCGCCCGCGATGTAGAGCCCACCCTGCGGCGCCTGCGCGTGGCCGATGCAGGGCAGCAGTGCCGCCGCGGCGGCCATGGCAAGGATGCGAAGGGTGTTCATTCGGAATGAATCCGGACACTACCGCGTGGAAGCGTCCTTGAAGCGCGGATCCAGCAGGATATCCGGCTCGGGGTTGCGCTGCACCGGCCGCGCGCCGCCCGCCAGCAGTTCCTTGTAGCGCTTCTTCTCGTCGTCGAAGCGTTCGTTGATGCGCGTGATCTCCGCGTTGGCCTCGGCCAGGATACGTTGCTCCGTGCCCGACGCCTGCTCGTTCAGCGTGAACGCCCGCTTCAGGCTCTCCGGCTGATCGCGCTTCTTGTAGAACTCGGCCTCGTCCTGCAGTCGCTTCTTGTCCTGCGCCAGGCTGGCTGCGCGTTCCTGCGAACGCTTGACGATCTGCTCCGCGCTTTCCAAGGATTTCTTCCGCGCAGCCTCGATCTCGCCCTCGTTGGCATAGGCTTCGAGCAGCGATCGGTCGCGGCGGCGCTGGGCCAGTTGCAGTTCCTCGGCTTCGATGCGCTTCTTGGCCTCCAGCGCGCGGGCGCGCTGCTCATCGACCGTCAGCGGCCGCGGGATCACGCGCCGCAGCGAGCCGTCGCGATTGAGCTCGCGCATGTCGCTGTTCACGCATTCCGGCGGTGGACGGTCGCCGCTGTAGGTCCTGCCGTTGGCCACGCAGGTGAAGATGCTGCCGGCCGCGGGCGCGGGCGCCTGCGCCCCTGCAGGAGTCGCAAGGAACGCCAGCAACGCGATGCCGCCGGCCCGCAGGCGGTGATCAGGCGCCATAGCGCTCCCGATAGCGCTCGATCGCCGGGATGTGCGTGCGCATCGCGTGCGCCTCCCGTGACGGGCCGGCCAGGTAGGCGAGCACGTCGTCGAGCGTGGCGATGGCCAGCACCGGCACGCCCATGTCCTGTTCGAAGGCCTGCACGGCCGACAGCTCCGACAGCGCGTCTTCCGTGCCGGTGCGCTCCATGCGGTCGAGCGCGATGATGACGCCGGCCGGCTCCGCGCCCAGCGAACGGATGAGTTGCACCGACTCGCGCTTGGCCGCGCCGTCGGTGATGACGTCGTCGACGATCATCGCCCGGCCCGCGAGCGTACTGCCGACGATCACGCCGCCCTCGCCGTGGTCCTTTGCTTCCTTGCGATTGAACGCGAAGGGATAGTCCGAACCCAGATCGGCCATCGCCATCGCGGTGGCGCAGGCGAGCGGGATGCCCTTGTAGGCCGGGCCGAACAGCATGTCGAAACGCACCTGGCCGGCATCGCGCGCCGCCAGCAGCGTCTGCGCGTAGAAACGCGCCAGGCGCGCGAGCAACGCGCCGCGATTGAACAGCCCGGCGTTGAAGAAATACGGTGACAACCGACCGGCCTTGGTCCGGAATTCCCCGAAACGCAACACGCCGGTCTGCAACGCAAACTCGATGAACTGCTGGCGCAGCACTGCCGCTCCCCGCCGCGATGATTCAATCTTCGCAATTGTGCCGCAGTGCGAACCGCAAAAGCATGGAAAATGCCGCCTAAACCCGCCCAGCCCTGAAGATCGACAAGCATGCGAATTGCCACCGTCAATGTCAACGGCATCCGCTCGGCCACGGCCAAGGGGCTCATTCCCTGGCTGCAGCAGACCAATGCCGACATCGTCTGCCTGCAGGAAGTGCGTTGCGACGCCGATGCGATTCCCGAAGCGCTGACCGGCAGCGGCAAGCTGCACTTCCACTATCACTGCGCGCAGCGGCGCGGCTATTCCGGTGCCGCGCTGCTGTCGGCGAAGAAGCCGAAGTCGGTGCGCCTGGGCTTCGGCTCGCGCGAGTTCGACGCCGAAGGCCGCTACGTCGAAGCCGAGTTCAAGGACTTCACCGCGATCTCGGTGTACTTCCCGTCGGGCTCTTCGGGCGAGGAGCGCCAGGCGGCCAAGTACCGCTTCCTCGACCAGTTCGCGCGGCATCTGAAGAAGCTGCAGGCCTCCGGCCGCGAGATCGTCTTCTGCGGCGACGTCAACATCGCCCACAAGGAAATCGACATCCGCAACTGGCGCGGCAACCAGAAGAACTCGGGCTTCCTGCCCGAGGAACGCGCGTGGCTCACCACGCAGTTCGAGCGCGGCTGGGTCGACGTGTTCCGGCGGCTGGACGATCGGCCCGACCAGTACACGTGGTGGAGCAATCGCGGCCAGGCGCGCGCGAAGAACGTTGGCTGGCGCATCGACTACCAGATCGCCACGCCGGGCCTGGCGGCGCGCGCCCGGCGCGCCGAGATCTACACGGCGCAGCGCTACTCCGATCACGCGCCGCTGCTGATCGACTACACGGGCCGGCTGTAGCGGCGACCCATCGATGAAGAGTCCCGCATTCCTCCGTGAAAGATTGCCCGAGCGCATCGAAGGCCGTGCGCTGATCTGGTACGCGCTCGCGCTGCTGGCGCTGCTCGCGCTGCTGGGCTGGATACTGGCGAAGTTCGCGCCGCCGGCGCCGCCACGCCAGGTGGTGATGAGCACCGGCGCCGAAGACGGCGCGTATCACGCCTACGCACTGCGCTACAAGCAGGAGATGGCCGAACGCGGGCTCGAACTGGTGCTGCGACCGTCATCGGGCGCCCAGCAGAACCTCGAGCGGCTGCGCAGCGGAGAAGGCGGCGTGCAGGTCGCGCTGGTGCAGGGTGGTCTCGTGCAGCCCGGCGACGAGGATCACCTGATGACGCTCGGCAGCGCGTTCTACGAACCAATCTGGCTGTTCTATCGGGGCAAGGCCGCCATCGACAACATCGCGCTGCTGCGCGGACAGCGCATCGCGATCGGTGCGCCCGGTTCGGGCACGCAGGCGCTAGGCAAGGCCGTGACACGCGACAACGCGCTGGCCGAAGCGCCGACCACACTGGTCGATCTGGGCGGCCTCGCCGCAGCCGACGCGCTGATCGACGGAAGCATCGATGCGGCGCTCTTCGTCTCGGCCATCGACGGGCCGGCGGTGCAGAAGCTGCTGCGCGCACCGGGAGTGCGCGTGATGAACATGACGCGCGCTGATGCCTACGTCAGGCGCCTGCCCCAACTGCACAAGCTCGAGCTGCCCGAAGGCGTGGTGGACCTCGCGGCGGGCATTCCCGCCGAGCGGCTGACGATGATCGCGCTCACCGCCAACCTTGTCGCACGTGACGACCTGCACCCCGTGGCCATCGAGCTGCTGCTGCAGGCGGTGCGCGAGGTGCACGGCGGGCCGACGCTGCTGCATGGTGCGGGGCAGTTCCCGTCGCCGAAGGACATCGAGCTGCCGCTCGCCACCGACGCCGACCGTTTCTACAAGGAACGGCCGTCGCTGCTGCGACGTGTGCTGCCGTTCTGGATCGCGGTGTGGGCGGAGCGCGTGCTGTTCATCCTCGTGCCGCTGCTTGCGATTGCGATTCCGGCCTTTGCGTACCTGCCGAAGCTCTACGCCTGGCACATCAACAACAAGCTGGACCGGTGGTATTCGGAGCTCAATCGCATCGAGCACGAGGCGGCCGACGCGGATGCCGATCATGCCGCGCTGATGGAACGCATCAACGAGGTCGACCGGCGCCTGAACCTGCTGAAGGTGCCGAAGAGCTACCTCGCGCAGCTCTACACGCTGCGCACGCATGCCGCCTACGTGCGCCAGCTGCTTGGTGCGCGCGGCGAAGGTGGCACAGCTGCCGCCTGACGCGCCCGCGAGCGAGGCGCGGCCGCGCCGCCCGTGGCGCGAGGTCGCGCGCGTCTATGCAGAGCCCGCGGCGCTGCGCATGTTCTTCCTGGGCTTCGCCGCGGGCCTGCCGCTGCTGCTGGTGCTGGGCACGCTGGCCTTCCGCCTGCGCGAGGCCGGCATCGACCGCACCACCATCGGTTACCTGTCATGGGTCGGGCTTGCCTACGGCTTCAAATGGGCGTGGGCACCGCTGGTCGATCGGCTGCCGCTGCCGTGGCTGACGCGCGCGCTCGGCCGCCGCCGCGCCTGGCTGCTGCTCGCACAGTTCGTCGTCATCGCAGGACTGGTGGCGATGGCGCTCGCCGATCCCGCCGGCGGGCTGCGCGCACTGACCGTCGCCGCCCTGGTGGTCGCCTTCGCATCGGCGACGCAGGACATCGCGCTAGA